>JBASRM010000606.1:0-6361 GCA_049273835.1 Blastocatellia bacterium | reverse complement strand
GCTCAACCCTCCTTCCCAAATTGGATCCGGTAGCGTTGGATGTACCCGCAACGCTCCAACCCAAACAAAATCGTAAGACCTTTACCAGGCTTGAAGCGTACACGGCCGATGCTCCGCCGTAACGTATCACTTGTTCATCGCAGGC
Organism: Blastocatellia bacterium; assembly: GCA_049273835.1. Taxonomy (GTDB): domain Bacteria; phylum Acidobacteriota; class Blastocatellia; order UBA7656; family UBA7656; genus Onstottus_A. The sequence continues at coordinate 6,216 of JBASRM010000606.1, read as the reverse complement.
CAGCTCGCGTTCGGTAAGCAGCATGCGATCAAGCACCCAAACGATTGGGTAGAACCAGAAAATGCAGCACAAAAGACGGTGAACATTTGCAATTAGATTATCACGTCGCACGACGTGAATCATTTCGTGCATGATCACCGCCTCGAGCTCGGCTTCGGTGAGTTCTTCTGCAATGGTCTCAGGCAGCAGGACTACAGGCTTCCACACGCCCCAGACTCCCGGTTCAATGGACGCAGGCACGATCGACAAACGGACCTCGCGTTTTATTCCCAGCCACGATCTTACGCGATTAAGAGCTTGAGTCTCCCTCTCGCCGCCTGGTAGCGGGCTGGTTATCGCGTGGCGGAATCGCCGGCGTCGTCGCCACCAAAGTGTTAGCAGGATCACACAGCCTGCGAACCAAACGAGGGTGAGGGCGCAAAAGAGCTCGTTGTGGCCGCGGGTTGAAGTCAGTGCGCCGCTTGCCGATTCCTCAATCTTCGCAACAGACGCGGAAAGTGGCGAAGCAAGCTGATAGATCACACTCGGGCCTTGGCCGGGATTGGATTTAGAAGTAATCAGAGAATGGAAGTCCACTCCCATTCGAGTTGCGACCGAGAACAGCAGTGCTGAAGGCAGCATGAATCCGGCTGATGCGATCAGCCATACAGCGTAGCGTGCGCCCGCCGGCCCCTTTCTCAGGAGAGCGACCGCTCCGGCTGCGACAAGCGAAAAGAGAGTTGCCAGCCACAAGTGGTTTGCGAGCGAAGGCCATCCCCAGATGGACCAGTCTGCCAGCCACTGATGCGTCATGTGTTGTTCTGCCTTTCTACGGCGCTATCCGATCGCAGTTAGTGGGAACGGTCTCTTCGCTTTGCTTCTGGGTTCGGCTTTCCGTCCGTGTTGCGGCTTATCATGCTTTCCAGTTCTCGCACATCTTCCAGGCTCAGCTTGCCTGTCTCCGCAAGGTGGGCCATCAACGGGCGAGCGGAACCGCCGAACAATTCCAGCAATTCATCGATCAATCTGTGATGAGCCGACTTTCGAGTAACGACAGGTTCGAAGATAAAAGCGTTGCCGATTTTTTTTGTGCGTCGCACGGCGTTCTTCTCCTCAAGCCTGCGCACAATCGTCTGAACTGTAGTGTAGGCCGGCCGACGCTGCACAGGTAACCGCTCCTGGATCTCGCGCACCGAACCGCTGCCGATCTCCCAAAGCGAGTGCATGACTTCGAGTTCAAATTTCGTCAGTTTTATTGTCTTATCTCGAGCCAATGTACCCCCTGAAAAAACGACCTACTACAAGTGAGGTTGACTCTACTACAACTGTCATAGACTGTCAAGGAAAATCGCCGGCGGGGATCGAGGGAGGGTGTTGGGTAGGTTTGACGGGCGAGCCGGGGGGCAAATAGAATCGACGACTCGGCGGTGACGCTTCCGTAATTTCGATAATGAGGTGATCTCGTGAGGTTTCTTCCACGCGAAGAGAAGTACTTTGGGATGCTCAACCAGCTTGCGGCGCAGGTTAAGCTCGGCGGCGAACTTTTCGTAAGGATCTTCGAGGACTACCAGAATCATGCGCAGTACGCCGATCAAATAAAAGGCATTGAAGTGCACTGTGATGAACTTGCCGCCGCGATAACGCAAAAGCTTAATTCAACATTCATCACGCCAATCGATCGGGAAGACATTTATCTTCTGGTGACCGAGCTGGACGATGTTATCGACATGATAAATGACCTGGCGCGGCGCCTGGATATTTACAGTGTCACCACGCCCCGTCCGGACGGCGCGGAGATCGCCAGCCTTCTCGCTAAAGCAACCGTAGAGATTGAAAACGCGTTTGCGATGCTTGAAAAAGACAAAGTGCTGGGTGAACACACCGGAACCATTTCGCAGCTCGAGAAGCGGGCCGACGCGCTGTACAGGGACGCGATCCGGCGTCTCTTCAAAGAAGAGAAAGATCCCATCGAGGTAATCAAGTGGATGTCGATTTATGAAGAGTTGGAGAACTCCATTGACCGTTGCAAGGACGTAGCTGAGGCCCTGGAGGCGGTTGTGGTCAAGAATAAATAGACATCGATCTTAAGCTTGCGAAGCGAAAAAACGACTACAAGAAGACCCGTTATCTAAGCCTTCGGGTTCACATACCCGCGCCAGCTACTCTCAGGATGCGAGATCAGGATTCCTCAACGAGGTAAGGGATTTCAATTATTGTTGACTTGAAGATACCCCGATGTTAAAAGGGGGTGGTTCGCAAATCAGACGTGTAAATCAGTTCTCCGCGGCAGCCTTCCGATTGCACAGTCAAGCTGCCCGCGCCCCTTTTGCCGAGCCGGTTGCTTCGTACTGTCGCCCTCGATTCATGCCTCTCAGAACTCTTGCTCACCCCCAAGGCACAAGCGCTGTACTCACTCAGAGCTGGCGAGTCGGTTTCGATTGATAGGTCCTATCGCCTCAGCGCGGCTTCGAGATGAGAAACGCTCCCTCAGGGAGCAGAAGTGCATGTTGAACTATGTCCGCGAAATTAGGCGAATCGCTTCTTAAGGACAATCTTATAACTCCTCAGCAGCTCAAGGAAGCACTTGATTATCAGAGGATCAACGGCGGCCGGCTTGCATCGACGCTTGTAAAGCTATGCATGCTTTCTGATGAGGAAGTCACGGCGGTGCTCAGCCGGCAATACGGCGTTCCGTCCGTCAATCTCGAGCTTTTCGAAGTTGATCCCGCAGCCGTCGCGTTAGTTCCTCAAGAAACGGCAGAACGATATTCGGTGTTGCCTCTTTCACGAGTCGGGGCGACGCTTACGCTCGCAATGGTAGATCCCACCAATGTGTTCGCGGTTGACGACATAAAGTTCATGACCGGCCTTTCCGTTGAGCCGGTGGTTGTGAGCGAGACGGCGTTGAACTCGGCCGTCAGGAAGTATTACGGGAGCTCGCGTGAGATGGAACTCGCCAAGGTCATGGAAGACCTGGTGGCCGAGACGACCAGCCTTCCGGACTTCGGTGAGGATGTAGATCAACTCGAGTTAGAGAACGCGGATGAGGAGATAGATCTGGAAAACCTGGAGCGTATGTCCGAAGACGCTCCGGTAGTGAAGTTGGTCAACGTGATTCTGGTTGACGCTCTGCGGCGGGGGGCTTCCGACATTCACATCGAGCCGTATGAAAAAGAATTCAGGGTGCGGTTTCGAATGGATGGAGTGCTGTACAACATTATGGCCCCGCCGATGAAGATGCGAGATGCGCTCACGTCACGACTCAAAATCATGGCGCGCCTCGACATCGCGGAGAAGAGACTTCCGCAAGATGGAAGAATCAAGATACGCGTTCGGCTTGAGAACCGGTCGCGCGAGCTTGATTTTCGCGTATCAACACTTCCGACCATCTTTGGTGAGAAGATGGTGTTGCGGTTGTTGGACAAGGAGAATCTCCGGCTGGACATGACCCAACTCGGGTTCGAGCCCGCGAGTCTCGAAAAATTCAAGCGTAACATATCTAAACCCTATGGCATGGTGCTGGTGACCGGACCCACGGGATCAGGAAAGACATCGACGCTTTACTCTGCGCTGCAGAGCTTGAACACTCCGGAGACAAACATAATAACAGCGGAAGACCCAGTCGAGTTCAATCTGCCGGGAATCAATCAGGTTCAGATGAAGGAATCCATCGGTTTGAATTTTGCGGCCGCACTCAGGTCCTTTCTCAGACAAGATCCGAACATAATTTTAGTTGGTGAGATCCGCGATTTTGAGACGGCCGAGATCGCGGTCAAGGCCGCGCTGACTGGACATCTGGTCCTGTCCACCCTGCACACGAATGATGCGCCGTCGACGATCAGCCGTTTGATGAACATGGGTATCGAGCCATTTCTTGTTGCGACTTCGGTGAATCTCATTCAGGCGCAGCGACTGGTGAGACGCATCTGCAAGGAATGCAAAGTGGAGGTGCGAAATCTGGATGAAGCGCTTATCGACGTGGGCTTTCCTGCGAGTGAGCTGAAAGAAATCAAGACCTTCAAGGGTGCGGGTTGTGGCAGTTGTAATGGCACCGGATATAAAGGGCGAGTTGGTTTGTATGAAGTCATGGAGATAACTGAAGAGCTTCGCGAGCTGATTCTGGTTGGAGCGTCGGGGCTCGAGTTACGGCGTAAGGCGATCGAAGACGGAATGCTTACCCTGAGGCAGAGTGGGTTGGAAAAAATTAGGCTGGGAATGACGAGTTTGGAAGAAGTGGTCAGAGAAACGGTGAAATAGTACCCGGAGGATTTATGCAAGAAATTGCTTTGAGTGAGTTGTTGAGGAAAATGATTGAGCATGGTGGTTCGGATCTGCACATAACGACCAACTCTGCTCCAATGGTCCGGGTGCACGGTGTACTCAGACCGCTCGAGTATCCTGAGCTTTCACCGGCCGAGACGAAGCAGCTTGCGTACTCGGTGTTGACTGATGCGCAGAAGCACCGTTTCGAAGAGACTCTCGAACTGGATTTCTCGTTTGGAATCAAGGGACTCTCCAGGTTTCGCGCCAACATATTCAATCAAAGAGGGGCAGTAGGGGCGGTTTTCCGATCGATTCCTTATGAGATCCGGTCGTTCGAGGAACTCGGACTGCCGACTGTGATCGAAAAGCTTTGTGAAAGACCGCGCGGATTGATTCTTGTTACCGGACCGACAGGTTCGGGTAAGTCGACCACCCTTGCTGCTATGGTAGACAAGGTCAACCGTGATCGCCACGAACACATCATCACCGTAGAAGATCCCATCGAATACCTGCATGCTCATAAAAGTTGCATTGTGAATCAGCGGGAGGTGCATGCCGACACTCACACATTTGCGAACGCGCTGCGCGCGGCGCTTCGTCAGGATCCGGACGTCGTGCTGATAGGAGAGATGCGCGACCTCGAGACGACGGAGACCGCCCTTCGGATTGCAGAAACCGGTCACTTAACTTTTGCGACTTTACACACAAACTCCGCGGCGTCTTCAATAAACCGCATTATCGATATTTTTCCTTCAGGTCAGCAGGCGCAGATCCGCACGCAACTGTCGATGGTGCTTGAGGGGATAGTAACCCAGGCGTTGCTGCCAAAAGCAAACGGTCAGGGCCGCGCGCTGGCCATGGAAGTCTTGGTTCCAAATGCGGCGATCCGAAACCTTATTCGAGAAGACAAGATTCATCAGGTCTATTCCATGATGCAGACCGGTCAGGACAAGTTCGGTATGCAGACATTCAATCAGGCGCTAGCAAGTCTCTATTTCAAGAAACAGATCACCCTTGAGATGGCGATGGCTCGGTCATCGAATGCCGACGAGTTGCAGGATTTGATCAACAGAGGAGCCGCGGCATTGCAAACGCCTGCGCCTCGTGCGCCGGGCTACCCCGCGCAAGGCTCGAAGCCGCAAGCACCGCTCGGCAGAGTAGGGAGATAGCCATAGCGGCGTGGTGACGGCAGTTGAGAATTGTCCCCGTAATTGTAAATTATAGCTAAAACGAAGCTGGGAGACAGATAATGCCAACTTATGTTTTTAAGGGCCGCAATCGTTTGAACGAGATTGTTGTCGGTGAACGAGTGGCAGCGGATCGAGGCGCGCTCGAGGCGATGCTTCGACGCGAGCAGGTGATACTGACGAACGCACGCGAAAAGGGACGCGAGATCAGCCTGCCGAAACTCGGACGCGAGAAGGTGAAGAGCAAGGATCTGTCTCTTTTTACGAGACAATTCTCGGTGATGCTTGATGCAGGGCTACCGCTGGTGCAGTGTCTTGAGATACTCGGTCAGCAGCAGGATAACAAGGCCTTTCAAAAGGTAATCTTTCAAACCCGCGGAGATGTTGAGGCGGGTATGACCCTGGCGGACGCTATGGCAAAACATCCGCGGGTCTTTGAGCCGCTATACACGAATATGGTTGCCGCTGGCGAAACCGGGGGTATTCTCGATGTCATCTTGCAACGGCTTTCAACTTACCTGGAGAAAATGGTCAAGTTGAAAAGTGATGTCAAGAGCGCGCTGATCTATCCCATTGCGGTGATTGTAATTTCAATAATAGTGATATCGATAATAATGATCGTGGTCATACCCGCCTTCAAGAATATTTTTGAGGGGTTATTAGGGCCGGGTGAGAGACTCCCCTGGCTGACCGAGCTAGTAGTATCGATCTCGCTTTTCATGGCGAATTACTGGTGGCTGATGGGGCTGGCAGTCGGTTTAGTCGTCTTCGCGTTTAAGGCCTGGTA
>JBASRM010000599.1:0-12928 GCA_049273835.1 Blastocatellia bacterium | reverse complement strand
TTTAGATCTCGATTCCATTGTTCGAATGTAATGACTCAGGTTGGACCCGAATGAGAATAAATTTGAAATGCTGAAGGGTCAACAACAACTCAGCCTCAGTTCCCGATAAAAAGTGTTTTGCTGTTCAACCTGCTCGGATTTGAGACCATCCGCTCACTTACTCAATCTTCCTAAATGCAAAATGGGTTTCCTTTACCAGCGTCCTAACACCTTTAGTAGCCGACGGATTGGAGCTACGCGGGTTCTAGCGAACGTTAAGACTACCGTGAGACCCTTGGGATACCAAGTCAGCGGCCCGTCGGAGCCGTTCTATCGTACGCTGCTTCCCCAGAATCACCATAATCTCGAACATGCCAGGTCCGACGGATTGGCCCGTTAGCGCGGTGCGGGCGGCGTTGATCAGCAGTCCCGCCTTAACATTCTGCTCCACCGCAAAGGCTCGTAGAGCAGCCTCCGCCGAATCGTGCGTGAAGTCATCTACCGACGCAAGCCGATCCGCCAGACCAGGCAACAGGATCTTCAGCCGTTCATCTTTCAAATTCTTCCCGACTGCCTCCATCTCGTACTCGAATTCATCTGAAAAATAGGGCCGTCCGAGGGTCACAAAATCCTCTGTAGTTCTGTAACGCGCCCTCAGCACGTCCACGATCCTAGCGAGCCGATGGCCCTTTTGTGCATCGTAGTCGTCACGCCAGAGGCCATGTTTCCTCAACTTCTCGGCAACGAGCGGTAGTAGTTCGTTCATCGGCATAGCACGGAGGTATTCCGCATTCATCCACAACGCCTTGGGGTCCGTCCAATCTCGCGGATCGTTCTCATTGAAGTTGAAGATGGCCGAAGATTTGTTTACACCTTCAAGCGAGAACTTTTTTATTAAATCCCGGCGCGACATGATTTCCTGATCCGAGCCCGGTGACCAGCCGAGCAGAGCCAGATAATTTACCAACGCGTCGGGCACGAAGCCTTGATCGCGATAGGTTGTCACCGACACAATTTCTCCGTGCTTGCGTTTTGAGAGCTTCTCCTTCCCCGGCGCCATTATCAGCGGAAGGTGGGCGAACCTCGGTACGGAAGTCCCCAGCGCCTCATAAATAAGCACTTGCTTGTGCGTATTGGTCAAGTGGTCCTGACCTCGAATCACGTGTGTGATTCCCATCTCGATGTCGTCGACCACCACAGACAGATTGTAAAGCGGGTGGCCGTCCGAACGGATCAACACGAGGTCTTCGATATCCGAAAAAGATCGTTCTTGAGGACCGTAGACGAGGTCATTGAATCTCGATACTCCCTCATAGGGAATCTTAAGTCTGATCGCCGCCTGGTCGCCCGCAGCTACACGAGCCAGCCCTTCCTCTGGGGGCAAATCGCGGTAGGGGTTTCGTTCCTTACCACCTGCGGCTCGTGCGCGGTCGAGTATCCTCGCCTTGATCGTACGGTCGTCGGCCTGTTCCTTAGGCGTGAAGTCATAATAAGCCTTACCCTCGTGGACCAGCTTGCGAGCAGCTGCGCGATGTTGCTCGAGAAAAGCAGATTGGAAAAAAGGGCCCTCATCCGGATCGAGACCCAGCCAATGCAAGCCTTCGAGAATGCCCTGGACCATTTCCTCAGAAGACCGTTGAATGTCCGTGTCTTCGATGCGCAGTATGAACCGTCCGGCGTGCTTGCGAGCAAACAGCCAATTGAACAGAGCCGTGCGAGCGCCTCCAAGGTGAAGGTAGCCAGTCGGTGAGGGAGCAAAGCGAACTCTCACGCTATCGGGCATAAAAAGAAATTATCGGTGACCGGAGAAAAGAAAGGCAAGCAGCATGTTGGTTTATATTTTTTGGTACTCGGTAAAGTTGACATTCCATTTTGCGGGAAGTATTTTAGTTCTGCCAAACGAAAAAAAACGGGTTATTTCTTCGCGCGCGGTAGAGTATACAAGGTTCCTCTTTCGGCACCGGGTTGGGTCTTGCGAGAAAAGGGTATGAACGACAGTAAGGGCGGTCAATCGGACTTCACCGAATCAAACACCAGGGGAGACACAGACTCTGGTGGTTTTTTCAAGAAATATAAGCTTCCTACTCCTCCCGAAGGTGACGTTTTTGATCAGCCGATCTTCAAAAAATACGCGCCGGTTCGCGTGGACAAGGCTAATGCTGAAGACAGCGAATCTTCAACCGACGAGCGGCATCCGGACGAACCCATCCCGGAGGAGGCAAGGCGCCGTGGACGCCTGTCGGTTTGGTGGGGCTTGGCGGGTGCTTTTGTGATTTTGGCGGGTTTCATTGCCGGGCAAATAGGACTGAGAACACGATCAACTCATCCTCAACAAGCTGAGACGAACATAACACCATCGGCCGGGGAAACGCCTCTCATTGGCGGCGCAAACGGGACGGAGGCCTTGACCTCGCTGCAAGACGGCTTGCAAGCAGGAAAGGCAGCCAATTCACTCAAGCTAGCTCATCTCAACCCGCTGACCTCGCGGTCGTACAACATGATACGCAGCATTATGTTGGCTCGAGCGCGCGATTTCGAGGATCGAGGCATGCTGCTCCGTGCCGAGCAGGAATATCGAACAATTGCGGCCAGTTTTCCCGATGATACGTCCAGCCAGTTTGACCTGAGCCGTGTTCAAAGGGTGCTCTCAACGAAGCAACAAGGCGATGAGTCGCGGGCAAGCCGCGAGTCGGGTCTGAAAAAGTTTCGGATGGGCGATTACAGCGGCGCCGAAAGCGATTTGTCTGCGGCAGTAACCGGCGGCCGCACCGACACCGCGACGCTGTACGCACTGGGAATGTCTTGTGTGAAACTCGGCAATCATGAAAAGGCAGAGACAACCCTGGAACGCTGCGTCGACGGCCACGCAAACTATCCGCCCGCGCTGGTTGGCCTTGCACAAACAAGCCTTGCAACAGGGCAGACTCAGCGGGCTTTGTCGCTTCTCGAACGAGCGCTAGAGCTTGGCGGCGGCGCAGAATTTACGCCGGCCAAGATTACAGAAATGATTTCTGCAATCGATCCAAAGCGAATTCCTATCAAATCTTCATCTCCCACTCCAGTTCCAGTGAGGCGTGCCCAGCCTTCTTTCATCGCACGAGTCGTTCATGGTCACGCCTTTCCGCTGACCTGGTGTGGAGGTCAACTTGAAATCCTTAACTCGGTCTTACACTTCAATGCGTCGAACCGGGAGCATAGCTTTCAAGTCTTGGTGTCAGAAATCCGCGGGGCAAGAGTAATAGGTAACGAGTTGCATTTTCGTGTGAGCGACAAAAACTACATCTTCACCTTGAAGGGGCGTTCCGCAAAAGATTTCCTGGAGGCGTTAGTGCGTTGATTACCTGAGTCGCAATCTTGTTCCCACCGCAGTCATCCGTTCTAGACGCACCTAGTTGTTATTATGTTATCTCAGCTTGATCAACTAAAATCCGAGACAAAGAAAGCCGAAAAGGATTTTCATGATGCGGTAAGGGATTACTTATTGAATCCCCTGGAAACGAACTACGATTTCAACCAGGCAATGGGTCGGCTGACCGAGTCGACGGGCAAATATCGTATCGTCCTGGACACTCTGAGACAATACCTCGCCGGCATGCAGAAGTCTGACTCTTTAATGGTGCCACCGTCGAGCATAGAGCGGGCTATTGCAAGTCTAAACGCAAAAGATGCCGCGCTCGAACGCCTGCTCAAGAAGGCTAACACCACCACCGAGCGCGCCAATCATGTTAACGAGTAGCGGTGCACAACGCCGACTCCCTCGCCAGTGAGTGTTGCGGGCCTTGTAAGTACAAGACCCGCGGCAAGTGAAACATCACATCTCATCGAGTCCCGATCACTGGTGCAATATAGCGAACGGACTTGAAGTCCACTAGCAAAGAGAGCTTCTCAATCTGTAAGCGGCCGATAATCATCTTGGTCGACGTTGGATTGAGTATGACTTCAAGCCCCAATTGTTTGAGCTCAACGATGACCTCCGGCGATTTGTCCGTAAGCCAGATTTGAATCTCGGCCTTGCCGTTGTGAACAAACCTGGCTTCGTCGGCGGTCGGCTGTGCGTTCTTGTTCTTCAACCGCTCGATAACGGCTGCGATAGACGGATTCATCCTCGCGAGTCTCTCGCGCCGTTTTTGTTCCTCGGGTGACGGGACGGTTCTCTGGCCCGAAATGGGTGGCGGCGCTGGTCCATTACCACTGCCCATGCCGGTGCCAGGCCCGCCCTGCCGAGGGCTGGTACCAGAGCCGCTGCCGGCGACGACGCCTCCAGCCACGCCTCCGGGCACGCTTCCCGACACCCCGCCGTAAACCCCCGAACTTGAGCGGTTGTCTTTTGTTCCGGCGGCCCCTGCTGAAGAGGACCGAGAACTCCGCGGAGTTGAAGGCTCGGGCTTGCTCGCCTTGGCGACCAATCTAAAATTGCGCGCGAGCGACTGGAGCTGTGCCGTCGGCTGCGATCGCCCATAGGCTTCCTCGTCGCCGAACACTCCCTTATGACTTACTCCCTCGGGCATCTCGACCGGCACCTCGATTTTGCGAGGCTGGCCACCGTCAGTGACAGTCATCTCCTCGACCGCCACGAATGAAGTAAACTGAGTCATTAGCCGAAAATTCAAACCGAGCTGTGTGATAGCCTCGCGGATTTCTTCGCGCGGATTGCCGTTCTGAATGCCGTTGTAATCCTGGCTCATCAAGTCGTCGATCCGGGTCCGGGCCCACAGAGTAGCAAGCACGTCGTGTCGTGCCTCCTTTTCCGCAAGCTCCACCGGGATCTCGCGCGCGAAGTCCCGCCCTGACATCCGCCCCTTCAGTTTGATCAACCCGCTCGCACCTGTCGCATAGCGGCCGCTTACGATCACCGGCTTTGCGCCAAACAGATCCGGCATACGTGTGGGGTAAACATCAGTCACCGGAAGGCCTCCCCAATCGATGGAAATGTCAGTCAGCAGCGGGTTGCGGACTCGCTCGTGAAATCGCCTGGCTGCGGCTGAACCGTCGTCGCTCAACATCACATACTCCACCTCACCCCGGCCGTGCTCGGCCATCTTGTCGAGCAGAAATCGGTTGACCGAGTTGCCGATTCCAAACGCAAACACGCGAGCATTCGGATGCCTCTGGACTTCGGAGATTATCTCCATATCGTTGCCGACATAGCCGTCGGTCAGGAAGCACGCGATTCGGAGGTGGCCCTGGTCATCGGAAGGATCGAGCGCCGCGCGAATCGCTTTCATCATCTCTGTTCCGCCGCTGCCCGAACGTGAAGAAAGGAACGCATGCGCTTTTGCAAGGTTCTCCGCTGTTCCGGGCATCGGTTCAGGAAACAGGATGCTTGTGTCTCCCGCAAAAGTGATCAGATTGAAAGTGTCCTGCGGGTAGAGTCCGTCGAGCGCGAGCTTCATCGTCTCTTTTGCCTTCTCGATCGGAAAACCCGACATCGAGCCCGATGTGTCCAGCACAAAGACGAGTTCTTTGGGCATCACATCCGGCGCGGTGACCCTCTCAGGCGGCTGAAGGATCATGGTAAAGAACCCTTCGCCGCCGTCAGACCGATGCGTAAGCACCGCATCTTCAATTCGTCGCCCGGCTACATCGTACTTGAGAACGAAGTCTCTGTTTGGAATTGCCGCTTTATCCTTGAGCCCGACTACGGCACTGTGTGCGGTCGGGCGCTCTACATCGACTTCATGCACGGTGGATTTCAAGCCGTCGATTGGCACGCCTGTATCAAGCGCTACCTCGATCGAGATGTCGTGGCCCGCGCGCGTCGCCTTTGGCGCGACCTGTGGTGTGATGCGCGAAGCGTCAGCCACTCGATCGGTATCGGGCGCCCACCCACCGCTCTGCTTGCCGACCGGCACGCCCGGAATGTATCGGGGGCCGACGACCATCGGAAAGACAAACTCGTAGGAGCCGTCTTCGTACTTCAGAGTCTCGACGTAGCTGATCGTCACGGTGACCTTCTCGCCGGGCATGATATTCGCGACCGACTGGGTGAAGATGTTTGGGCGCTGTTGATCCAGCAGGCTTGCGACATTGCCGGCGGCGCGCGCGGCTTCGTAAACGGCGCGCGCTTCTTCGCGGCGTTTGATCCGGCCCCGCACAGTGCGATCACCGACTCGCATGGTCATATCGTCTACGGCGGCGTTTTGAGACAACGGGAACGTATAAATCGCTTCGATCTTTTCCTTAAATGGGTTCTCGAACTGCTGAGTTACCACCACACGAGAAATGAAGCCGCTGATCTCGGCTTTTACATCGGTGTGCTTGAGCGGGCATGAAGCACCGAGGCCTTTTTCAGGATCGACGACCTGAAGTGCTCCCTCCGTGTGCGAGTTGGAAGCCGCGGTTACTAAGTTAGGGTGTTGAGCCCTTTTAGCGAACGAAATGTACCCAACGATCGAAAGCATCGTGAAGATCGCAAGGAATAGGGCAAGTCTTCGTTGCATGGTACCTCCAGCTGCGTTGTCCGTTGGCGCAATGGGCATTCAACAAGGGAGGAACTGCTGGGATCGCCGTCAACGAGTAGTCACTTGTCGACTTGCTTAACGGAACCAGAAGCGGACAGCCGCACTTTCTTAGATTGCTCAGCACGGGAATGGCGCTCGGTTTGTGCCATCTCTTTAGACACCCTCGGCGCGCCTGTGTTCCAAATTCTCTCTATTCGATGACAGAACGCAGCGAGTGGAGATATTTGCGGATGAGCTTAAGAGAAACGAAGGTTGTGCCAGGCCGAAGCGGCGGCAGCAAGCCGACGAGGACGCACGAATAAAAAGCGGCGGCAAGATTTACTCGCCGCCGCTCGTTTAGTTTAATCGACAGATCTTAGAACTGGAACCTTGCTCCAAACTGCACCTGGAAGGGCGGCCCGGGATTGTTATTCAGCAAGATCTTGCCGAACCGCGTGGACGCCGGGTTGCGATCGATGGTCTGAAGGAAGTTCGCGTTTGTCGGCCCTAGGAACCCACAGTTCGGGGCTATGACGGTTGATCCTGCCGGAGGAGCACAGAAGTTAGTCGATGCGCTTCCGGCTATTTGAACGTTCTGAATATTCAGAATGTTGAAAACGTCAACCGTAAAGACCAGCCGTTTGTTTTCGGCAAAGTCGAAGTGCTTGGCACCGTGTACATCGAAGCCATAGATTGCCCGGTTGCGGAATGCGTTCCGTTGGAAGGGCACGCCTGGTCCGAGGTACGGACGGTCAGGACCTCCTCGATCTTCGTTTGCATCGGTGATTCCGGAGCCAGCATCAACCGGTGTCCCGGAGAACAGTCTGATCGCGGCGGAGAGGTCGAAGCCAAACGGAAGGAAGAACAGCGGACTGGCAACGAACTGATGGCGTCGATCGATGATCGAATCAGCGTACTCCGGAGTTGCGTTATAGAAATCCTCGTACGAGAATCCGCCAGCGGACCGTTCGTTATCATCGTCGGAAATGTTCTTCGACAAAGTATAGAACGTGTTGAACTGGCCCCACTTCTTCTGGAACTTAGCGCGCAACGTTAGCGCCCGGTAAAGGGACTTCGCCGTCGACTCGCGCACCTGGACCTGTCCGAGGCTTGAAATTGGTCGAACACACGCCCCCGGTGTAGCCGCGCAAATGGGGTTCGCAGCCGCGTTTCGCAGCCCGTAGAACGGCCTCTGAGCGGGGTCCGTAGCCACCGGACGGAGAACAGGCTTCGGTACGTTCAAGTCGCGATTGCGTTGAAGATTAACTGTGTGAACGTACGTGAAATCCGCGCCTACCGACAGGCTCTGACTAACCTGTCGCTCGACGCCGAATCCGGCCTGATACGACTTCGGGTTCTTGTAATTAGCCGCGTTGAAGAGCGGCTGAGCTCCGATAAACGGATCTACAGCCAGGCCGAGGGCGGTAGCCACTGCCAGCGTCTTCTCTGCGGTGATGTCGGGCAGCGACCCAAGCGAGAAGGCGTTCAGGTCGATGCCAATAAGCTTCAACTGGCAGTAGACCGTCGTACACGTCTTGAGCGGATTACCCGCCGGGAGTGTCGCGGTTGAAAAAGGAAGCTGTACTGAAAGATCACCCGGCGGTAAACGCCAGTTATTGACCGCGGCAGCAAACAAGATCAACGGCGTCCGCGCGAAATATACCCCGCTGTATCCCCGCACGACGGTCTTGCCATCGCTCCACGGATCCCACGCGAATCCAAAACGCGGACCCCACTGCTTGGTGTTGTCGTTTATCTGGGTCGGATCGGCCACGTGCCCGGAGGGAAACCGGAAGTTGCGGACCTTAGCGAGCAGAGTTTCGTTGTTGGCTTCGGGACTGGGATTGTATTGCCCCTCCCAGCGAAGTCCGTAGTTAAGCGTCAAATTCGGCTTAATGCGCCACGAGTCCTGAGCGAAGAACGCCAGCTCGTCTGTCGAATAATCAGCCATGAGATTGCCGATCTGTCGCAGGAATGTTACCGACGAGGCGTCAAATCGGTTTGCGATTGTACCGCCGACCGTCAAGGTGTCGAGAACAGTGTTGACGTTAGTGCCGGAGATGCTGAACGAGCCGGTTTGGTTGAACCCGAACAGCTGACTGATGAAAATGTGATTGTATTCGGTTCCGAATTTGAACGTGTGGTTGTTCTTTGCCCAAGTCAAGCTGTCTGCAGCCTGATAGCGGCGGTCAAATTCGATGTTCTGGCCCAGAAAGTTAACCGTGCCGTAGGTGCCGACCGTGTTTGACACGTTTGGTGAAATCGAGTTGGCTGGCCGGGGACGCTCCTCCCGCACAAATTGCCCACGGAACTCATTCACAATCGTGCTGCTAAAAAAGCTCGTGAACTGACCAACAACCGAGTGGCTCCCATCTTTTTCAGTTCCGTTGTTAGAGAGCGAGTTGCTGATTGTTGGGAACAACGCGTTGCCAACCGAGGTGGCGTTAAGGGCTTCAGCCTTGTTCCAGCCGTAACGAACATTGAACCGATGGTTTGTGTTGATGTCGTAATCAAGGCGCCCAGTAAACGCTTTGGCGTCGTTGGTCTGAGTGAACGGCTCTTGTAGCGAGGCGTAGAAGTCAAAAGCCTCCTGAGTCGCCGCAGTGGGCGTTACGGTACTAAGTTGATCAAAGAAGACCTGGCGAGGGTTCCGGAAGCGTTGTTGCTCGTAGGCAACAAAGAAGAACGCCTTGTTCTTCTTTACCGGTCCTCCAAACGAGCCTCCCCACTGCTGCTGCGTCGGAGCCGCAATGAATTCAAGCGGCGTGCCGCCCACCGGCACTCTTAAATTCCTGTCGTCTTCAGCCGCCTGGACCAGCTCGCTCTTTCGCGACAGCTCTTGCGGACGATGCACGTAGAAAGCTGAACCGTGCCAGTCGTTGCTTCCGGACTTGGTAACAGCGTTGACAATGCCGCCCGTAGAGCGGCCGAACTCCGCGCTGTAGCCCGAGGCGACCACTTGAAACTCCTTGATGGACTCCTGTGGGATCGTGAACGCGTTGTTTGAGCGTTCACCGCCACGCAGCCCGCCGAAGAAGGGTTGATTGTAATCCGTGCCGTCGACGTTGATGCTGCTGTTGATGCCGCGTTGTCCGGCAAGCGAAATCTGGCCGCGCGAGGGTTCAACCTGAGCCGTCGGTGTCAGCGTTACAAAGTCTTGAAATCGGCGGCCGTTGATCGGAAGGTTCTCGATCGCTTTTTGGTTCAAAACGGAGTCCGCCTCCGAACGAGTCGTTTGAACCTGAATCGCCCCGGCGGTAACCTGAACAATTTCCTGGACGCCGCTAACCCCCATCGAGATGTTGACATCGATCGCGCGGCCGACGGTCACATCAATGTCGCTGACCGTGCTCGCCGCGAAGCCGCTCGCCTCGGCGGCAACGTTGTAATTCCCGGGCGGCAGCAGCAAGATGGCGTAGAGCCCGTCATCGTTGGACGTCGATGAGCGAGCGAGCCCTGTCTGTTTGTTGGTAGCAGTTACGGTCGCCTTCGAGATGGCTGCTCCTTGGGTGTCAGTTACAAAACCCTGGATCTGACCGGTGCTGGCTTGTGATTGCGCCATGGCCGGAACAGCCGTGGAACAAACACAGAGCGACAGCAGCACCGCGCAGAGTGAGTGGAATGATTTTGGTTTTGACATTTCCTGCCTCTCCTCATGAAGAATATGGTAATGGATTCACGGGTGATGCAGCGCGCACCGCGGCGACACCCAAATGCTCTGTGTGAAGTACCGGCTTGCCGCCGGTCGACTGAGAGGCTGGCTGCGCGTGAGACCATCTACTGAAAGCAGCTTCCTCTTCCCTTGTTCAAATAGTCTTCGCCTTGCCCCTCACACAAGTAGTGGTTTGAGTCTACATCCAAACGTGACCGAGATCACAGGCGAAGAGCTAACCAACCTGAAAACGAGCGCCCGCACTTAAAGCTATCGTCTTTAACCTGCCGTGAGCATTAACCGGGTTCAGCATAACCTGTGTTTGCCGGGCCCTGCTCTCCACATTTGACAAGAATTAAATACTGCCTCGCGGGAAAGCAAAGGCTACTTCAAGGGAAGTATCAAGTCAAGGAAAATAGGTGCTAAATCATCCCGGTAGCAATTCACTACTTACGCTGCGACAGCACTTCAACGACCGCCCTGAACAATCCAATGTTGTCGGGGAGCGCCCCTTCGTTTACCGACAGAAAGAGAAGCCCATCTCGAGTGGCGGTAAACTCTCCCGCGCGCCCTATAAAGATAAAGTCGTCATTGTCAGATGAGATCACGCCGATGAGCGCGCCGGTCGGTTGGTCAGGCATCAGCTTTTTTGGGTCGGGCAGATCAACTACGCCTTCGGGCCCGCACGTTCGCCCGGTACTGGGATCCAAAGTGATTGTCCCGGTTGCGGTGACGCGCAGGTGATCACCGCGCTTAACGATGAGTCCTGAGCTGGTCCAGTCTTTTTTCGCTATCACATCTACGCTCATGGTTTTCACCGCCACCAGAGGCCTGCGCGTAAGCCGGTCGGCATCTGCGGTCTCGGAAGCGGCTGAAGTATTTATGGGCGGCGTATTGATCACATTTGGCTTTTCGGCGGCGGGCTCGGGCTCTTTCAAAGGAGTGTCGGGCGGTGGCCCAACCTCGCGCGGCTGCGGCTCAGCGGGCTGTGGGTTGCGGGCAGGTGAATCGCTTGAGGGGATGTCGCGAACCTTCGTCTCGCGTGGCTGCGAGTCGCGGGCAGTCTGGGAGTCGGCAACACGTGCCTGTTGGTCGGCAAGCGGCGAAACCGTCGACGATGATTCACTCGCGGAACCCGCAACTGAGTCAAACTCTATTCTTGCAACATCGCCCATGTAGACCATGGCTTTGCTCAAGTAGCGGCCCGACCCGGTGTCCAACATCACGATGAATTGGTCGTCGGCAAAGCTGGTTACCTTGCCTTTGAGCACACTTCCGTTTTTCAAGTGAATCGTGTCCCCAACAGCGGCGGACGCGATCACAACACATATCAGCGACGCTACCAATAACTTCCGCATCATTTGGCCTCCGCGGACCCCAGTCTGGAGTTCGGTCGCGAATTATATATCAAAGGTTTTCGAGTTTGAAATGCGAGCGCACGTGACGTTAGAACCTGCGTTGTTCGAGTGAACGACCGTCACTCGCCTTCCCGATTCACACGATCATTGTAGTCCTCAGAGGAAGCCGGATCGAGTTCCCATCGTTTTCGGTCACGTTCTTCTACTTTCTCGGTCGAATGCAGCGGCTCGTTGTCTTCGTAGGTTAAGCCGACAGCTTCGCCCAGCTCCTCGACGATGTCCTGATCTGGCGTCGGAGCAGAGCCCCCGACCGTTTCGTCACCCACGTCGGCGCGCGCCCAATCGGCATCTATGTCGCCCGCGGAAAGCTCCGGTGTACGCGAGTGGTGCTCTCGAAGCTCTCGCTTGAGCATTTCGCCTCCCGAAGCCAAACGTTGTGCCTCTTCAAACTCTTGCCGAACTTCTTCCTCTGGCTCGTATTCTTCGCTCTCAATCTTGCCTGCGTCTATGAACTGTTCCCTGGTCTTGTCGCCCATGCTTGCACCACTCCTGAAATTAATCGCGCGCCACAGTGCAAAGGAAGTCTAGCACAGAAGAAGGATGGCAAAAACCAGCTGAACAATGCAGTGGGGGAGGTTCAGGCGAAATGAAAAGAAAGGCGAGCGCGATACTGTGCCGCGCTCGCCGGTAACAGCACAGGACTAGGCCGCCGCGATTACACTGCTAGCAGCAAGACCTTTTGGACCTTGGGTAATAGTGAACTCGACGCGTTGACCTTCGTTGAGCGTCTTGTATCCGTCGGCCTCGATGGCTGAGTAGTGAACGAACACATCGTCACCACCCTCTCGGGTGATGAACCCGTATCCCTTCGTCGCGTTAAACCACTTGACAGTTCCTGTTTCTCTCAATGCTTTCTTCTCCTTTTCATCTTAGAGTGAATTGCAGAGTGATGATCGGAGCTAAAGCAAAGAGCGTTTGCGGTTAAACTTTCAAACGCGCAAAACCTTAACTTCAACTTCAGTCCTCCTCACACTACTTCTGAATCAAAACTCGCTCATCCTACACGCCGCTTTGCTAACTGTCAACCGGAAAGATCGTGGCGCGCGACGCGATTCGCCGTTCATTCCCGGTCATTTAGAGAGCGTGATGACCAGCTCGTTGGTCTGAACGCCACTCGTCGATGCCGCCCTCACGCGGACGACGCTCGACCGGGGAGGCGCGACCGACGCGGCTATCTTCACCTGTATCTGCTCTGCGCTGCTAAAAGATGTAGAGCTGATAGGGACCGCCTGCCCGTCTTCGCGCGTCACGGTCACAGTCATTCCCGGCTCGAACCTCGCCCCCCTGATCTTCAGGATGAGCAGCCCCGATCTTTTGCGCTTTACCTTGATCGAAGTTATCTCGGGTCCTACCAGCGCGCCCGCCGTCACCTCGTTGGACTCGACCGGGGGGTTGGCGTTGCGGACTCGTACTCGGAGCTGGCCGGCGGTGTTTCTAAC
>JBASRM010000594.1:0-17333 GCA_049273835.1 Blastocatellia bacterium | reverse complement strand
CGTACGCGCTGCGCCGGCGTTGAGCCCCGGAGCGGTTATGGCAGTTAACAGATTGCTCGAGTCGTAGTAGAAACTGATGACGCGGCCAAGCGTGTCATTTACGGTCTGTATGCGCGGGCCGCTGTTGTTGATATAGGTGATGGTTATGTAATTGCCGTTTCGGTCTTCAATCTTGGTAGGATACACCGCGCCCGGACCTGCGGCTGCATAAGTCATTACCGTCCCATCGGCGAGCCGCGCCTCGGCGGAGACTATTCCTCCACCTGCCCCGCTCGTGTACGAATAGTCAATGAATGAGCCATCCGTCGTATGGCCGACAAACTGGGTTCCCCAAGTAAAGCCGGTTATTGTACCGCTGTAGCTATGGCGGGTACCGTCCGCATCGACAAGCATTCCGCCGTTGAAGACGCCCATGCCGAGCAGCTTTCCGAAACCGAGCGAGAATCCCGGCGCGGGCCAGCCACGATCATTGTCAAAGCTGATCTGGGTGCCCGCCTTATTCCAGAGACGAGAGTTGTAGGCGAGTCCGAGCGAGATGTTGATCCCCCTCCCGGGCAACGCAAGAATCGGCGCCCCGAATTGAAAGTTCCCGCTGCCGGCGCCTTCGTCCAAAGGAGCGCCTGGCGGATTACCAACCCCGTTTCCCGGATCGTCGGCTGTCTCGTAGTTGCTGTCGCCCCAACCGCCACCTTCCGGCAGCACCATTGGCGAGACACCTATTTTTTCTGATTGCCTGCCCGCGACTGATTTAGAATCAGAGGCGGGAGTCCTGGCATAAGACACAATCGGCGCGAGGTTCGTCTTCCCCGGCGCGCGAGCCCATTTCGCCGCTGCGATGCGTCTTACATTGACCTCTCCAGCTCTGGACAAGACTCCGGAAGCGCCTTCCGACTTCGGTTGTTTGGTTGATCCAACTTTTCGAGGCGGAAGGTCGCGCGTCGAGACCTCGCGCTTGCTTATCGGGGCGAGGTTCAGGTTTCGTCTGACAGAGGGTCGAACCACAACCGACACCTGGGCGGTCTTCCCGGCGCCTTCCGCCAGTATGCTAAGCGAGCCCGGTGTGGTTGCCTCAAACTCGCCATGCAGCGATAGGCGGACACCGCGACCGGAAACGGGGCTCTTTCCGCTCCATTTGAACTTGACACCCCCCACAGGCGCGTTGTTTCGATCATAAGCCACCGCCGAGAAGGACACGTGGTCGCTGACATCTACGGTTGCATCACCAGGAAAAATTTGAATTCGGCTGACCTTTGCGTCGCGATCGCTTTGCTTCTCCTGTGGGTTCGCATTGCCCGCGCCCTGCCCCTGAATTAATTTGGCGAGTCCGCTGGCATGAAACCAGAATGCCAGGCTGACACTGGATTCCTTTGACAAAGCAAAAACAGTCGCCGGCGCCGCCGCAGGTGTTGAGGAGGCAACCAGCGAAAGGATCACGGCGACGCTTATCGCACGGGCTATAGCGTATCGGAGAAAGTTCGAGCAATTCCTTGATCGGAATCTCCGGTGGTTACCTGGGCATCGCCGATAGGATAGGGAAACCAGATTGGTGAAACGCATGAAATTGCTCCTTGGAGTTGATCGCCCGACTAGTCACTGTGCTGGGTTTGGCCAACGCGTTGAAAAGACTTCGCCACAGCACCTACTGAATAGGCTCCTGTCCTAATCGCTTTCGCTAATGTCTTTACTTATCGGTTACTGCAAGCTTAAGAGAACGAGAATCTCTCCCTGGCCCTTCGCAAGCGGCTCGAGCGCTTTACCGATCAGCGTGCCGGGACGATGAATCTGTACGCCGCCGATGTTGACCGGCTCAGACTTCATAGCCATTCCGGATATGTCGCTCGTAACGAGCAGATCGCCGATATGAATCGGGCCGCGAGTGGCGTCTACTTTGATTCTGACTCTTCCGGTGGTGGCGACCAGGACTTTGTGGTCGCCGCGTTCACCTAGAGCGATCCCGGGCTCTGCGGAGATCACGCCCGCGACTCGCGTGTCATAAACCTGCTTAGACGCCATTACGTGATTGGATTTGGTGGAATCGAGAACGACGACGGTGCCGGCAGAAATCTGTTCTGACGCAGGCACCCACTCGGCAACGTCCTGGTATTTGGCAGCTATGTTGCCGTCAACCGTGAGGTTTCCAGTGACTTTACCGTCTCCCACGACGTGCAGCTTCGCTGTAGGAGTGGTCGTGCCGATGCCCACGTTGTTATCGCCGGCGGGTTGCAGCAGCAGATGGCCGAAATTGCTCACGGATAGTCTGGTAAAGTAGAGTCCCGCCCGATAAACATTCAAATTGAAATAGCTTTCGTTGTTCGTCGTGCCGCCTATTTGAAACTGGCTTCCACCATGCACCCCCGTATCAAGCGAGAGGAAGGTATTGGGGTTATCGGTACCGCTGACGATATGTAGTTTGGCGGCCGGGCTGGTCGTGCCTATGCCGACATTAGCGGGAAAGCTAAAATCCCCTCCTCCAACATTCTGCCCGAACTGGCCGGTGGAGACATTCGGCGCGGAACTCGTCGTGCTAGAGGTAGAGCTATTAATGATCACCTTCTTCGTCGCGTTATCAAAAGTAACGCTGGTTCCGCCTGTCCCTTCAAAACGAAGGGAGTCATTGTTCGACCCGGCAGCGAACTGAGTCGTGCCGGCTGCGTTGGCGACGTTCTTGAAGATGTTCTGAGACGATCCCGTATCAGTATTCGTGAGGGTTACGGCGCCGCTGGTTCCGCCTCCCGTAAGTCCCGCACCCGCGGTAACACTTGTAATCGTTCCTCCCCCTGAACCGGCTGCTGTGGTCTGTACCGTGCCGTCAGGAAACTTGAACCCACCCGTGCTCGACCGGACCACACCCGCGACGTCGAGCTTAAAGGCTGGAGCCGTATTGCCGATGCCGATGTTGCCAGTCAAGCCTTGAGCGAATAAGAGCGTGTCGGCGGTGTTGCCGTTGTTGCCACTATTTCCCTTTACGAGATCGAGGTAAAAGTCGGTGTTGCTGGAGCCGCTCCCGTTAAATGTGCGGACAAAGCGCATTTTGGATGTCGCGAGCTGATTTCCGGCATGGAGGAACTCAATCTCAGTACTGCCCGGATTAACCCCGGCATCGCCATTTGTATGATAGATGCGCAACTGAGACTGCAGACCGGTGTTGTTTTCTCGAATATCCAACAGGCGAGCAGGAATCGTCGTCCCAATACCAAGGTAGCCTGACGAGTCAAGCCGCGCTCGGAAGATGTTGTTTGTCACAAAGTCTATGGGATTGGCATCGGCTGTGCCTATTGCGGGCAGACCATTGATCCATTGAGCACCAAGGTAGAGGCTGACGTTGTTACTAACGAGGCGCAGTTGGGCGTCACCGATTATGTCCCTCTTTAGCGTCAGCGGATAACTGGGGCTATCGGTGCCGATACCGACACTGCCACTGGAGTGAATCACCATCTTGTCGAGGTTTCCTATACGAAAATACAAATTGCCGCTGGGAGCGTTGAAGTAGCTGTGCGTTCCGTCTCCAAGCATTGAGTAGTTTGAGCATCCACTGAATCCGCTGATTCCTAAACCGATTCCTCCGTATACCCCCAGCCCCACACATCCGTCACCTGCAATCACACGCGCAGTACCGGTAGATAAGATATCCAGTTTTGCGGCTGGATTACTTATGCCGATGCCGACGTTACCAGAATTGGCGTTCGATATATGGTTACCGTTGGTGGTCCATTGCTGCCCCAAGACGGGCCGCGGGCTGGCAGCCAAAATCATCAGCACAAATCCAATGGCTGCGCCCAACCACTTGTTCTTACCTGTCCTTTGCGGGTTTGTCTTCATCTTCTCACCTCTTTCTGACTGGTCTTGGAAGGAATTCCTCTATAGCGAAGGACGCTTACTTCACGCGGTCACGAAGCCCGTCAATAAGGCGCTTCCTGGGATGGTTACTCCCCGTTAACGGACGATCGGTGTACGAGCTGGCAGGCAAACGACACCCGAGCGCCTGAGATATTGTTAGAAGCAACACAAATTGCTTCTTCGTAGTCTCTCCTTGTTGTTTAGTTGCTTCAGTAATCGAACTTGCTTTTTTAACTGAATCGCAACCGCGATGGCT
This sequence comes from Blastocatellia bacterium, assembly GCA_049273835.1. Taxonomy (GTDB): domain Bacteria; phylum Acidobacteriota; class Blastocatellia; order UBA7656; family UBA7656; genus Onstottus_A. The sequence goes on along the minus strand of JBASRM010000594.1, from coordinate 13,240 downwards.
TTCGTCTACGAAAATGGGACTTCAAAAAACAAATCAATAGAGTTTTTCAGAACTTGAAGCCACAGCCTCACTTCAGCAACCAATACTGGCAAACAATACAGCGGGAGTTTGAGAGAGTCCTTAAATATTTCTCAAATTCTTATCAAATAAATCAGGAGGTCGGATATGAGCAAAACTACAGAGCACATCTACAGGTTCGGCCCGTTTAGCTTAGATCCAAATGAGCACCTGCTTCTGCGCGATAGCGAGTCGCTACCCCTAACTTTGAAATGTTTTAAGACACTGCTTCTGCTTGTTGAAAACAGCGGACATCTGGTTGAGAGGAACGAGCTACTGGAACAGCTCTGGCCCAATACCTTCGTCGAGGAAGCCAACCTTACTCAACAAATCTTTATGTTGCGAAAAATTCTGGGTACCGATCAGGACGGGCGCCAATATATAGAAACCATTCCAAAGCTCGGCTACCGCTTCAGCGCAACTGTGAGTAGAACGCCGGATGAGGGTGGTAACCTGCCTGAGAAAAGCAAAGCCCACGCAAGCATAACCCTCGAAGATGTAACCAGCTTGTCTAGACAAGTCGATTGACGTAGTCGTTTTTCCAGCGGACGGTGTGAGTAATGATCCTGACAACCGAATGCTTCGAGAGCTGAGAGTCGAACCGATAAATCGAATCAGGTCGTTTAATTCAGGCTTGCGGAGAACAACCTTATCGTCTGAGCTACCTGCTGAGCGAATAGAACCATCGCGGCGACAACGCACCTTCCATCCGCAGGAAGTCCTCAACCACAAAGCCTTCCTCAATCGCAGCCAGAAAGGCCGCGCGTGTCGCTTCTCGCCATTCGATTCCGAGCCTGGGTTCAACTTCTTTCAGTGAGTTGATGTCGTGCGGTATCTCGATCGTGCATCGGCTGGTCGCGAGGCTGCCCTTGAAGTCTCCGAGCAGCGGACGCGAGCCCTCGTTGTAGATCAGCGCTGATTGGATGATCGACGCGGCGTCGCTTGAATAGTCGGGAATTCTTGTCATGCGATGCGAAGGCGCGCGCGCGATCCGCTGCCCGACTCGTTCGCTATTCAACAGCCAGCTTACCCACAGGCGGTCGGTGGCGAAGCCCCTATGCAAAGGGCTCGAGGTTGAATCCCCGTAGAAATTCACCATGTACCGCCGCGAGACGACTCCGAGCTTTGAGAAATTCAAATGCGCGTTCAGACTTTGAAGCGGGTCGAAAGTCCATGTTATTTCATCGAGTCCCTTTTCCAACGCCCGCTCGCGCTGCGCAAGCTTCAGGTAAACCCCGGCGTGATAGTTCCGGTACTCCGTTTTAACCGCCAGCATGTGTGAATGGATCGAAGCGCGGCCTTCCTCAAAAGCGGGAAATCCGTAAGCGAAGCCGATCATCGAGTGGCCTTCGAATGCGCCCAGCACTATGCCACCCGCGTGTTGGGTTGCGATGAGCGTGGCGGCGGGAACCACATCGAGATCGTTGAATCCCCACGCTTCCTTTTGAATGTTCTCGATCGCGTGGTGCTCTGCTTCGCCCTCAACGTCGCGTATGTAGAAGTGCTTATCGTGGACATCCCACTCGAACATAAACTCGGTTTTCCTTCACTGAAGTTCCCCGCGTGACGACCACCGGCTTGGCTGCTAACAACGCCGCCAGTCTAGCCCTTGCCATGGTTGTTGCCAAGTTGGTGAAGGTATCTGATTATTCAAGTCGCGCAAATGAGGAAACGGCGCCCCGAGTCACAAGACGGATGTCGCTTGAGCCGCCGGGCGGCTGCTCGTAGCGTCAGGCGCGCAGTTCGTGCTCAAATAGTTGTCGGTCGCACCGCTGGTCATATAAGATAAAGTACTCGCACTGCCTTTGATTTTTTTGGGAGCTGCTACAGGCTCTCACTTGCGGATGAGTGTTCCACTATCCTGGTTATGAAATCTGAATAAGGAGCCTTCTCAACATGGCTGTCAGAACTTACTCACCGGATGTCATCACTGCTCCGACTGGCGATCTCGACAAACACCCCAAGGGACTTTACGCGCTATTCGCGACCGAGATGTGGGAACGGTTCAGTTTCTACTCGATGCTCGCGCTGTTCACGCTCTACATGCAGGATTCCAAGGACGGTTTTAGCTGGACTCCCGCCCAGGCGACAAGCCTGTACGCGAATTATCTGATGTTCGTTTACGCCAGTCCGCTGATCGGCGGTTGGCTCGCCGATAAAGTCTTAGGCTATCGAAAAGCCGTTATGATTGGCGGATTCTTTTTCATGGCAGGGCATGGACTGCTCTCGGTTCCGGCCCTCTGGGCGGTTTACGCAGCGCTTACCTGCCTGGTGATCGGCAACGGTTTTTTCAAGCCGAACGTCTCGACGATGGTCGGCAATCTCTATCCCGAGGGCAGCCATCTCAAAGACCGCGCATACAACATCTTTTACATGGGGATAAACATCGGCGCGTTTTTGGCTCCGGTTGTGATGGAGATCGTGAAGGCTCGTTGGGGCTTTCACCCCGCGTTCGCGCTGGCCGCATTCGGGATGGTCATCTCGGTATCGATCCTTTGGAAATTCAAAAAGATAGTCGAAGACCCGGCGGTCATCGAAGCAAAGCGGAGCGGCAAAGCCCTGCCCACGGTCGGGCGCGGCGGTGAGATGGAGGCGGTCTCCGACGGCAAACGAATAGGGGCTCTGATCGTTATCTTCGCGATCGTCATCGTCTTTTGGATGGTCTTCCACCAGAACGGCTCGACGCTGACTTACTGGGCGGATGACAACACCGAATGGGACGTTTCGGGGACGATCTCCAACGCGATCAACCCGTTTTGGATCGTGACGCTCACTTTCCCGCTGGTGTGGTTCTGGAGGTGGCTCGACCGCAAAGGCAAAGAGCCGGCAACCCCGACGAAGATGGCTATTGGGATGACGCTGACCGGGCTCTCATTCTTCATCCTTTTCGCCGCGGCGAAACTAGGCGAAGCAAAGGAGGTCCGGCCAGAAATGCTACCTTCAGGCTCATTCCGCATCAACGAACGCGCACTCGACTCTCTGCGCGCCAGCGGGGTGCCGCAGGACGTTCTGGACAAGATCAAGAACACCAAGGATGCAGACGGCAAGTTTGTCGTGCTCGATAGGAAGTTCACGAAGAATGAGAAAGGAACCGGCGAACAAAATCTCGTTGCCGCCCTTGAACAGCTTTTCCCAGCCGATGTTGTCGCGCGCCACAGGACTGCGCTCCTCAATCAAGGTTATCTGTTCGTGATGTCGCCGTTCTGGCTGATCCTCGCTTACGCTGTGATCTCGCTCGGCGAGTTGATGCTCTCACCGATGGGCTTGTCGCTGGTCTCAAAGGTGGCGCCGCTCCGCGTCCGCGGCTTGATGATGGGGGGCTGGTTCGTCGCGACTGCAATCGGAAATAAACTGACGGCAATCGGGGTCTACTGGTCGATCTGGAGGCAGTCGACGTTCTTCATTATCCTCGGAGGCGCGGCACTGGTGATGGCGGTGGTCTTAACGGTGCTTTTGAAGCCGCTTAAGAAAGCCATGCCCGGAGTATGATTGCGCGCCGGAACCGACGATCATCTCATCGGTATTTTCGCGGAGGACTCATGAATAGTTCTGACGTACGCTGGAAGCGGAGTGCGGTTCTCTGCTTAATCCCTTTCCTCATCGCAGCGCAGATCGCGCCAGCAATTGCCCAGCAAAAAAGTGCAAGCTCGCCCTCTGCGAGCCTCGGTTCCGCGAACGGCAAGTTCGAGCTCACCATCGACAACATCATGCGTGGACCCGGACTGGTCGGCAATGAGCCGCGAGCCGTTCACTGGTCGCCCGATAGCCAGCGCATCTACTTTCAGTGGAAACAGGCCAGCGAGCCGCGTGAGAAGGAATTCGATACCTACGTTGTCAATCGCGATGGAAGCGGTTTGAAAAAACTCACCGAAGAAGAAGCCAGAAACGCGCCACCGCCCGGCGGCGAGACCTCAAAAGACAAGAAGCTTACAGTCTTTGTCGATGAGGGCGATGTCTTCATCTACGACAACGCCGCTAATCAGCGAAGACGGATCACCAGCACTACCGACGCGGAGACGAATGCTCGCTTCACCCGCGATCAGAAACGCATCTATTTCACTCGAGCAAATAATCTCTATGTCATGTCGCTCGAGACTGGGTCGCTTGTGCAGATGACCGATATCACAACTGGAGGCGCGGCCTCGCCGGCGCCTGCGGCCGGAGCCGGATTCGGGCAAGGTCAAGGCCGAGGACAAGGCGGCGCCCAGGCAACCCAGCGTGATGCGACTCAGCAAAGAGGCACCGACAGCCAGGAGTATTTGAAGAAGGAAGAGCGCGATCTGCTCGACGTGATCAAGCGCCGCGCCGAGAAGCGCGAACAGGATGAAGCAAAACGCAAACGCGACCGCCCTCGCAAGCCTTTTCAACTTGGTGCCCGCCAGACGGCCGTCAACCTTCAGCTCGCGCCGGATGAGAAGTCTGTTTTTGTCACCGTAAACGAACAGGGCGAGGGCGCTAAGAACACCATCGTTCCTAACTACGTCACCGAGACCTCGTACACTGAAGACATCGGCACCAGGTCGAAAGTCGGGGATACTCAGAATCGCTCGCGGGTCGCGATCGTCGCCGTCGATACCGGCGAGGTGAAGTGGGTTGATCACGGCCAAAAACAACCTCTGGCTGCCGGCACCGAGTCACGAACCGAGCGGACAGCAACCGACCAGCGCGACGTCGAAGGCCGCGAGCAGCAAGGAAGCGTGCGAGGCCAGGGTGAACGCCGCTCGAACGAACCACGGGAAAGGGACGCTCAAGTGACACAGCCGATCTGGTCCGAAGACGGGACGAAGGCCGTGCTGATGGCTCGCGCGGCCGACAACAAAGATCGCTGGGTGCTCGCGCTGGATCCCACAACCGGTAAGACCCGAGTGATTGCAACCGAGCACGACGATGCCTGGATCGACGGGCCCGGCGCTTTCACCATCGGATGGATGAAGGACAACCAGCACATATATTTTCAATCCGAGCGCACCGGCTACGCGCAGCTCTACACCGTATCTTATGACGGAGGCGAGCCGAAGCAATTGACTTCAGGGAAGTGGGAAGTTAGCGGCGTCCAGATGTCGGATGACAAGAGCCGCTTTTACCTGACCACCAGCGAGTTGCATCCGGGCGAGCGACACCTTTACACGATGCCTGCCGAGGGAGGCGATCGGGTGAAGATAACCACGATGCCGGGGAGCAATCAGTCGTTTGTTTCGCCCGATGAAAAAATGCTTGCGTTGATTTATTCCTCCAGCAACAAACCGCCCGAGCTTTTTATTCAAGAAAACAAACCGGGCGCTGTTGCCGCGAAGATCACGTCATCGCCGGCGCCTGATTTCTGGAACTACGCCTGGATCGAGCCGCCGATCGTGACGTTTAAGGCACGCGACGGCGCGGAAGTGTACGCCAGGCTTTACAAACCGAAGACCTTCAAACGCGGCGGACCGGCTGTGATCTTTGTGCACGGAGCGGGCTACGCGCAAAACGTCCATCGGTACTGGTCGAGCTACTATCGGGAATATATGTTCCATCATTTCCTGATGGAGAACGGCTTTACAGTTATGGACGTGGACTATCGCGCGTCATCGGGTTACGGGCGCGATTGGCGCACGGCGATCTACAGGCACATGGGCGGTAAGGACCTTGACGATCAGATCGACGCGGCGAAGTGGCTGGTGAGCGAGCAAGGGGTCGATGCAAAGCGCATCGGAATTTACGGCGGAAGCTACGGCGGGTTCATCACGCTGATGGCGTTGTTTACTCAACCGGATGTGTTCGCGGCCGGGGCGGCGCTTCGTCCGGTGACCGATTGGGCGCACTACAATCACGGCTACACATCCAACATCTTGAACGTGCCCCAGAAAGATGCCGAGTCTTACAAAAAGTCATCGCCGATCTACTTTGCTCAAGGGCTGAAAGGCGCGCTGTTGATCTGTCACGGAATGGTTGACGTGAACGTGCACTTTCAAGACACGGTGCGTTTGGTGCAGCGACTGATCGAGCTTCGAAAAACGAACTGGGAGCTCGCGGTGTTTCCGGTTGAAGATCACGGGTTTGTCGAGCCCACGAGTTGGTCGGACGAGTACAAGCGGATTTTCAAGCTGTTTGAAACCAGCTTGAAACGCTGACACATTCCAGTGAGCATCTTCCTGGTGAGGGTAATTAGATACCCCGTCTACCGCGGTTGAGTCTGGGACTTCTGCTGTTGGGACTTGGACAATACAGGGTCGAGAGAGGTGGCCACGGAGGGGCGGAAGTACAGGTCAGTACCATTCGACGTTTCACACAAAAGGCAAAAGCGGCCCGCCCGTTGTCAAACACTCTTTCGATAAGTAAACTTCCGCCAAATCCGCATTCAACAATGGTTCAAGAATGGAATTGACGCTACTAAAGGTCAGCGTGAATGGGTTATGAGAACTGCCATGCCAATCGCAGCGCTGTTGCTGCTCAACATTGCGTCGCAGGCCCAGGACAACAACTTGAAATCGCGAGCCGAGATCACCAACTACCAAGAGACGAGCCGCTATGAAGATGTTCTGCGTTTCTTCGATGAGCTGCAAAAGCGAAGCCCGATCGTCAGGGTCGAGACCTTTGGGCATTCGGTCGAAGAACGGGCTCTTCCGCTGGTGATACTCAGCGATCCTCCTATCTCCCAGCCTCGCGATGCGAGAGCGTCGGGCAAGCCTGTCGTCTTCGTGTTTGCGAACATTCATGCGGGCGAAGTCGAAGGCAAAGAAGCGATGCAACACCTTGCCCGTCGCATCGTGCTTGGTGATCTGCGCTCGCTCCTGGACCGACTCATCATTTTGATCGCGCCGATCTACAACGCCGATGGCAACGAGAAGATCAGCGTGATGAATCGGACTGCCCAGAACGGCCCGCTCGGCGGCGTCGGTGTGCGCGAAAACTCAAAGGGCCTCGACCTGAACCGTGATTACATAAAACTCGAGTCACCGGAGGCCCAGTCGCTGGTGCGGCTCTTTAATCAGTGGGACCCGCACCTGACTGTCGATTTGCACACGACCAACGGGTCTTATCACGGATATCATCTGACGTATTCGATCCCACTCAACCCCTCGGTTGATCCGCGGATCATCGCCTATCATCGCGAGAAGATGATGCCGGCAGTAGCGAAGGCAATGCTCTCACAGCACAAGTTCCGAAGTTACTACTATGGCAACTTCGAAGGTCCTGCGCCGAAGCCGGGAGAACCGGACACGCGACGCTGGGAAGCGTTCACTCATCAGCCCCGAATCGGCCAGAACTATGTTGGCTTCCGCAATCGGCTGACGATTCTGTCTGAGGCGTACAGCTATCTCGATTTTCGACGCCGGGTCGAGGCGACCGAAGCGTTTGTCGAGGAGATTCTCAAGTACTCGGCTGCCCACGGCGCTGAGATGGCCCAGCTTGCGGATCAAGTCGATCTCGATACGGTCCGGCGCGGGCTGAGCGGCTCACCGGCGCCGATGGGTGTCGAATACGAAATGAAGCCTCTTTCAAAGCCGGTTGAAATATTGGTCGGCGAAGTTACCAAGGTTAAGAATCCGCGCTCGGGAAGGGATATGACCGTGATGGCGGAGGACAAGTTCACGAAGGTTGCGATGCAGGATTTCGGGCTGTTCGCCGCCAGGCGCAGTGTTCCGATGGCGCGAGCTTATCTGTTCCGCCGCGAAGACGGCACGCGAGTCGTGATCGAGAAGCTGCTTCAGCACGGCATCGCTGTTGAAGAGTTGACTGGGCCGTTGACGACCGAGGTCGAGAGCTTCGTGATTGAGAGCGTAAAGAAAGCAGCGCGGCCGTTTCAGGGACATACAACGATCGCTCTTATCGGTCACTACAAGAAAGAGACGATGACATTTAATGCGGGCTCGATCATCGTTCGAGCGGCGCAACCGCTGGGCAGGCTCGCGGCTTACCTGCTTGAGCCAGAGAGCGATGATGGATTGACGACCTGGAACTTCCTGGATGGGTATCTCGGGGAGGGCAAAGTTCATCCGATTTGTAAGTTGATGATTGATTTTCAGGCGGCGGGCCGCGGTCTTCATCAATGATGACTCTGACCTTTCTACGGAACTTTTGTCACTTTGTCACTGTTTTGTAACGCGCATCCGACGAAGAGCACATAGTCAAGGAGAGCTAGACAATGCAGAACACGATCGCGATCCCTTTGAAGAAGACCATTCTGTTCGCGCTCACCATCGCGCTCGGCCTGTCGCCGATAGCTTCGTTCGGGCAGGATCGCCTGAAGACAATGGCCGGGTACGACCAGTACCAGAAAATGTCCAGGGAGATTCCCACCTCGGTAAAGTCCGGGTCCCTTGCGGTGAAATGGCTCGATGGCGGGAAGGCCTTCGAATACTACGCGGAAGGCAAGGCCTACCGCTATGACATCCCGACTCGCACCAAGACCGAAGTCGGACCGGCGCCTGCCGAGGTCCAGAGACCGGGAGGTCGCAGACGCGACGGCGGCCCGGTACGCGGCCGGCAATACGAGTCTGCCAACTCACCCGACGGCAAGCTGAAGGCCTTTCATCGCGATCGCAATCTGTGGCTGAGTGATTCAAACGGGGCCGGTGAAATCGCGGTTACAACCGATGGCAACGAGAAGACTCGCATCAAGAACGGCACCGCGAGCTGGGTTTACGGCGAAGAACTCAATCAGATTACTGCGATGTGGTGGTCCCTCAACAGCAAAAAGATAGCCTTCTATCGCTTCGATGAGAGCCGGGTGCCTGACTATTACCTCCAGCTCGACCAGACAAAGCTCCAGAGCCGGACGGACATCGAGGCTTATCCCAAGGCCGGCGTCGCAAATCCGATTGCCGACCTTCTGATTTATGACGTCGAAACCAGGAAGACCGTAAAGCTCGATGTGCGCGACGGAAAGCCGTTTGAAAACTCGGTGGTGGGACACTACGCATACAACGTCGCCTGGTCACCCGACGGCAGCGAGTTGCTGTTCAATCGAACCAATCGCCGTCAGAACATAATGGAGTTCACCGCTGCAAGTCCCGAGACCGGCAAGTGCCGAGTCATCGTTCGAGAAGAGTGGCCTGCGAGCTGGACGGAAAACTCCCCGACGATGAAATTCCTCAAAGACGGAAAGCGGTTCATCTGGACTTCCGAACGGACGGGATGGAAGAACCTCTATCTGTACGATCTGACCGGGAAGCTGCTGGCTACACTCACCGATCACCGGTTTGAAGTCGGAACCATTGTAAGCGTGGAGGAGAACTCGGGAGTGCTGTACTACACGGCTCGCGACGGCGACAATCACATGAAGCTCCAGCTTCATCGCGTTGGCCTCGACGGGAAGGGCGACAAACGCCTGACGGATCCAGCGTTCAATCACACGCTGGATGCCGCGCCCGATGCGAAACATTTCATCGATGTGGCTCAGACCCATGACATTCCGCCGGAGACCCGGTTGATGGACGCCGATGGTAAGGTCATTGAGGAGTTAGCCAAGAGCGACACCGGCAAGTTTGAGCAGCTCGGGTTGAAGCGCGTGGAGTTGATCAAGTACAAGGCCGCTGACGGAGTCACCGAGCTTCACGGGCTGCTCCACTTCCCGTCGCGGTTCGATCCAACGAAGAGATATCCGCTGCTGATCAGCGTCTACGCCGGCCCGGCGACAAACGGCGCAAGAGAGACTTTTACTTTGCCGAGTTTGCTCACCGAATATGGCTTCCTGGTCGCCACTCTTGATTCGCGCAGCGCGGGTGGTCGCGGAAAGCGCTTCCTCGATGCGATCTATTTGAAACTGGGAGTGCCGGAGATCGACGATCAGGCCGCGGGCGTGAGAGCATTGGGTGAGAGGACCTACGTTGACAAGCATCATGTGGGGATCTACGGGAGTTCGTACGGGGGCTATGCTTCCGCGCTGTGTTTGTTGCGATATCCGGACGTGTTTCAGGCGGCGTCGGCTTCTTCACCTCCAACTTCCTGGTATAACTATGACACGATTTACACCGAGCGTTACATGTGGATTCCCCAGGAGAATAAGGAAGGCTACGAAGCTGGAAACGCGATGAACTTCGCGGACAAGCTCAAGGGTCGTTTGATGATTTACTACGGCACGGCCGATAACAACGTGCACCCGAACAACTCGATGCAGCTAATTCAGGCTTTGCAAAAGGCCGGGAAGAGTTTCGAAGTGCAGATCGGCCCTGATCTGGGACACTCGGCTCTCAAGCCTGATCGGATGATGGAGTTCTTTATCGAGAACCTGGTCATGAGCGAACGCACTCAGGCAGGCGCATCGAGTCGGTAAGCCACAAACGAGGAAGGAAGTGGGCTTTTGGATCCGCCGGCGACGTTGAAAACGCCGGCAAATCCTCCCAACTGAAGTTGGGAATGATTAATCAGAGAATCGATCATGAAGTGCCCAATCTGCGAAAAACCAACAACCTGGCAGGACAATCCCGACCGGCCATTTTGCTCCGAGCGCTGCCGGATCATAGACCTCGCCAGGTGGGCAAGCGAGGAGTACAGCGTCTCGATTCCACTCAAGGACGTCTCCGAGGATACCGAAATCGCGGAGCAGGATTGAGGAGGTTTCGAATCGCCGCGGCGTGGCAGGAGATAGAAATGGCTGAAGACGGCACGGAACAATCCTTGTGGACGCCGGGTCGCATTATTGCGACCGTCGTCGTGATCGCACTGATAACCACAATCGGCTATACACTGTTGACCGCGCATCCAGAAGAAAAAACCGACTCGAACGTAGTGCTGCCCGGTACTCCAGTTTCAAATCCTGTTTCCACTAGAGTCCCGGCCGATGTCGATATACCAACGGTCGAAGGCCGCACGATAAAGATCTCCGACTATCGCGGCAAGGTACTGGTGATGGATTTTTGGGCCACCTGGTGCGTTCCCTGCCGGCAGGAGACCCCCCAGCTTGCCCGGCTATCGAGAGAGAATCGGAACCGCGGACTTGAAATCATCGGGTTGCACATTGACGATCGAGGCAAATCCTCGCCCGAAGACATTCGCAAATTCATCGATCATTACGGCATCAACTATACGGTAGGCCTCGCTACAGATGATATGTTTACGTCTTACCTGGGAACCGGCGACGATACGATTCCGCAGACGCTTGTGTTCGGCCGAGACGGTCGATTGATCAAGCACCTGATCGGCTACAGCCAGTCTCACGGAAAGCTGCTTGACGAAGCGGTCAATCAAGCGTTGGTCGGATCGTAACAAAGTTAGGGTACCGTAATGCCCTCAACGCCTATGAGTCGAGCAAAGATCGTCGCCACAATCGGACCGGCGACCGAGTCGATAGAGAAACTGCGCGAACTGATGCTTGCCGGGATGGATGTCGCTCGCATCAATATGTCTCACGGCGAACGCGAACATCACTGCGCGGTCATAGCTCGGATTCAAGGCCTTGCGGCCGAGCTGGAGAGGCCAGTCGCGGTGATGCTTGATCTGTCGGGGCCGAAGATTCGCACGGGCAAGCTGCGCGCCGGCAGTGCCTATCTCGCGGACGGCTCGGAAATTCGAATCGTTGCTGACGAGATCGAGGGCGACGCCGCGCGGTTCTCAACCAATTATCCGCAGCTTGCGTCCGACGTGCATTCTGGAGATCGCATTCTGATCGACGACGGTCAGATCGAGCTTCAGGTTCTCGAAACAACGTCCACCGAATTGGTCGCCGGTGTGATTCACGGCGGGGTGCTATCGGATCACAAAGGCATTAATTTGCCCGGGGTTCAAGTTTCGATACCTTCGATCACCGAAAAGGACATTGCCGATCTGCGACTGGGCATCGAGCGCGGGGTCGATTTGGTTGCGCAGTCCTTCGTGAGACGCGCCGAAGACTGCCGCCGCGCGCGCGACCTCATAAAAACCTTTGGCGGTAGGGCGCTGTTGATCGCCAAGATCGAAAAGCCGGAAGCAGTGGACGACTTTGCCAACATTTTGGATGTCGTAGACGGGGTGATGATCGCGCGCGGCGATCTTGCGGTTGAAACTTCGCCGGAGCGAGTGCCGGTACTGCAAAAGAGAATTATTCGAGACTGCCTGATCGCGCAAAAGGTAACGATCACCGCGACGCAGATGCTTCAATCGATGATCGAAAACCCGCGGCCGACTCGCGCTGAAGCTTCGGATGTAGCCAACGCCATACTCGACGGATCAGATGCCGTAATGCTGTCGGGCGAAACGGCGGTGGGGCGTTTCCCGGTCGAAACCGTGAAGATGATGGATCGAATAATTTGCTCCACCGAAGAGATGGGGGTTCCGGCTAGGGACTTAGCCGGGCGAGCGGGCCGGCGTTCCCGTTCTCAGGGGCGGGCGGTGGCCGAAGCCGCCGTGCTTGCCGCGGATGAGGCAGGTTGTCGCTTGATCGTGGTAATCACACACAGCGGGCATATGGCCCGTCTGGTGGCGGCGCTTCGACCCGCGCAGCGCATCATCGCGCTCACACAAAACGATCGTACGCGCCGACAACTGTCGGTTATCTGGGGAGTAGAGCCCTACACGCTCGGCGATAAGGTCTCGATCGAGAACGGCTTGCTTCCGCTGGCCGACCAGGCTCTGCTCGAGCACAAGCTTGCCGAACGCGGCGAGTTCGTTGTAGTGATGGCCGGACGAGTGAGCGACATCGTCTTATCCCTATCCATGAAGATTCACCGAGTCGGCGAGCTCAGTGTGGAGTAGGATCTGCGGCTAAGGCAGCAGGAACCAGGCACCGTCACTCTCACGCACGACTTCAAGGACAAGGCCCGAATCAGTCAGAACTTTGTAACGGCGCCGTTGGTGATGCGATCCTTGCGGGAGCTCAAGAGACTCTGCTAGCAAGCGAGCAACGATGTGCTCGCGTCCGTCAATAATTATTCGCCGTGGTGTCTCGTCGGCTCGTGTCCCTGAGTAACATTCGACGCTAATTGCTCGAAGGGTCATAAAGGACCGACGTAGCGTAGACTGTCCAGTCTGCGGACCATCAAAATCGATTGGCGAGTGCGTCTCTGGAGACGGCCGCAGACTCGACAGTCTACGGTACATTCTGCCGAGTTTCCAAGAACGGCGTACCCTGCCGGGTTTCCAAGAACGGCGTACTCTGCCGAGTTTCCAAGAACGGCGTACTCTGCCGAGTTTCCAAGAACGGCGTACCGTAGACTGTCTAGTCTGCGGACGATCAAAAGGGCGAGTGCGTTTCAGGAGAACGGCCGCAGACTCGACAGTCTACGGT
>JBASRM010000600.1:0-2137 GCA_049273835.1 Blastocatellia bacterium | reverse complement strand
CGGAGTTTACCGTTGCCGGAGTTTACCGTTGTCTGAGTTTACCATTGTCGGAGTTCCGCCTGTCGAAATCAAACGTTCTGAGTTCAAGCTTTAGCTTGCCCGCTATTCTGAGTTCAAGCTTTTGCTTACCTGCTATTCCGCCAACAACCTTCCGCCTGTCGAAATCAAACGTTCTGAGTTCAAGCTTTAGCTTGCCCGCGTTCTGAGTTCAAGCTTTAGCTTGACCGCTATTCCGCCAACAACCTGAAGATACAAGGCCGAACTACAAATCCTTCCGGACAAACCCCTTCCGGATTGTGCCGCCTCTCTTAGAATGTTTAAGATGTCGCGGGAGGAACTCGAATGACTGCAGGTCGAGTGCTGATTATTCTTATGACAAGTGGGCTAATGTTGACCTGGCCGGCGCGCGCCCAACAGGACGTTGAACTGTTTCAGAATCGCGCCATCACGATCGGCGCCACCGAATATCACTTTCGCGTGTTCGTGCCCAGAGGCTGGACTAGAAAGAAGAAGTCGCCGGTGATTCTTTTTCTTCATGGAGCCGGCGAGCGTGGCGCCGATAACCTGGCTCAGACCAGAGTCGGTATAGGCCCGGCCATCCTGCGCCAACAGGAAACGCTCTCCACCATCGTAGTGCTGCCGCAATGTCCGAGGAATCGCTGGTGGTCGGAGCGCGAGATGCAAACGCTCGCTCTTGCCGCGCTCAATCAAACGGTCAAGGAGTTCAACGGCGACGCCTCCAGAATCTATCTCACAGGGCTGTCGATGGGCGGTTACGGTTCGTGGGCGATCGTTGCAAACAAGGGCGGCGCCCGGTTTGCCGCCCTCGCCGTCGTGTGTGGTGGCGTTCGCCCGCCGCCTGGAATCTCTCTGCCAAAGGGAGCAGCGCCTGAGTTGAACTCGGCGGATCCTTACGCCGACGTGGCCGCTAAGGTGGGTAAGATTCCAGTCTGGGTCTTTCACGGCGGCGCGGACCCGGTGGTGCCGGTCTCGGAATCTCGAAAGATGGTGGAAGCTTTGAAGGCTGGCGGAAACGTTCGATACAACGAGTATGAAGGCGTCGGACACAACTCATGGGACCGAGCTTATGCGGAGACCGAGATATTCGAATGGATGCTGGCGCAGAGACTGAAAGCTTCAAAGCAATAGTCTCGAGATCTTGGATTTGTATTCAAAGGCGCTTGAATCACCGAGCCTTCGTGCTGAGAAGAGCCAAAAACAATTAAAATGGGTTTTTACTCAAACTACATCTTTCCGCGTATTCTTGATTGGTCGCTTGGAAATGCGTTGATGCGGGAACAGCGGCGCGAGGCCCTCACTCGGATGACTAAGTTGAGAGGGCACGTGCTGGAAATCGGATTCGGCACCGGGTTAAACCTGGCGTTTTATCCGGATGAAGTGACTCGCCTGACGGCCATCGACAATGAGCGGATGCTTCCCGGCAGGGTCGAGAAGAGGATCGCCGAGGCTCGTGTGCCGGTACAGCAACGGCAGCTTGACGCTGGCGGAAGACTTCCGTTCGAAGAGGGATCGTTCGATGGTGTGGTCACGACTTTTACTCTCTGCTCAATACTTGATGTGTCCGCGGCGCTTGTTGAAATTGGTCGCGTGCTGGCGCCCGGCGGCGAATACGTTTTCCTGGAGCATGGTCGCAGTGACGATCCGCGAATCGCCAAACGTCAGGATTTCTTCAATCCGATTCAAAAGCTGATTGCTTGCGGGTGCAATATGAATCGACCGATCGACACTTTGGTGAGAGATGCGGGGCTGCAAATCACCCAGCTCCATCGCTACGATTTGCCCGACACTCCGCGAGTGCTTGGTCACCTGTATAGAGGCGTTGCAAAAAAGCAGCCGGGTACCGAAGGCGAATAGCCGCGCACCGGACTTGCCGCTAAAGCCGCCGCTACGTTTCTACATAACGCCTGTGCTAACTTGGATCAACATCAACCAAACGGAGGACTGCTAAATGGCAAAAGATGTTTTTAAAGGCGTCACCATCGTCGGAACCTCGAATCAAAGTTTTAGCAACGCCATCGAAGTCGCGGTCGAGCGCGCAAATCAGACAATCCGCGAGCTGCGCTGGTTTGAGGTGCGCGAACAACGCGGCGCTGTCAGGGATGGCCAGATCGAGTAT
>JBASRM010000582.1:0-6748 GCA_049273835.1 Blastocatellia bacterium | reverse complement strand
CAGCACAACCGCAACGATCCACCTAAACCGGTTCGGTGGTCCGAGCTGACAACCGATCCCTGGTGCGTGCTGCAACTCGCAAGCGCTGTTCAGTAGATAAGTGTCGGGTGGTCAGTTGCCGGCGATCAACCGCGGCTGTCATGGTTGGTAATATTCACCGGCCACCCGCCACCGATCACCGCCACCTATGACAAGGGCCGCGCGAAGACTTCGCGCTCCTCTCCAAGCTCTCGTGCGGCAGGAGTGATGATCGTCTTGGTATTGATGTAGATTTTCTCACCCGCCGCGATTGCTCGCTTCACATCTTCTTCGCAGACAAAGTCGTAAACTCTCTCGTTGTTCGCTCCGTTCGAGACTGCGGGCGGTGGCGGCACTTGTTGAGCAGGCCGTTCAAAGGTGGCAGGAGCCGGCGAAGAAAAGGGAACCGCCTGTTGGGTTGGCTGATGCGGCGTCTGATGAACATGTCGCTCGGCAAGGAAGCGATCGACCAGCGCGGCGATCTCCTCTCGACCAACCGTCGCCGGCTGCTGCGCGGTCGGGCGCGCGGCTGCGGCCGGTTGATTGATGGGGCGCGTCTCGAATGCGATTCGCTTGATGTCCACCAGATGACGCGGGGAGATGTTGTCCGAGGTGACGTTCCCACCCCACGATCCGCAGCCAAGCGTCATCGAGGGTTCGAGATCGGTTGTGAATCCTATCGCGCCGTGAGTCGAAGGACTATTGACCACCACACGCGACGCCGGCATCCGTATTCCATATTCGCGCGCGGTGTCCCGGGAGCCCGTGTGGATCGAAGCAGTGTGGCCCATGCCGCCGTATCGGAGTATCTGAGCGCAACGCTCGCATCCTTCTTCGAGATTTTCGACGACGTAGTAAGCGAGAATCGGCGAGAGCTTTTCCATTGACAGCGGGTAGTCGCGTCCGACGCCGGAGAGTTCGCAGAGCATCACTCTCGTTCCCTCCGGTATGGTGATCCCGGCCATTTCGGCTATCACCTTTGGGCTCTTGCCGACGATCTTCGGATTCAGTGTGTTAGTAGCGGTGGCTACGACCCGCGTCAAAGCATCCTGCTGCTCTTTGTTGAGAAAGTATCCACGTTCGGCGATGAATCGTTCCCGCACTTGAGAGTCGATCGGCCGTTCGACGACGACTGCCTGTTCTGACGAACAAATCGTTCCGTTATCGAAGCATTTACCGGTGAGTATGTCGCGAACTGCTTTTGTAACGTTTGCCGAACGCTCTACCATCGCGGGCACATTGCCCGGACCGACTCCAAAGGCTGGCTTGCCGGACGAGTATGCAGCGCGCACCAACCCGATTCCGCCGGTCGCCAGAATCAATGCGGTTCGTTTGTGCCTCATCAATTCCTGCGTGCCCTCGATCGTTGCGACCGCAAGACAGCCGATTGCGCCGGGCGGCAACCCGGCAGCTTCGCCTGCTTCACGCATCACCCTGGCGGTCTCAGTAATGCAATTGGTAGCCGACGGGTGCGGGCTCAGAACCACAGCGTCGCGGGCTTTCACGGCGATGAGGATTTTGAAGATCGCAGTTGAGGTCGGATTTGTCGAAGGGATAATGGCGGCGACGACGCCGCGCGGTGAAGCAACCTCGATCACGCTTTCGGTCTGCCGAACCACGCCGACGGTGCGCATTGGCTTGATGAAGTTGTAAATTTGTTCCGCTGAGAATCGATTCTTGGTAGCCTTGTCCGCGGCGGAGCCGTAGCCAGTTTCCAGGTGAGCCATCTCACCGAGCCGGTGGGCGTCCTCGAGAGCCGCACGCGCCATCGCGCCCACTATCTCGTCGACTTTTTCTTGAGAGAACGTGGCGAGTATCTTTTGCGCCTCATAAGCTCGCTCGACGAGTTCTCGCGCATGTTCGATGGATCGAACGTCCTTGTCGCTGCTCATGACAACTGCTCACTCGGAAATCGCCCTGTACCAGGCCGGTCCTCATTCAGTACGCACTACTTGACGCGCTCTTTTGAAGGTGAGGAAGAAGATAAGGAGCGCTTTCCATCCTCCTGGGTCCCAGAAGTCAACTGCCCGCGAGCGCCTGCCGCAAGCTGTGCTGCGGAACCGACGATTCCACTCGATTCCAATACCTGTTCTAGTTCCTTATGCGGACGCGGAATCACGTGGACGCTAACCAGCTCTCCGACGCGCCGGGCGGCGGCTGCGCCTGCATCCGTTGCGGCCTTTACCGCGCCCACGTCGCCGCGTACCAATACCGTTACGTAACCTGCGCCGATGTACTCGCGACCAACCAGCACGACGTTCGCCGCTTTGACCATCGCGTCGGCGGCTTCGACCGCCGCCACGAATCCCTTAGTCTCAATCATTCCGAGCGCTTCGATATTCATAGATAAGATTCCTCCGAGTAAGGCGAATTAAGTCGGCTTGAGCGCGAGCTTTTGGCGAGAGTGCTCACGGAGAAACTGAAACTAACAAAACGCACTGGGCGCGTCAAGCACATCGCCCAGAAACCATGAAACAATGAGTGAGGTATATGCTACCCCAGATGGATCGTCACAGCACCGTTGCTTGACACCCCTTGGTGCTTGTCTTAAGATGACCATCTCCAATCCCTTACAACTCATGGGCAGGAGTAAGAGAGGTCGCTCGGCTAATGCCGACACTGGGCGAAGAACTGAGAAACCGGCGTGAGCAACGCAACATCACGCTTGCTGAAATTTCGGAAGCGACACGCATTGGCTCGCGCTTTCTAAAAGCCATCGAAACAGACAACTTCTCAATCCTTCCAGGCGGAATCTTCACGCGATCATTTATTCGAGCTTACGCAAAACATGTCGGTATGAACGAAGACGAGGCGGTCGCGCTGTATCTTCAGCAAGTCGCGCCCGGACCCGCGCTCGAACAGGAAACGGCGGATGTTGCCGCGATACAACAGACTTCACCGGCCGATAAACCGCCGAAGCGCCCACCACCTGCGGAACCCGTATCAAAAAAACCGCCGGCGGAGGATCGGTCGCGCCGCTTCGAACCGGCCGTGTTCCGACCATCAACCGCGCGAACCAGCTGGCCGACCATCGTGATCGGAGCGGGAATAGTTATCTTCATAGTGATCATAGTGGTTGCTCTTGTTAAACAGCTTAATCAAGGCACTGTCGAAACCGGGACACAGCCTTCCCAAGTCGCGCAACAAAACGCTCCTCCACGGCCCTCAACTCAACCCCCGACACAGCCCGCAGCCTCTCAACAGCCCTCGACTCCCGCATCGGAAATCCCGGCCGGACAGCCGCTGGTGGTCAAGCTCGAGGCAGCAACCGGAGACAGTTGGATCAAGTATCAAGTCGACGATGCCAAACCTACGACCATGGTCTTGAAGCAAGGTCAATCACAAGACCTGCCGCCGGCCCAAACGCAAGTTACGCTCAACTATGGCAACCGGCTCACCCTCAAGATGAAGATCAACAACCGCGATGCCAGCTTTCCTCCCGATACACCAAAGTTCAAGTCCCAGATCGTGATTTCCCGCGACAACTTCCAGACATACTTTCAATAAGCGGTGGACAGTGGCCGGCCACCTCACCGATCACCGGCCACTGACAACCGATCACCGTCGACCGACCCCCGACCACTGTCCATCCTCCACCAATCACCGGCCTTCGATCACCGAACACTGACAACCAATCGGTTCTTTGCTACTATCCCTGTGCGAGCAACCCGGCTCGACTTCTGGTTGAAAGGTGCAAGCAGATGCCGACCCCGATGAACAGACCGCTTGCGGAAGTTGATCCCGAGATCGCTGCAACCGTGGCCGATGAGGAGCGCCGTCTCGCCTACAATCTCGAGATGATTGCTTCTGAAAACTTCGTGTCCGAAGCGGTGCTTGAAGCGATGGGCTCGGTGATGACCAACAAGTACGCCGAAGGGTATCCGGGTAAGCGATACTACGGCGGCTGCGAGTTCGTCGATGTGGCTGAGGACCTCGCCCGAGAGCGCGCGAAGCGAATCTTCGAATGCGAACACGTCAACGTGCAGCCACATTCTGGCTCACAGGCCAATATGTCCGTGTATCTCGCGGCGCTCAACTATGGAGACACGGTACTCGGAATGAATCTGTCGCACGGCGGTCATCTCACCCACGGGCACCCGCTCAACTTTTCAGGCCGCAGCTACAAGATAATCCCCTATGGAGTCACCCGGGACACCGAAACGATCGATTATGTCGAGCTGGAACGTCTGGCGCGCGAGCACAAGCCGAAAATGATCCTGTGCGGTGCATCCGCGTACTCGCGTGTGATCGATTTCGAGCGCATCGGCAAGATAGCCCACGAGGTGGGTGCTATTTCGATGGCGGACATCGCCCACATTGCGGGCCTCGTCGCCACTGGGCTTCATCCGAGCCCGGTTCCTCATATGGACTTTGTGACGACAACTACCCACAAAACGCTTCGCGGTCCGCGAGCTGGTATGGTGATGTGCCGGGCGCAGTTTCAAAAAGACATCGACCGGGCTGTGTTCCCAACTGTGCAGGGCGGCCCGTTGATGCACGTGATCGCCGCGAAGGCGGTTTGCTTCAAAGAGGCTATGGAAGCCAGTTTTACGGACTATCAAAAACAGGTCGTGGCAAACGCGAAGGTGTTAGCCGAGCAACTCGCGAACGCCGGATTCAGAATCGTATCGGGCGGAACCGATAACCACTTGATGCTGGTGGATGTATTCGTACGTGGGTTGACCGGCGCGCAAGCCGAAAAAGCGCTCGAGCGCGCTGCTATAACGGTGAATAAGAACGCGATTCCGTTTGATACTCAACCGCCTATGAAAGCTTCGGGCATCAGGATCGGAACGCCCGCGCTTACAACTCGCGGGATGAGAGAAAGCGAGATGATCGTGATCGCCGGTTGGATCAGCGAAGTGCTTGCCGATCCTGAAAGCGATTCAGTGCAGGCGAGCATTCGCGAGCGGGTGAAGGAGCTGTGCGAGCGGTTTCCGATCTATGAGAATCGTTTGATGCGCAGCCTTGCACGCGGTACATAGCTTACATAGTGTAGGTGAGTTGGGATGCGTACGAGGAATTGCTCGAACAGGTCAGTGAAGCTCCCGGGTTGAGAATCAGTTTCGACAACGGGAGCCTGCACATTATGACCACATCCGCCGAACACAAAAAGTACGCACGTGGTGGAGATCGATGTACATCATGATTCACGTCCAAGATTTCCAGGGTACGCTGCCTTCGGTGTACCTGAAATTTGGCGGTACGATGGCAAAGCAATGACGATTTATGACTTAGAATGAATTCCAACTAACCTCACGATCTAACCTCTTCTGGCTTTCGCAATGGAAGAAGTATTCGGTCCCGGCGGCTTAATCGCCCTTCACCATCCAAACTACGAATACCGACCCGGCCAGGTCGAGATGGCCGAAGCCGTCAATAACATTCTGTCCGACGGTGGTATTTCGCTCATCGAAGCTGGAACCGGCACTGGCAAGACACTCGCCTACCTTATACCCGCGCTCGCCGCCGGCCGCCGGGTTCTGGTTTCCACCGCGACTAAGAACCTCCAAGAGCAACTGCACAAAAAAGACGTCCCCTTTCTTCAACAGATAGTGCCGAGAGATTTCAAAGTGACCTGTATGAAGGGACGCTCGAATTATGTCTGTCTGTATCGATTGAAGAAGGCTGCGGTGACGCCGATGCTCGAAGGATTGGATGAAGTCGATTATTTCGATCAGATTCGTAAGTGGGCGGCTGAAAGCGATACCGGCGACCGCGCCGAGTTGACCGATCTTCCAGAGGAGGTTTCATTCTGGCCTCAGATCGATGCGCGTGCCGATACGTGCCTGGGTCAGAAATGTCCGGACTTCGATGCGTGCTTCATCACCCGAATGCGCCGCGAAGCGATGGAAGCCGACGTAGTAATAGTCAATCACCACCTCTTTTTTGCCGATCTTGCGCTCCGCGGCGGCGACTACGGCTCAGTGCTGCCCGATTACACGACCGTCATTTTCGATGAAGCCCACGAGCTTGAAGACGTTGCCGCTTCCTATTTCGGTACAAGCGTTTCGAATTATCGCGTCGATGATCTAATTCAAGACGCGAACAAGCTAGAGATCAAGGAAGCGGATCAACAAAATGAATTGGTCAAGGCGCTTGCGCGGCTTGCTCAGCGATCAGATACATTCTGGCTGTCGTTTCGCGGAGATGAGCTTGACGATAACCTCGATGATGGCGGCGGGATCCCGCCGGGCAGAGGCAGCTGGAAATCGCAACCAGGCAGCTATCGGCGGCGCGGAAGCGCGACAGGCTCGCTGGATGGACGGTATCCGCTGAGAAGCTCGCGTTTTGTGCGCATCGATCACGATGACAACCTTACCCCGACAGCCGCGGGCGAGGCTTACATTGCGTTGAACAACTCGATCGACCGTCTCATCACAACGCTGGGGGTGGTGAAGGACCCGCCGGCGGAGCTGGATAATATTGTTCGGCGCGCCCAAAGCGTCAAGTTTGATCTTGAGTTCATCGTAAGCTGCGGCCAGCCGGACTTCGTCTATTGGTGCGAGAAGCGGGGACGAGGACTGTTCATCAACGCGACGCCCATCGACGTGTCAGGCATTCTCGAAGAGAACCTGTTTGCAAAGATCCAGACCGCGGTACTGACTTCGGCGACGATGACTGCGGATGCAAGCTTTGATTTCATCAGGGGTCGTCTCGGCATTCACGACGCTCGCGAGTTAATCGTTGAATCCCATTTCGATTTTCAGAGGCAGGCGGTGCTCTATCT
>JBASRM010000571.1:0-3600 GCA_049273835.1 Blastocatellia bacterium | reverse complement strand
AATCAGCCAGATCAGCGCCACTGCCACGAAGATCGCCTCGGCGATCAACGGCGAAACCAGTGTCGCAACGATCGCCAGGATATAAAGCACCGGCGACAGCTTGCCCTTCAAGTCGCGCCCAACCGCTCTCTTCAGGATCGAGTCCGGCCCTTGCGCGCGGATGATCGCCCGCTCAAGCACGTAGTACGCAATCGCGGCCATCAGCAGCACTACACCATAGAGCGCGGTCGGCGCCGCGGCGAAGTGGTTCTCCCCCATCCAGCCGGTGGCAAACGGAAACAACGACAGCCAGAACAACAGGTGCAGGTTGGCCCAGAGCATCGCGCCCGTGACCGTAGTGGAGGCATGCAGCATGTGATGGTGGTTGTTCCAGTAGATGCCCACATAGACGAAACTCAGGACGTAGCTGAGAAACACCGGCAGCACCGGCAACAGGTCGTGCAGGCTGTCGCCGTGCGGTACCTTCATCTCCAGCACCATAATCGTGATGATGATTGCGAGCACGCCGTCGCTGAATGCCTCCAACCGTCCCCTGCCCATCTCCCCTCCGTTGAACTTTCTGCGCTGGTTCGCCCCTGACCGTCGCGTCGCTATACCGGTTCGGGCCAGGACCGCATCGGAGACCGCAGCCCCTCGTACGAGTGGGCCAGCATCAGTACGCCGGCGTCGTCGAAACGATGCCCGACGATTTGCAATCCAATCGGCAGGCCGCCCTCGTCGTAGCCCGCACATATCGAGGCTGCCGGTTGCTCGGACATATTGAAGGGTGCGGTGAATACGATGTGATCGAACGGACGCGCCGGGTCAACGCCCGGTGCGGGCTCGTCGACGGCGTAAGCGGTGATGGGAGACGTCGGGCTGATCAAGAAATCATAGCCTTGGATCGCCGCCACCGCCTTCTCGCGCATCAGCATGATCTGTCCAAGAGAAAAAAGCGCTTCAACCGCACTGCGGGCTTCTGCCCGCCGGCACCACCCGAGTATGAAAGGCAAAACCTTGTCCTGACGTTCCGAGGGAAGCCGTTCGATCTCAGCCAACAAACGTGACTGGAAGAAAAGATCGAGACCATCGAGCATTTCATCGGTGACAAAGGGCGGGACCGGCTCCACAACTGCCCCGGCTTCTTCGAATGTTTTGGCCGCCGTCTCGATCGCTCGACGAACCGCTGGTTGCGGCGTGATGCCGGCCCCGATTTCGATGAGGAGACCGAGCCTCTTGCCCCGCAGCTCGCCAACAAGCGCTTCCGTCCAGTCGCGCGCGTCGTAGGGCAGAGCCATGTAGTCGCGTGGATCTGGCTTGGTCAGGACATTCATAAGTAACGCTGCGTCGGTAACGGTTCGGGTCATCGGGCCGGTGACCCGACCCAGATATGGCGGGTAGATGGGGACCCGGCCCAAGCTGGGTTTCAACGCGAATATGCCGTTATAGGCCGCCGGCAGGCGCACCGAGCCTCCGATATCGGTGCCGAGCGCAAGCGGGCCATAGCCGGCCGCGATCGCCGCACCTGCGCCCGAGCTGGATCCGCTTGTGTTGCGGTCGGTGTTCCACGGATTGCGCGTGATCCCGTGCAGACTGGAAACGCCGGAAGCCAACATCCCAAAATCCGGCATCGTAGTTTTTCCGAGTAAGACGCAACCGGCCTCTCGAACGCGGGCAGCCGGAGGCTGATCTACGGCGGCGGGGATGAATTCGGCCGCTGCGGTGCCGATCGGAACCGGGAAACCCTTGGTGGCGATCAGGTCTTTGATAGTAATCGGCACACCGTCGAGCGGACTCAAGGGTCTGGACTCGCGCCAGCGCGTCTCGGACGCTGCCGCCTGGACGAGGGCGCCCTCCGCATCGGTGATATACATCGCATTGAGCCTTGGCTCCCAGGTCTCGATACGGGCCAACACGGCGCTCGTCACCTCGACCGGTGAGAGCTTTTTCGTGCGATAGGCATGCGACAATTCAAGTGCGGTGAGGTCGTAGAGCTCGCGTGTCATATTGCTTCCCCCCACGTTCGGTTCGATCGTGGAGCGCGAATCAGAAACTGACGGCGAGTGTTCATAGGATGACGAGCCTACTATCCCGCATTGATTGGAGCAAGCTGTCGGGTACGAAGCAGGAAGTGAGATGAGCCCGCGCAGCGGGCGGCAGCGTTGCATACTCAGGGCTCGCGGAATCGACCGCCCTCCGCCAGGAGGGCGATGTTTATAGACCCTCGGTGCAATAAGACCGCCCTCCGCCAGGAGGGCGGTGTCACCTTTTACTTGATTATGTTTCGTCGAATCCAAAGATAATCGCGTATACTCTGGGCGCCTGGGTAGCTGAGAAACTCGGAGGTAGGAGATGGCCCACACATTCACTCAAATCTACATTCAGGCGGTCTTTGCTGTTGCCGTGAGGCAAAGCTTAATAAGACCGGACTTCAAAGAAGAGCTGCAGAAATACATTACCGGCATCGTTCGGAACAAGGGTCAGAAGCTGATCGAGATAAATTCCATGCCGGATCACACTCATATGTTGATCGGCATGAAGCCCAATACTGCGCTTTCTGATCTTATAAGAGATGTTAAGTCCGACTCGACCGAATTTATCAAGCGCAAAGGATGGATCAGAGGGAGGTTCAACTGGCAGGAAGGTTTCGGCGCGTTTTCCTACTCGCATTCGCACTTGGATTCGGTGATTCGGTACATTCGCAACCAGGAAAAGCACCATGCGAAGAGGAGCTTTAGGAATGAATACCTGACGCTGTTGAAGGGGTTCGATATAGCTTGCGAGCCCAAATATGTGTTCGAGTTTTTCACTGATGAATAGACCCTAAGTGAAATCAGGCGGCCCTCCGCCAGGAGGGCCATGTTTATAGACACCAAATGGAACTAGGTGCGGCCCTCCGCCAGGAGGGCCATGTTTATAGACACCAAGTGGAACTAGGCAGCCCTCCGTCAGGAGGGCAATGTTTATTGACACCAAGTGGAACTAGGCGGCCCTCCGCCAGGAGGGCCATGTTTATAGACACCAAGTGGGATCAAGCAGCCCTCCGTCAGGAGGGCCATGTTTATAGACACCAAGTGGAACTAGGCGGCCCTCCATCAGGAGGGCGATGTGTGATTGACTCTTTCAAGACTTGGTAGATTGATGAGCACATGGCCCTCCTGACTGAGGGCGGGTGTTGTCGTGCCGAGTCTATAAACATGGGCCTCCTGACGGAGGGCGGGTGTTGTCGTGTGGTACGCTACTTATTGTTAGTGCTGACGTATACGCATCCTCGGACCCGTTCGACGATGGCGAATGTCAATAATGTCAAGCCTGACCCCTCCCAGGCGCTTGCGCTCTCTGTTTTAGGCTGGATCATAGGGGTGATCTTCTCACGACCGGTTTTCTCACAAGCTGAAAGATCATCGCGGCCATCGTCGAGCCAGGGAGAAGCTAAATGCGTTAGTTCTGAACGTTAGTTCTGATCTAACGCGGATCGACCACGCCAGGACATTCATAATCTCGGTTTGTTCCGGTCCGGTCGAGAAGCGAGTCAACTTATCCGATAGAGAGCCTCGTCGGGTTATTCTTCCACAAAGGTCAAACATATAATTGAATGTCTGGGCAGGGCGGGTGTATAAG
>JBASRM010000567.1:0-8497 GCA_049273835.1 Blastocatellia bacterium | reverse complement strand
GTGCAAAAGATGGCAGACCGGTACTGCGTGCCGGTGTCAGGTCCCTGCCGATTCAATTGTGTGGGATCATGCGCAACGGAGAAGAAGACCTTGAGCAGCTGGCCGTACGAAATTTTCGAGGGATCGTATTTGATCCGCACCGATTCGGCGTGCCCGGTATTCCCGCTTGAGACCATATCATAGTGAGCGGTATTCGCTGCTCCGCCTGAGTACCCGGATTTGACGTCGATGACTCCTTTGACGTGTTCGAATACGGCTTCAATACCCCAAAAACACCCCCCGGCCACAACGGCTACTTCCTCGCCTTTTGTCGAAGCCAGCGGTGCGTCTATCAGTGGATCCGGGATTGAAACGGTAGCGGTTGCCACATTGCAGGCAAGAGTACACGCGATCTGAATGATGACCAGCAATCGAAATGCGGCTTTGAACATAAATGCCTCCCTTAAAAACACGCTCTCGGTGATTACCTGCACCTACCCCCAACCGTTTACGACGTAGCCTTAGTTTATCATACTCCAGACTCCCTTTGTCTTATCCACTGCAGGCTTAAGTCGCGTTAGGTTTCGCGTGTACCCGGTGAAAATCTGAACCGTCACATGTTAGATCGATCCGACATACTAACGTCGACAGAATCGTAGCAGCAAAAGATCGGCGGCCGAACAATTCCCGAAGTTCGCCGACATTGCCGTTCGCAAAAACTGCGTGCTAGTATCGACCTACCGTGCGGAGGTTTCTTTCCTAATGGTTCGTTTCCCGAAGCCGCTCCACATTACCTTGAGTGTGTTTCTTCTGTTCGAGTTGAACTCATCGCTGATCCTTGCTCGCCAGGTGGTCAGACAGCAGCCCCAGGACGCCGGGAAAAAGCAGGAGGATTCCGACAAAAAGGCGGATAAACGGGCAAGAAAAGCTGAACGCAAGAAGGCTGCGGAGTCAGAAAAGCAACCTGCTACACAACCCCCCGGTGAGGCCGGGGAGGACGACACCGTTGAGATTATCTCCGATAAACAGAACAAGAACGGCGATTTGCAAATCGCCGAAGGGTACGTAAACGCGACACAGGGCGAGGTGCGATTGCAAGCCGACCGCGTCACATTCAACCAGACCACCGGCGATATGATCGCCGACGGAAATGTGATCTTCGATCAGGGCGCCGATCAACGGGTGACCGCGCGGCGCGCAGAAATCAACTGGACGACTAAGAGGGGCACCTTCTGGGACACAACCGGCTTCACCAACCGAACGCAGACCGGGGACTATGTTTTCTTCACTGCTTCGCGTGTTGAGAAGACGGGGCCGGACACCTATGAGCTGTTCGACGCGGACGTCACCGCCTGCGAAGACGTTATTCCGAAGTGGAGCTTTAAGACGAGGCGAGCCGAGCTGAAGATGGGCGATCGCGTGATAATGCACAACGCAGTGTTTCGCGTGAAGACGCTTCCGGCCTTCGTGCTTCCATATGTTTGGATTCCGGCGACGCGTAGAGAACGCAAATCGGGGTTTCTATTGCCGAGCACAGGGAATTCCAATCAGAAAGGACGCACGCTCAAGCTGGCTTACTACCAGACGCTGGGCGATTCAGCGGACATCACATTTCGCGGTGACATCTATACTCAGCGCGGGCTTGGGATGGGAGCGGAGTTTCGCGCGCAGACCGATGAGAATTCATTCTTGAGGCTAGGCGTATTCGCGGTTAAGGACAGGTTGTTTGGGCCGGCTGGAGAGAGCCAGGGCGGCACTGCTTTTTTTGGCGAAGGCGTGCAACATCTCGGGCACGGCTGGCTTGCGGTTGGCAACGTCTCCATCGTGTCGAGCCTCGCCTTTCGACAGGTCTTCTCTGACGACATCGCTCAGGTAATTGATCCGAGGCGCGAATCCACGTTTTACGCGAACAACAATTCGAAAGGATTGAGCTTTAATTTTCTGGCTTCGAATGAAACGACGACGCTGTTCACTCCGAGCCGCAATCCTCTCACGCCTTCGGCCGGCACCAACTTTGACATCAAGATTCGCCGGGCGCCGGAAATGAATATTGCCGTCTATCCCCGGCGGATCTTCGATAACACTCCCATCTATTTCTCGTTTGACTCGAGTATCGGCGCGCTCAAACGAGAAGAGACCATAGACGGCAACGTTACATTGGTGACACCCGCCGCGGTTCAGCGCCTCGATTTTCAACCAAAATTTACGATACCGCTCGCGACGTTCGGGGGCGTCGCAATCACTCCCAGCCTTACCTTGCGGGAGACCTTTTACACCAACAGCGTCGACCCGAACGTGCCGGCTTTTAGTCCGGAGACGTTCACACTTGATCCCGCAGACCCCAGGCTCGATCCCTCGCGACTGGAGTTCAAACCCGCTTTAAAACTGTTCGACCGGAACACGCTCGACTCTATACTCCCCGCAAGCATTTCGCGTCATTACGCCGAGCTTGCAGTGGACGTCAGGCCGCCCGCACTCGAGAAGACATATAACAATGAGGATGGGTCGGCGCGGTTCAAGCACTTGATCGAACCGTACATCACCTATAGGGTCATCAGCGGCATCGGTGATGAATTTAACAAAGTCATTCGTTTCGATGAGACCGACGCGGTTGCCAATACCAACGAGGTCGAATACGCACTCGTAAACCGGTTCTTCACCAGACACCAGGCTTCCGAGCTTACACGAAGGCGCTCGAGGGTTCAGCGCGTGCCGTCCGACATGAGACCAGTTCGCCCGAATGAAAAGAACAAGCGGAATCGGGAGAAGTTGCCTTCACCCCAAGCCAAACCGGGAGTCACGGAATCACCTGATATCAAACCCGAAACCCCGGTTAAGCAAGATCCCGCTTCGACTGAAGCGAAGGAGCAGGTCAAACCTGCGCCAGCTCAATCAGCGGAAGAGAAGCCTAAGCTGGAAACGGGGCAACAAGCCGATCTGAATCCCAAAGATGCCGGTCCCCGACAGGATCAAGACAAGAAGAAACCGGCGGCTGAACCGGGCGCGCCGCTCACCGACACAACGACCTCGGGTACCGAAAATGATACCGCACAAGCTTATGAGGTCCTGACCATACGGATCGCGCAAAAGTATTTTATCGATCGGCACTTCGGCGGTGCGTTGATAGAAGGCCGGCGCAACCAGTTTTATCCGATTAATACGCTGTCGGGTTTTACGTTTGGTGGCCAGGCCCGCAGCTTCTCGCCGGCGAATATTGCGGTGCGCTACCGGCCGCTCTCATCAGTCTATGCCGATCTGCGAATGGACGTGGGAAACGAAGATGGTGTGCGAAACGTTACGGTTGGCGGTGGGATCAGAACTGATAAAGCGTCGGTTTCGGCCAGTTACTATTTGTCGCGGCGAACCAAGCTTGATCCGAACGGATTCGAGCCGGGCACATTTCCCGGCGATCAGGTGAGCGCGACCGTCCAACTTGGGAATGATCTCCGGGGTATGTACGGAGGCTCTCGCGTAAGCTATGACTTCACGAACCGATTCATTACCGATACTGATGTGTCGCGCGGCCGGTTGATGAACTCGCGGAGCTATATAGGCTATGCGTGGGATTGCTGCGGCGTGCAGTTCAACTACAACACCTTTAAGGCCGGCCTTCGCAGTGAGAGCGCCTGGTCTTTCACTTTCTCGCTGGCCGGTCTCGGGAGCTACGGCAGTGACCAGTTCTCTCAACTGGGTGGAGGCCGAGGCGCTCGCAAACGGGGAAAGCGAATGAAAGGCGACGACTATTTTCCGTAGATGGCGCCCTCCGCCGCCGGCTCAATTCACCACGGCGCTACGGATCGCACGAGGAACGGCCATGGAGAACCACTTCGTGCGCGACAACTATCACTATGAAAGTCAAACGAACTGAATCTGGTTTCCTGATGGTCCTGGAAGTGGGCGATGAGATCCTGGGCTCACTTAAAAAGCTAGCTGCCGCCGAGCGCGTAGGTCTGGCCTCGATGACCGGGATCGGGGCGGTCCGCGATGCGGTGCTTGGTTACTACGACATCGATCAGCGGAAGCAATATTTCAAGCGTGAGTTCGGATCGGAGTCGATGGAGCTGGTCTCGCTGCATGGGAACATGGCACGTCTCGATGGCGAACCATTTCCACATTGTCACGCGGTGTTATCGGATAGAGAAATGCGCACGTACGGCGGGCATCTGTTTCAAGCTACCGTCTCGGTAACGGTCGAGATCTTCATGCGTGTTTACGAAGGAGAAGTCTCCCGACGTTTCGACCCCAATTGCGGACTCAATATTCTCAATGTTCTAAATGACTCAGGGGCCGCATAGGTTCGCCAACCGCCGTCCGTCCAGGCTCACTCTACGGTAAATAAGTAAGGCGTCGACGATACGGCGCCGGGATTGACTATCCTTATTTCATGCCGTCCCGGTAACAGCTTGATGGGCTTCACAACAAATGAGCCGTCGGTTGGCGTGGCCGATGTTTGTACGCCATCGACGATAAGAAGGGCGGCGGCATTGATTCGATTTCCAGTCACGATCAGCTTCTTGCCGTTCTTATACTTCGCTTTGATGATTGACGGTATCGTTTCCGGATCGATGAGCTTGATCTGAACGGTTGTCGCGGCGCTCAATGACCCCTGGTCTCGAACCGTAACCGTTAGGACAAAGAGACCGGCAACGGTTGGCGCGCCGGAGATGAGACCGGTCGATGGATTCAGGGTGAGGCCCGCCGGAAGAGCTCCCGACGAGACGGACCACGCGTAGGGAGGCGTTCCGCCGTTGGCGCCGAGCAAATAGCCGAAGGCTGATCCTTTGAACCCTTCGAGCAGCGGCACCGCGATTAACGAAAGCGGCGGCGGTGCTATGGTTATCGCGAGAAGCTTGCTAGCCGTGCGAGATTCCGCGTCGCTCGCCGTCGCAGTGAAGCTGAAGCTTCCAATCGATAGTGGTGTTCCAGATATTACTCCCGACGCAGCGGCCAGCGTCAGCCCCGAAGGCAGCGCGCCCCCGGTCACCGCCCAGGTGTACGGCGGCTTGCCTCCCGTTGCGCTCAACTGCTGATTGAAATTTGTTCCTTTTACCGGCGACGGAAGCGACGTTGTTGTTATCTCTACCGGCGGCACGGGCGGAGCACTGACAGCGATCGTCAAGGCCTTCTGTGCGGTTTGAAATCTTGAATCGGTCACCTGCAGTGTTATTGGAGAATTGCCGGCGGCCCCCGGCGTTCCCGTCAGGGCCCCGGTGTTGGGATTCAGGCTGAGACCGGCGGGAAGCGGACCCGTTACCACCTGCCAATTGTAGGGCGGGGTTCCCCCGGTCGCAGTCAGGAGATGAGTAAAGAATGTTCCCTTCACGGCTGCCAGCACGGAAGGTGAA
This sequence comes from Blastocatellia bacterium, assembly GCA_049273835.1. Taxonomy (GTDB): domain Bacteria; phylum Acidobacteriota; class Blastocatellia; order UBA7656; family UBA7656; genus Onstottus_A. The sequence goes on along the minus strand of JBASRM010000567.1, from coordinate 3,173 downwards.
TTTATCGTCGGCGGGCTCGGCAGCGTACTCGGATCGCCCACCGTTATGCTGACGTTTGTAGACATTTGACCATAAAAGCCCACGCCCGGTTGGTATAACTGCCACTGGAAATCATAGATGCCTGGCCGACTCGGCGCATACGCCTGGAACAACAACACCAATTCCTCTCCTGGAGCAATGGGGAAACCAAGCCAGACTACGGTGTCGCCCCCCCAGGTTGTATTGTTAGCCGGATTCTGTGATGAGGCTTTGAATCCGCTCGCCCCGTCCCACGGTTTCGATCCGGTATTAATCCATCTCACAGTGGTGAAAAAGGACTGGTCCGGTTTGAGAGTTGTCGGAACCGACTGCGATGCGAACTGCGAGTCGTATCCAGTGGATGGGGCGACCACTATGATCGAAAGCGCCTTCTCCGCGGTCACGTTCTGTGGGTCAGTCACCCTCACCGTGAAATCCGAGGTCCCGGTTGCGGTCGGAGTACCGCTGATGAGCCCGCCAGGAAAAAGCGTCAAGCCGTTTGGGAGAGTGCCAGAAACCAGGCTCCAACTATAAGGATTCCCTCCTCCAGATGCGAGAAGCTGTCGCGAGAATGCGCTTCCAGCGGTGGCGATGCCCAGAGGCGATGTGCTCAGGACTGCAAGGGGACCAGGGCCCCCTCCGGTGGCCGGGTAAACAAACGTGATCGCATTAATGTCATCCTGGCGGAGTGATGCGCACCGGCCGTCGAAGTGGGCTGTACCAGCCATTGTTGCATCGGCAAATTGAGAGTGGCCCAATCCGAGAGCATGTCCTAACTCATGGGTGGCTATTTCCTGAACAACGCAGTGAATTCCGAAATCGCAGCTTGCATATGGGTTGAACGAAATGTGTCCTCCGGCCGCCCGGACAAAAGTTGTTCCGTTTATGACCTTAGTCTGACTGGAATCCCAGTTTAATCCGCCAAGCGCAAGTACGCTGGCACAGGTCGGGCTGGGCGGAAACTGAAAGTCGCAATTGTTAAACACGATGGTATTGATGTCGTGCGCGAAGCAGACAGCTCCCGAACCGCCGTTAACGACTCGTATCGAGCATCCGGGAACGCTCGACCACGCATTCATCGCAGCGGAGATGTCATCCATGACCTGTGCGTTGGGCGCCCCATCAGTATTGACGATGAAAACGACAGGCTGCCCCAGATCAGGCTCAAACCATCGCGTCGGAGGCGAGGTCAGGAAGGTGTACTGTGGTTCGAGATCTCCCGCAGAGATGCCGCGGTACTCGATCGGCTCAGCGAGTACTGGAATAGAGTTGTAATGAATCTCATTGAATCTCCGTGAACTTCGACGATTGGCGCTCAATCTTGTACGCAGCATCTCGCGGTACACCGAAAGCCCCATTCGACTTGTGATCGGCCCACCGGACTCGTGACCGGGCGACCTCTGAAGTAACGAGGTGTTCTTGCCCGGAGAGTCGCGGACAACGAGTTGTTCGCCAGTTACCGGATCAATGATGATCGAGAACTTGCCAAGAAACTTCTGATAGACGCGCAGGCTTCCGTCGCGCCAGGTGTCCAGGTAAAGCAGAACTCTATCGCCCTTCTGAAACTGGGGTGTGCCAAAGATCACGCTTCCGCGGGTGCCGACCTGTCCGCCCTCTTCCTTTAAGACAACTTCGCGTTCTGTTATTTCTCCCTTGAAAACCTCCTGCACGCGCAGCCGGATGTAAGTAAAGATGCGGCCACTATCCGCGTCCAATCGGCAGCCGGTTGAGATCACTTTCCCTCTCACGATGACGCGCGCGCCAATCATGAGATCGTCGTCGGTGGGTAGCATGAAGGTGGACGCGCGAACGCCGGGCGCGCAGCAGAACAGAATGCATAACAGCAGCAATTGCTGGCTGGCCTTCAAGTATGCCGGCATGCAGCCTCCAATGAGGGGGCATTTCTAAGATTTCACCGACGAGTGGGAGCCCACGTCTGTAAGTGAGCCTGCGACCTGAAGGGATAACGTCAAGAACAGGCCGGTAACTAAAACTCCGGATCGGAGCTCGGGGCCTCTAATGTTTCTGGGCCTGCTTATGAAGGTGCTATCGTATCCCGGCCAGTAAAATACTGATTAAGCCTGGCCGTGTCAACCGCGAGTTTCGACCCGGGTGCGAGTCAGCGTTCGCGAGTCGGCTGCCATTTTTTGAGTTCAAGCTTTAGCTTTCACCGGAAGTGCTACCAGCGCGCCTGGTCCTATTTGGATGAACTCTCGGTTGACGACTTCAAATGTCTGTCGAAGAAATCTGCCGACGCTCTGTACGCTCGCAGCCAGTTTTCATGACGGAGAAAGTCATGAACGTCGTCTGGAAAGACCATCTCCTCGAACTGCACTCGATGCTCACGCAGCTTACGAACCAGATCGACTGTTTGACTGAACGCGACGTTGCGGTCGTCGTCACCGTGTATCAGCAGCACCGGCGATTTCCATTTATCGACCGACGATATAGGCGAGGACTCCCGAGCCAATTTGATCAACTCGGGCGAACCCCCTCCTCCGGGGCCGCGACCCACCCGCGCACTCCAATCGTGCACCCCGTGCAGATCCACACCGGCGGCAAACAGGTCCGAGTCGCGAGCCAATCCCATCGCGGTCAAGAATCCTCCATAGGATCCTCCCCAAAGACCGATTCGCTTGCCATCGATATCGTTTCGAGAGCGCAGATATTTGCCCGCCGCAACGATGTCTTGATATTCGGATGCGCCTCGCGCGCCGCGATGTTTGGCTTCACGAAACGCTCGTCCGTAACCGATCCCCGCTCGATAATTAACAGACAGAACCGCGTACCCCCGGCTCGCCAAATACTGATTCATCGCGTACGAATTATGGTAGTAGTAGCTGTAGTGCCAACCCAAAAGCATCTGGCGGATAGGGCCACCGTGCATGAAGACCACCGCCGGCGCCTTGCCCGTAACCCCTCTCGGCTTGAAGAGCTGCCCGTGAATCTCCTGTCCATCGGCGGCCTTGAAGATTACTTGCTCGGGCTCAGTCAACTGATCCGCCGGAAAATCGCCGGCGAGCGCCTGAGCAGCCAGCGGTCTTTTGCCGCTCATCTCGGATGAAGCGATGTAAGGAAGCAACGGCCGAGTCGCGGTGGAATGCAGGAACGCAATCTGTTTTCCTCCGCTCAACATCACCGGGTACATTTCGATG
>JBASRM010000561.1:0-2674 GCA_049273835.1 Blastocatellia bacterium | reverse complement strand
AGATAGCACACGACCCGTCGTTCCTTCTGGACGAGATGGAGACGAACGACATAAGCGTAATCGAGATGGTTCCATCTCTGCTGCGGGCAATGTTGAAAGAGATAGAGCAACGAGGGCCCGCCGCGCCCACGCTCGCGCAGCTCAGATGGATGGTTGCGACTGGAGAAGCCCTGGCTCCCGATCTTTGCAGGCAATGGCTGCAGGCTTATCCGGGAATACCGATAATGAATGCCTACGGTCCCACGGAATGCTCCGACGATGTGACCCATCATCCGATCGATCGGGCTCCCGCCGCCGACGCGGTTCGAATGGCCATTGGACGCCCGGTCGATAACATAAGAATTCTCATCCTCAACCAACGCCAGCAACCGGCGCCGGTCGGAGTTGCCGGGGAAATCTACGTCGCGGGAGTGGGGGTAGGCCGCGGTTATCTGAACGACCCCCAACGAACGGCGGACGTATTTGTGCCTGATCCTCTCACTGCGGAGGCGGGAAGCCGGCTATATAAGACCGGGGATCTCGGACGCTTTCTGCCGGATGGCAACATCGAATATCTTGGCCGAATAGATCATCAGGTGAAGGTGCGGGGCTATCGAATAGAGCTCGGCGAAATCGAATCTGTTCTGTCGCAGCACCCGGGCGTACAGGAAGCGGTCGTTCTTGCTCGCGAAGACAAACCCGGCGATAAGCGGCTGGTCGCCTACGTAATCCAGAATTCGCAGTACCAGATCCTCGACGATGACAGGGAACTGAACACCGGACAGGTCGCTCGATGGGAGGAAATTTACGATGAGGTGTACAGTCAGGAGACCCGGTCGCAGCAAGATGCGACGCTGAACCTGAGAGTGTGGACAAGCAGTTACACCGGCCAGCCGTTTCCCGAAGAGGAAGTTTTCGAGGCCGTGGAAGATTCGGTCGGTCGCGTGCTCGCCTTGCATCCCAGGCGAGTGCTCGAGCTTGGCTGCGGCTCAGGACTGCTGCTTTTAAGACTCGCTCCGAATTGCACCCATTATTACGGGTCGGACCTCTCGCAACAGGCGATAGACCACCTGCAACAGCAGGTTGACAGCCGCAAACACGAGTTACCTGAAGTCCGGCTCTTCCACCGGGCGGCTGACAATCTGCAAGGAATCCCGACTGTAGGATTCGACCTGGTCATAATCAACGAAGTCATCCAGTACTTCCCCTCGATGGACTACCTCGTGCGTGTGCTCGAGCAGGCGGTAAGCGTGCTCGAGCCGGGCGGGCGAATCTTCCTGGGAGGCATACGGCACCTTCAACTGCTCGAGGCGTTCCACACTTCAGTGCAGTTGTTTCAGGCCGAGCCCTCGCTCACCGTCGCGCAACTCCGCCACGTCGTGCAGAAACACCTGGCCCAGGAAAAAGAACTGCTGATTCATCCTGAATTCTTCGTCGCAATAAAGCAACAAATACCAGCCATCAACCAGGTGCAGATTCAACTCAAAGGCGGCTGGTCTTTGAACGAAGTGACCAAATTCCACTACGACGTGATAATGGAGACCGGAGCTGCATCCAATTCCGCTGGGAATATACCGCAAATCGATTGGCCGGGCCGCCGCGTGACCCTCGCATCTGTCAGACAGTTGCTGGAGGAAACCCGTCCCGAAGCGCTTTGCCTGACTCGCGTGCCGAATGCCCGGCTGATGCAAGACCTGAAAGCCGTCGAGTTGATCGCCAGCGGCAACACGATAGGGACGGTCGAAGAGCTACGCGAAACCTTGCGAAGAGAGACGTCCTACGCCGAGGCGGCGAACCCGGAACAACTCTGGGCCCTCGGGAAGGAGCTGTCTTATGAGGTAGAAATCTCCTGGGTCAATGCGCATCCCGACGGTTCTTTCGACGTAGTGATGAGAAATGCGGAGTTGGACGAGGCAGGCAGAGCGGCCTTAGCCCTTCCATCAAAGCCGGTCAAGGTTAAACCATGGGACCACTACGGCAACAATCCGCTTCATAACGTGCTCGCAGAGAAACTCGTCCCGCACTTGCGGGGCTATCTTAGAGAGAAGCTGCCTGACCATATGGTGCCGTCCGCGTTCGTGGTGATGGAGGCGCTGCCGCTCACCACCACGGGCAAGGTGGACCGGCGAGCGCTACCGCCTCCCGAGCAAACTCGCTCTGAACTCGACGAATCGTTTGTGGCCCCGCGCACGCCAACTGAAGAGATGCTCGCGGGCATCTGGCGCGAGATACTCGGAATTCAGAACCTCGGCGTACAAGAAAACTTCTTTGATCTCGGTGGTCATTCGCTATTGGCAACTCAGGTCATTTCGCGAATCCGAAACGTCTTCAATGTCGAGGTGCCGCTGCGCACTTTGTTCGCTTCGCCGACGATAGCCGAGCTTGCCAAACATGTCGATGCCGCCCATCAATCGCAGCACGGGCTGCAGGCGCCTCCTCTGGCGCCGGTCGCGCGTGATCGGGACCTGCCGCTGTCTTTCGCGCAGCAGCGATTGTGGTTCATGGAACAGCTTGAACCGGGGGGCGCGATCTTTAACATGCCTGCGGCTGTTCGCTTGACCGGGCGGCTCGATGTGCCCGCACTGGAGCGCAGCTTCAACGAAATTGTCCGCCGCCACGAATCGCTTCGCACCACCTTCAAATCCGTGGACGGCGAGCCCGTCCAGGTGATCGCGCCGCCGGAGCGGTTCAGCAT
>JBASRM010000558.1:0-9225 GCA_049273835.1 Blastocatellia bacterium | reverse complement strand
CAACTTGATGAGCAACGTGCCCGGTCTATACGTAATCGGCGAAGCGAACTTCTCAGATCACGGCGCCAATCGACTCGGCGCCAGCGCCTTGATGCAAGGGTTGGCGGACGGCTACTTCATTCTGCCTTACACGATCGGCCACTACTTCGCGACCGAAAAACCTGGGAAACCTTCGCTCGATAGTCCCGAGTTCAAACAAGTCGAACAAGAAGTGGCCGAGCGCACTGACAGGTTCCTGTCGATCAAGGGCCATCGAACGGTCACCGAGTTCCACCGCGAGCTGGGAAAGTTGATGTGGGACAAGTGCGGAATGGGGCGCAACGAAGCCGGGCTGACAGAGGCGCTCGAGGAGATACCGGTGTTGAGGCGGGAGTTTTGGGAAGACGTCAATGTGCTCGGCGATGGAAACGAGATGAACCAATCGCTCGAATATGCGGGCCGGGTGGCCGACTTCATGGAGTTCGCCGAATTATTGGTTTACGACGCGTTGAAGCGCGATGAATCATGCGGCGCTCACTTTCGCGAGGAGCATCAGACACCCGACGGAGAAGCGAAGCGCGACGACGAGAACTACTCGTACGTCGCGGCCTGGGAGTTCCAAGGTGTGGACACCAGACCGATTCTTCACAAGGAACCGCTGGTCTATGAAGAGGTCCATCCGGCGCAAAGGAGCTACAAGTAGGTGAACCTGACGTTACGGGTGTGGAGACAAAAGAACTCGACCGCGCAGGGAGAGTTTGTAGAGTACAAGGCTGACGACATCTCGCCGGACATGTCTTTTCTAGAGATGTTAGACGTGGTGAACGAAGGCTTGATCAAGCGCGGCGAGGACCCTATTGCGTTCGATCACGATTGCCGGGAGGGAATCTGCGGGACGTGCGGAATGATCATCAATGGAATCGCGCACGGACCGCTCGGAGCGACGACGACCTGCCAGTTGCATATGCGCCACTTCAAAGACGGTCAGTCGATTACGCTCGAGCCTTGGCGCGCGAGTTCGTTTCCAGTGATCAAAGATCTGATCGTCGATCGAAGCTCATTTGATCGCGTCATTCAAGCCGGGGGGTACATTTCCACCCATACCGGCGGAACACCCGACGGCAACACCATCCCCATACCGAAGCCCGACGCCGACTTGTCGATGGACGCGGCGGCATGTATCGGCTGCGGCGCGTGTGTTGCCGCTTGTAAGAATGCTTCGGCGATGCTGTTCGTCGCCGCGAAGGTTTCTCACCTGAACATCCTTCCGCAGGGTAAGCCGGAGAAAGACCGTCGCGTGCTGAACATGGTCAGGGCGATGGATGAAGAAGGCTTTGGCAACTGCACGGTGATGGGCTCGTGTGAGGCGGTATGCCCGAAGGAGATCAGCCTCGATTTCATTTCTCGTATGAATCGCGACTATCTCCGCGCTTTGTGGCGAACCAAATAGCGGGAGCGACAAACAATCAGTCGGCCGAACCCTTGCGCTAGACAAAACAGTAGAACTCAAATATATGGCAAAGGGAACGAAGTGTTAGATTGATAAACTGCCTGCGCGAGCGGGTTTGGTATGTGTGAGAATCGGACCAAGGTAGCTGTGTCCTTTGAGTCACTCATCATATAATCGCAGTATGCGACCAGCTCTTCACAGAGCAGGCGGGTATCTTGTAGCTATATTGGCCATCGGCGCGGCTACCGGCCTCTTCCAACTTTTTCGCACTCACATCAACCCCATCACCGTAGCACTCGCTTTGCTGCTGATCGTTCTTTTCGTCGCAACAAGGTTTGGTTCAGGTCCCGCCGTTTTGGCTTCGATAGCCGGCGTGTTCTGCTTTAATTTTTTCTTCTTGCCGCCGGTGGGCACGCTTTCGATCGCGGCTGCGGAGAACTGGATAGCGCTCGCCGCCTTCCTGATCACTGCCGTCACCACCGGAGAACTCTCAGCGCGAGCGCGGCGCCGCGCCCAAGAAGCCGAAGCCGGCCGGCGTGAAATCGAGCGCCTTTACACCGAGCTCCGCGATGCCTTCGAACGCGCGAGCGAAGCCGAGGCATTGAGGCGCAGCGAGAGGCTGAAGTCTGCGCTGCTCGACGCTGTGACTCACGATATTCGCACCCCGCTGACTTCGATCAAGGCGTCCGTCACGACTCTGCTCGACGAGCTGAGTGCGCGTTCAAGCGGCGCGGCAAGGCTCAATGAGGAAGGCCGGCGCGAGATGCTGGAGGTGATTGACGAAGAAGCCGACCGATTGAATCGCTTTGTCGAGGACTTGATCGACCTTGCGCGCATCGAAGCTGGCCGGCTGGAACTGCGACTCGAATGGGGAACGGTCGACGAGATCGTTAGCGCGGCCCTCGATCGCGCTCAGCCGCTTACTCGACGCCACACGGTCGAGGTGTCGATTGATAAGGAGTTGCGGGCCGTTCGCGTAGACGCAAAAGCCGTCGCCCAAGTCGTGTATGCATTGGTAGACAATGCCGCTAAGTACTCGGCCGGAGGAACTACCATAACGGTAAGCGGGAGTCAGGCGGACGATATGATTTGTCTGATGGTTGAGGATCAGGGGCCGGGCATTGCGCCAAACTTGCGCGAGCGGGTTTTCGACAAATTCTTCCGGGCAATGCGAGATGGCGCCGCCGCGGCGCAACCCGCCGGCACAGGGATGGGGCTTGCGATCGCGCGAGGGATCGTTGAAGCTCACGGCGGGCGAATCTGGATCGAAGACGCAAGCGGCGGTCGCGGAACGCGGGTGGCCCTGGCGTTGCCGCTCGGAGATGAGGAAACGGTCGCAGGCGATGTCGAAGACACCAGGCGAGCTACCGGCTGATTAAAGCATGAGTGAAAAGCAACGAATCCTGATCGTCGATGACGAACCGCAAATCACGCGGGTCCTCAGGACGAGCTTGACCAGTCACGGCTACGAGGTCCGGAGCGCGGCCGATGGAGAGTCTGCGCTCGAAACGTTTGGTGATTTTTCTCCCAACCTTGTCATCACCGATCTTTCGATGCCCAACCTCAACGGAATAGAGCTGTGCCGGCGGTTGCGACAGGTCTCGCCGGTTCCGATCGTTGTGCTATCGGTTAAGGGCGAAGAGCAGACCAAGGTCGAGGCGCTTGACGCCGGCGCGGATGACTATGTGACCAAGCCGTTTGGCATCGAAGAGTTGCTTGCGCGAATACGGGCAACGCTGCGTCGCGCGCCCGAAACCGGGAACGCCGGGGAGGCTGGCGGCGTGTTGGAAGCGGGAGACTTTCGCGTTGACCTGGAAGCTCGAAGTGTTACGGTCGCCGGCCGCCAGGTTCACCTGACTCCTAAGGAGTACGACCTTCTGGTTCATATGATTCGCCATCCGGGAAAAGTGCTCACGCATCGAACGCTGTTGGCGGCGGTGTGGGGTGGAAACTACGTGGAGCAGAACGAATATCTGCGCGTGTTCATCCGGCAGCTCAGAAAAAAGATCGAGCGCGACTCCGCCTCGCCTCGATACATTCTCACCGAGCCATGGATCGGCTATCGCTTTGATCCAGGGGCGTGAACCCTCTTCAATAAGCACGATGCCTGCGCGGGCTCAGCACCATTTAACCGCTGATGACCGCTGACTAACGTCGCGCCGATCGTCGCAGCTCAGCGTAAATGTGCGAACCGGAGGCGAGAATCACCGGTTGAACATGATGTTGAATGTTAAGCACAGCGCTCACCTTGAATTCCGTAAGATCTTTACGCACTTTTGATAAACCCTTTACACCACTCTTATGCCGGCAGTGGTAGCCTGACCATGCATCTCTTTGGAAACCGTAAGCGCCTTTTTGATGCGACGGGTGAGAGGGATTCATGGAAGGTAACGGACTCATCGGAATAGGAGGCGTTCTGGTCCTGACGTTTTGCCTGTTGTTTCTGCATAACCTTATTACCGCGCTTGGCGCTCAAAGGAAACCTCACGTTCATAATCGCCGCAGGGAAACCCGCCCCTCGACCCACCAGCCATGACTTGAGTAAGTATTTGAGATTCCCCGTTCGTCACCGCCCTTACGAAATCCTTATAGACCTTTTACAGCATCCTTATGCAGCGGGCTCTACGATATTGAGGTGAAGTTCAGTTGCGGGTTTCTAATCGGCGCTGGTTACCGTTATCCGGCGTGCAGAGTCTGCGAGATTGCTCCAACAGAAAAACTGCTCGCGTGCCGATGCCACCTTGCGTCTTTGACGCAAGACGGGCGATTCGCTTGCGAAACGGACGACGAGACGGAGCAACGGGACACGGTCGAGAGATCAAATCGCTTATGGAACTAACGACGCGCAATTCGCAACCTACCGGCCAGGTTCAAACCCGAGTGAGGGTCGTCGTAGCCACCACCGTTATGCTGTCGTTTATCTCTTTTTGGCGAGCGGCGGCAATTGTGTTGAATGACCTAGGCTCGTCGGCTTTCTACGTCGGCGGGATCGCCGAAAAGGCGGTCGGGCGTTCGGCGCCGTGGTTTATCCTCGGCGTGATGCTGTTTTCTTACGCCGTTCGGGCCGTTTATGTCGAGTCGTGCGCGATGTTCACGCGCGGCGGAGTCTACCGCGTTGTCAAAGAAGCGATGGGCGGGACGCTCGCAAAGCTTTCGGTTTCGGCGTTGATGTTCGATTACATTTTGACCGGACCAATCTCCGGAGTGTCGGCCGGGCAATACATCATCGGATTGGCCGCGCAGACCTCGACTTATCTTGGTTATGCCTGGAGTCCCGAGCCTTCGACGGTAAACCTGTTGGCTGCAGGCATCGCCGTTGTGATCACGATCTATTTTTGGCGGCGCAACACAAAAGGCCTTCATGAATCTTCAGGCGACGCGTTGAAGATCATGTATGTCACCACCGCGATGGTGGTGATGCTGATCGTGTGGTCGGCGTTCACGATTCTCACCCAGCCGGATAAGCAGCGCCTTCCGCCGGCGCCGGCGCCTCAAAATCTGTCGTTCAATCGTGATGCCGTCGGCTGGATGCCTGAAGTAGCGCCGGATGCTTTGCGAGAGCTGCCGTTGGAGTCGCCTCCAGCCGATTCCGCGGCGCCTGAAAAGGTTAAAGAGGAACCGCGGTACGGTCTCGTCAAAAACGCGGGCGCATTGCTCGGTTTGATAGGCATCCTGATGGCATTCGGCCATTCGTTTCTCGCGATGTCGGGCGAAGAGTCGCTTGCTCAAGTGAATCGCGAGCTTGAATATCCGAAGCACAAGAATTTAATGCGCGCGGGTCTGGTGATCTTCGTTTACTCTTTGCTGTTCACCTCGCTGGTTTCATTTTTTGCCTACGCCGTCATTCCCGACAGCGCACGGCCGCAATATTTGGACAATCTGATCAGCGGAATTTCGATTTACCTGGCCGGGCCTATGACGTTGAAGCTCCTGTTCCAGGGTTTCATCGTGATCGTCGGGTTTCTGATGTTAGCTGGAGCGATTAACACCTCGATTATCGGATCCAACGGCGTGCTCAATCGCGTGTCGGAGGACGGAGTGCTCACCTATTGGTTTCGCGCGCCGCACAAGAGGTTTGGAACAACCTATCGGATGATCAACCTTATCGTCCTTTTGCAGCTCGCGGCGATCGTTGCTTCGCGCGGAAACACCTACGCGCTTGGCGAAGCGTACGCTTTCGGGGTCATTTGGTCATTTGCTTTCAAATCGCTCGCGGTGCTGGTGCTGCGTTTCAAAGACAGATCGCCGCGTGAATGGAAGGTCCCGCTGAATCTCAACCTGGCGAGCAATGAGATACCGATTGCCTTGGGAGTGATCGCTGTTTTGCTGTTCTCGGTAGCCGGGATAAACCTGCTCACAAAAGAAGTGGCAACGATTGCAGGTGTCGCTTTCACCATCGTGTTTTTCGCGATCTTTACGATCTCCGAGAGAATCAACCTTCGCAAGCTCGATAGATCGCTGTCGGCTCTCGACCAGTTCAAGCTCAACTATGAACAAGAGATAAGTCTCGACGCGGTTCACGCGCGGCCTGGGAATGTGCTGGTAGCCGTCAGGGACATCAATACGCTGTCCCACCTTGATCACGTGCTTGAAAAGACCGACGTCGAAGAACGCGACATCGTAGTGTTGACGGTCAGGCTCATTCAGGGGCCGGATGCCGGCGAGCGCGATTTGTACGACGCGACTCTGTTCACCGACTATGAACAAAAATTATTCACGCAAGTTGTGGCGCTTGCCGAAAGGCACGGCAAACCGGTAAATCTTCTGGTGGTGCCGTCGAACAACATCTTCGACGCCGTTGCGCAAACCGCGTTTCGCCTTGACTCTGCGGAGATGGTGGCGGGGAAATCGGCGAAGATCAGCGAACAGGAGCAAGCGCGCCAGCTGGGCCGCGCCTGGGAGCGGTTGCCTCAAACACCTCGAAGACAGGTGTGTTTCAAGATTGTTGGATTGGACAACCGGGAGCAGTCCTTTTATCTTGGCGCGCACCCGCCGCGTTTGACCGAGGAGGACCTGACGCTGATTCACAAGATCTGGCTCGAAGTGAGCAAGGTCCCCGCACGCAGGAGAGTCCATCATCGCGACGTCGTCAGAGTGGCGCTCGATAGGCTAGAACATGACCTGCGCGGGCAGAGCGACGTCATGTTGGACTTCTACAGGCTCGAGCATAAATCAGAGGCGAGAATTGCAACAGCAGATCGTGATCGGGCAGCAACTCGCCGAAGAGGCTGATCATCGCACTCGTTTTTGTGTGACCAACCCGCGCTCCTGCTGCAGCTACCGCCGGGCGTGCTGTGTCGGAAGGTCTGTATCGCGATAGTCTCCGGCTCACGGGCAACGCGGTGCCTTTGGTGCGCATCCCGCCTACGAAGTCTTACACGAACCGCTCAAACGAAACTCCGGAGGAAATGAGATGAGAAAAAAGCTAGCTAGTCTCTTGCTCATGCTCTCCCTGTTTGGGCTGGCGATGCCTGTTGCAGCGCTGGCCCAGAGTAGAGATGACTACAGGGGGTTCATAAGGCGCGACCGCAACGGCGTGCGCGTAGGCGATAGCCGTGTTGTGTTATTCGACGGTCCGGGCATCCTTAACTACCACGTGAAGCACCGGTGGATGGAAGGACCCGGAGGAGCCGCCACGGTTATCGGGGTCGGCGCGGGAGCTGGGGCCGTGACCGGCGGCGTAGTGAAGGGAAAAAAGGGTGCGGTGATTGGAGCCGCCGTCGGTGCAGCTGCCGCCACCGGGCTCTGGCTATACAAGAACAGAACCGAGAAACGCAGAATCTTCTGAAGTTCGACTGTTGGTTTGATCTGAGCGAGAATCCAAATCAGATCAGACTCATGGATCCATGGGGCTGAATTGACGGGGCTGACCATCTTGCCACAGGTCAGCCCCGGTTATTTTTTTATCCCTCCCAGCAACCCCAATCACTTGAAGGGTTTCCAGAGCGAACCCTGAAGCGCGGTGCCTCAGACCGTGGCGCGCTTGTTGCACACACAGGCTCGTACCAGCAGCACGAACCATAATCAATTAGCCTGGGGCGCGGTAAATCCGGCAAACTCAGTTTGTCGCTGAATCACGTTTAGTTTTGGAAGCGGAATCGACAAACTGATGTTTGTCGGGCCCGCGCTCCCGGCCCGAATAAATTCAGGAGGAAATCGGATGAAACGCGTACTAACGACCGCAGCTCTGTGTCTGACTCTTGCGTTAAGCCTCGCAGCCCCCGCCTCGCTTGCTTCGCAGAACAAGAACGGCGCCAAGAAACCGGCGGCTAAAATGTCTGCGCACGCAGAGGCGGTGAAGGCGTGCAACACGACCTACACGGCAGCCGTAAAGGCGGCCAACGATACTCACGCGACGACACTCAAGGATGCAAAAGGCAAGAAGGGCAAAGAGCGTTCGGACTCGATGAAGGCCGCGGCCAAAGCCAAGGCTGATGCTCTAGCGGCGGCCCGAAAAGCGAAAGCTGACTGCATCAAAGCAGCTCCGAAGATGTAACAACGCTGGCTATGTGCACGTCCAGCGTGCATCATGTCTGATCGAATCGTTAAGCTCGGCGATAGGATCTGATCCGTCGCCGGGCTTATTGCTTGGCAAGGAGATCAGAGATGCAAAAATTTCTTCGCAGTATCCTTCTTTGTTTGTTGCTAGCAGTTGTGCTCGCACCGGACGCCGCCCTAGCGCAAAGCCACGAACGTCACGCGGCGCTCAAGCTATGCAAACAGAAATACAGGAACGCTGTTCGGGGGATTAAGTATCTAAAGAGCCGTCAACGAAGCGCCCGAATAGCACAAGCACGCAAAGAGCGAGAGGAGTGCGAAAAACTCGCGCCGAAATAGCATCCGCTGCCTAACTCGCGAGGATCGACCGATACACTTCAGGGTCGACGTTCCCGCCGCTAATCACACAGCACACCCGCCGGTCGCGAAAGCGGTCGGGCTCAGTCAACAGCCCGCCAACCGAGAGCGCTCCGGTCGCCTCCGACTTCAGGTTCGCAAGCCCAAACAGCAACCGAACACCCTTCTTGATATCCTCTTCGGGGACTTCGACTATTCTCGCCAGTCCGTCTTTCAGCACCGCCCAATTGTGATGACCGACGCTTACTGTGCGCGCACCATCGGCGATTGTTTGAGGCTCCGTTTCGTTTACAACGATCTTCCCGGCCCGAAGCGAACGCGCCGCGTCGTTTGCCATTAGAGGCTCAGCCCCAACAACCTTCGCATCGCTGCCTCGAGCGCGAAGCCCGGTAATGATTCCTGAAGTGAGCCCGCCGCCTCCAACTGGAGCAATAACGAAATCGAAATCGAGTGCGGCCAGTTCGGCCCCCAGGCTGGCATTGCCTTCGATCACCAGCGGATCGTCGTAAGCGCTGGCGACATAGGCGTCGGGATTATCTCGAGCGAGCTCTTCCACTCGGCCGGAACGACTCTTCTCTTTGACGTCGATCAGGTCAACCGTGCCGCCGAACTCCCGCACCGCATCTATCTTCACTTGAGCCGAAGTCACGGGCATGACGATGATGCACGACTTGCCAAGAAGCGAGCAGGCATAGGCCATCGCTTGACCGAAATTGCCGGATGAAGCGGCGATGATCTGGCCTTGACTAACCTTCGAAGCGAGATTGTACGCTGCGCGAAACTTGAAGCTGCCGGTGTGCTGAAAGGTTTCGGTGGCGATAGTGAGGTCGACACCGAGCCGTTTCGACAGACGCGAGGCTTCGACGAATGTTGTCTTGCGGATTACTTCGGTAAGATTCGAAACGCGCGATTCAGGCTGATTCATAGCGCCAAACTATAAC
>JBASRM010000557.1:0-5333 GCA_049273835.1 Blastocatellia bacterium | reverse complement strand
CGATAGCACTCTGAACGCGTACCCCGACGTCTATACTCCGCCGGCACTCGAGGCCTTGGAAGTACTGGCGCCGTTCAACAGTGACCGCCGCGACCTGATGACACGCCGGATCGCGCGGCGACTGGGGCGTGAGCGAGACCGGCGGCGCATCGACTTCCTCGAACCCCAGGCTCTGATCCCTCGCACGAAGATTCGAGTTCAGGATGCGCGCGATGGCAACTTCGAAGGGAGCGATATCCCGCGCGATCTGAGGCGCCAGTGGATCCAGGGCACCGGGCCAGCCGCCAGGCCGCGTGCGAGCACCGAGATCGGCCTGCGCAACCTCGGCTACGCGCTACTCTCGGGCGCCGACGGCTGGATGTTTGATGGCGAGGACGCCCTGGGTCAGGTCGATACAATGTCGCTCGACAACCAGCGCAATCTGCTGCTCGCGATCGCAAAAGACCCACGCTTCCTGCGGGTCGCCGAGAATGTCGCCGCGGAGATGAATCAGTGGGGGCGGGATTTTTTCGGAAGGCCCATCATCGCTGACTGGCTACAACAGCTCGACTTCACCACCAAGATTTTCCGAGCTCGCGGCCTACACCTCGACGACCGGCACGTGCGCGAAGCGGACGGCGCGGGCTTCTCCGCATCGATAGTCGATCTTGCGCTTTACGTGGTCAACAACCACCAGCGTCTGCGTGAAGCCGGCGCATCGATTGTTCTCTACCTGCCAAAAATCCAGACCGCCGAGGAGGCGGCGCTCTGGAACGACATTTTGGCGGCGCTCGAGCGGTACCTTGAGATTGCGGTGGGAACGATCAAAGCATATGTCCTGGTCGAGCAAATCGAAGCGGCCTTCCAGCTCATGGAGATCCGCGCCGCCCTCGGCCGACACTTTGTAGGCTTTAACACCGGGCGCTGGGACTACATCAACAGCGTTGCCGATGCGATGGCATGGGACGCGGACTTCATCAATCCAAATATCGACGCCATTGGAATGACTTACGGTTACATGCGCAACTACGAGGACCGGGTGCGCCGAGCCGTGAACACGCCGGATAAGAACGGCCGTTATGCCCTGTGGCAGGGCGGGATGGAGCCTAACATCCCGGTCGGCTCCGAGGCGGGCGTCACCGAAGGCATGCGGAAGGCGAAGGCCGGGGCCGATCGCGAGCAGCGCGCCGGAGCGAGCGGCAAGTGGGTCGCGCATTGGAAGATGGTGCACATTGTCCGCCCGGTGTGGGAGGACGCCGGCGCCGACAATCAGCTCGGCCGAGAGTTCCCGCTGCTGACCTATACCCGCGATGATGCCGACGGGTTGGTGCTGCTCGAGCCGGCGCCCCGGACCGTTCGCGGCGCCCGCGATCTGTTGAGCGTAGCTCTGCAGTACGGCAACGCGTTCGGCCAGGGGTTTCAAGCCGCGGCACTCAAACCGGCGGATTTCTTCGGTGACGACGACGTGCTCTATCTCATGGAGGACATGGCGACCGGTGAAATTCGGCTGAGCATCTTGTGGGAGTGGCTGAAGAAGGGCGCGCGGCTTACCGGAGACGACCCTGAGACCGGCGCGCGCGCCGGCGAAAGATTCGACGCTTCTCTCTTCGCGCGCCTGCTCGCAGAGGAGTACGACAAGCTGCTGCGCGCGCGTGATCGCGACGTGCATGACGACTCGAAGGCCACCACACTGCCCATAGCGCGGGAGATTGTTGTGACGTATGTCACCAACCGGGTCAAGCCGCCCTGGTATATCGATCTCTTGAATCTCAACCTTGGAATCCACGACCTCGCCACCGCCAGGTCCCGCATCCAGGCATACGTCGAGGCCTTCGAGCGCGACGGGACGCGGATCACCGAGAACCAGGACTTTATCGTCTGAAGCAAGGAGTCCCGTTATGAGTTCGTTTGAGCAAGAAGTCGCCGAGACTCAGCAATGGTTTGATAGCCCTCGCTTTTCCGGGATCGTTCGCCTGTATACCGCGCGCCAGGTCGTCGAGCAGCGCGGGACCATTGCCCGCGACTACACCGTCGCCCGCGAGGCCGCGGCAGCGTTCTACGACCGCCTGCGCGACCTTTTCGGAGACCGCAAGAGCATCACCACATTTGGCCCGTATTCGCCAGGACAGGCGGTGGCGATGAAACGAATGGGAATCGAAGGGATCTACGTCGGCGGTTGGGCGACTTCGGCGAAGGGCGGAACAAGCGAGGATCCCGGGCCCGATCTCGCCAGCTACCCGCTAAGCCAGGTGCCCGACGAAGCTGCGATGTTGGTGCGCGCTCTGCTCACCGCCGATCGCAACCAGCATTACTTGCGCTCTCGCATGACCGAGGCGCAACGCGCAGCAACGCCGGTCCACGACTTCCGGCCATTCATCATCGCGGACGCGGACACCGGCCACGGCGGCGATCCACACGTGCGCAACCTGATCCGGCGATTTGTGGAAGCCGGCGTGCCCGGCTATCACATCGAAGACCAACGCCCCGGCACGAAGAAATGCGGCCACCAGGGCGGCAAGGTGCTCGTCGCGCAGGACGAGCAGAACAAACGCCTGAACGCAGCCCGCTTCCAGTTGGACGTTATGGGGGTTCCCGGAATCATAGTCGCGCGCACCGACGCCGAGGCGGGCAACCTGATCGACGGGCGCGGCGACGAACGCGATCAGCCGTTCCTTATCGGCGTCACCAACCCGGACGTACCCACGTACAAAGCCTGTTTCCTGTCGCTGATCCAGCGTTTCTACGAACTGGGGGTACGCGAGCTCAACGGCCATCTGCTCTACGCCATCGCAGCCGACGAGCACCGCTTTGCGACCGATTGGCTCGAGCGTCGCGGCGTCCTGGGGCAGGCCGCGGAAGCCGCCGCGACTTACCGGGAGGGCAAGACCTCGCTTGACGCGACCTTTGACGGGATCGCCAATCGCTTCCTCGAGGTGTGGGAGGACGAGGCCCGCCTCCAGACCTTCGGAGAGGCTGTTGCCGAGGAGCTCAAGTTTCGCGAGAGCGAAGATGAGCCGGTGGAGATGAGCGCGGAGCAGTGGCAACAGTTCGCGGCTCGCGCTTCGCTGTACGACGCGCGTAAAAAGGCGCTCGATATCGGCGTAGACATCGAGTGGGATTGCGAAACGGCCAAAACCCCCGAGGGGTATTATCAGGTGCGCGGTGGTATTCCTTACGCTATCGCCAAGTCGCTGGCCGCGGCGCCGTTCGCTGACCTGCTGTGGATGGAGACCAAGACTGCCGACCTCGCCGATGCCCGCCAGTTCGCTGAGGCGATTCACGCCGAGTTTCCCGACAAGATGCTCGCCTACAACCTCTCGCCGTCGTTCAGTTGGGACACCACCGGGATGAGTGAAGAGGAGATGCGCCGCTTCCCTGAGGAGCTCGGCACGCTTGGCTTCGTCTTCAACTTCATCACCTACGGCGGTCACCAGATCGACGGCCTTGCAGCCGAGGAGTTCGCTACCGCGCTCAGGCAGGACGGCATGCTGGCCCTCGCCCGCCTGCAACGAAAACTCCGCATGGTCGAGTCTCCCTACCGCACTCCCCAGACTCTCGTGGGCGGACCGCGAGGGGACGCCGCGCTGGCCGCCACGTCGGGGCGGACAGCGACGACCATGGCGATGGGCAAGGGTTCGACTCAACACCAGCATCTGATACAGACCGAGGTACCCAGGAAGCTTCTCGAGGAGTGGCTGGCGATATGGACAGGATACTACGATCTCCCCGGTGGTCTCCGCGTCCAGCTCCGGCCACACCGGGCCGGCTCGGAGTTGCTCGAGCTGGGAGTCTACGACCAGAGCGAGGAGAAGCTCGCCAACGTGGTAGTCGCACCCATCCACGATCGGCGTGGGCGGAGCATTCTCTCGGTACGTGACCAGAACACCTTCGCGGAGTCGCTCCGCAAAAAGCGCCTGATGACCCTCGTCCACCTCTTCCTGGTGCATCGTTTCAAGGCCGACTCAGTGCACTACGTCACTCCCACCGAAGACAACCAGTACCAAGTCGCAAAGATGAGGTCTCACGGCATCTTCAGCGAGGTCAATACCGAGGTTGGCCAAATCATCGTCGCAGATGTCAACCACAAGCGGATCGCCGAGCTTTTAGCCCCGGATCGCCAGGCGTTGGGAAGGCTGATTCGCAAGGAGAGATAGAAGGTATGTGTCGTCGCACGGACGGCCTCTCCTTAGCACGTTTTCGGCTGTGCCGCCCTGCTGTGCCGATGGGCTCCGCCCTCGGAATGCCTTCGCTATATAAAGCGGCTGCGCCGTCACCTAGGATACCGGCTAACTTTACATAAGCAGGCGCGGCGAAGCCGGTTAAGGCGAATCCTATCCGAGGGGCCGGAATCCCATCGGCATCGCACACCCGAGGCCCTATTTCTAGTCCCCCTGATCCTTCTGTAATGTTTTTTCCCTATTGCATGGAAGCATGCTTCCATGTAGAATGCCGCAGTCTTGGGATCTCGAATAGAAGTCCCGGGGATCAAGACACAGCTCTGAACGAACCTACTGAAGATGGACTCGTTCGACCTGACGGCCTGTAACGAGCCTGCTCTTAGCGAAATGAATGATCGGGCTTGGCCTCGCGACCCTGCGCCGGTCTCAAGTTAACAACCAGATATCGACACTTCGCAATCGGAAGTACCGCAAGGAGCGCCTAAGCGGTGTCAGGACTTCGACGGATTGGATATCGCGCGCTTTGGCGTCACCCAGCGCGCGCTTGAGCGCACAACGCTAACTTTTTATGTCCGTTCGGCTCTGCGAGGCGTTTTGCGGCTTGCGTTAAAGGACGCTGCCTGCGTAGTCGAGCACCGTGCAAGCCGCCGATGCCTCTTAGTGGGGAGCTCCGCTTATCCATACTTGTTCGAGACGCCCGTTCCGCCTGAGATCAAGGAGTTGCGCGGGCAAACTCGGGCGCCATTGCCCTTCCTCATTGAACGGCCGCTGAGTGAGAGCTCTGTTCGGCGGGTGTGGCGAGTCGCGGCCGCCAACGCCCGGGAGGTGGCGACGTCCGCGGCTTCTGCGGTTCAGTCTGCGAACTCCGGTCAAACAAAGTCACCGGAAGCGAACAGATTCAGCAACGCGGAAGCTGTTGTTGACGCGCGGGCTTCGGTTCCGCGGGGTGAGATCTCAAAGCCTGCCACGGTAGTGAGTTCGGTTGTGTTCCCCGACCGGCCAAGACAGTTCAAAATTGGAGATGAGCTGCGCTTTGGCCTGGTAGTGATTGGCCACGTTATCGACTACTTCCCCTTTTTCCTGCATGCGATTGGCGAAATGGCGTATCGAGGCTTAGGCGCGGGGCGAGCGGCGTTTGCACTGAAAGAGGTCTTTCTAAAAGGCCTTCGTGGTGGG
>JBASRM010000555.1:0-1567 GCA_049273835.1 Blastocatellia bacterium | reverse complement strand
GAGGGGTTCATAAGGGAAAGCCGAAAGCGCCGAAAAGAAAAACCCATAGTTTCCTGCTCCGGTTTCGGTTCGCCCGCGCCACACCACGACCGGGCTGTTAGCGTACCATTCAAACTCCCATTCCTCCGCGTTTGTTCCGAAACGCGCTCCTCTGAGTCGAACCCGAGCGCGCAACGGGCCGGACTCTAACACATCAACGCCAGTGAATCCCGACGTGCGCGCGGCGTTTGCGACGTTGGTTAGGGCGGTTCCCCAACCGGCGCTTCGTGTGCCGAACGGCAGCGCCTCTTTTAGGTCCGGTGTCGTTTCGACGAGGTTGAGCATGCGATGCTCGCCCGAGGTGCGGTTGTATGCCTCAACAATCGCCGGGGTCGTGTTGTCTCTCCCGAGATTGATGATGATGCCGAAGCGGCTGTTTCCAAGCTCGAGACGACTCGTACCCAGACGACGCACGACGAGGTCCGTTTGGTAATCACCGCCCCTCTCTCCTGGGTTTCGGGGGATTGGCGCGAGCGGCAATGCCAGAAGCCGATAGCGCGGGACGCGGCCCGGTATCAAAGTGGCCGGGAAAAGAATTTCGGCTGACTTGATCGAGCCGTCCGGGTGAGTGTCGGCGGCGACGACCTGAACGGGTAGCTCACGGCTTTCATCATCAAGCACGCGCAGCTGCCCTGCGCGAGCCTCGCCCATGGCGAAGCGAGTGATGAGGCGCACAACCTCGCCGTCGCGCCGCTCGATTCCTGTAGGTTCTTCGAGCTGTATAACCCAGCTTCGCCCCTGAGCCGCCGCAATCACAGCTACGCCGCAGATGGTTAGGACAAAGGCGGCTATCTTGATCATCAACGTATATGATTTGGACATCGGCTCATCTCGCGCCGTACTCCGTCATATAGCGCTGCGCCATCTTGCGCAGTTCACCGTAAACTGGTCAAGGGCTCTTTGTCGCCGTTGCTCACGCGACGCAACAACTGACTGACTCTGAGGAGGTCTCCATAAAGCTTTTTCATCCGTGCTTACGGGTTTCTGCTTTCGGCTTCTCGTATCGCGAGAGAGTCTCACGACACCGCTCGGCATCCGCGCGAGGAACCCGGAACTTACTAATGCAACCCGAGCGCTGTGTGTTTCGGCGAGACGGGTTAGAAACTGACCCGCGCCGCCAGTTGGAAAGCTCGCGGGCCGCCGGAGCCGAAGACTTGGTCGAAACGGCGTGTTGGCTGTCCGAACGTCGCGGCGTTTGCCAGGTTGCCGCTGTAGCCCGACAGGTTGGCGATGTTAAAGAGGTTGAACGCTTCGCCGATTAACACCAGTTTGTACCGTTCGTAAAAGATGAACGACCGGCTCACGCGCAGGTCTTGCGTAATGTAGGTGTCCCCGAACTGATAATCGGCCGGCAACGTGATCTTCGGAATAAGCTGAGCTAGCCGCTTGCCGGCTAAGGTCTGGTTGAATTAATTGGACGCTTTATGTTCTCAGACAGATTGACGCATTCACCGCTGCTCTTACGCTTCGTCTTGCGGGAAGACCGAAGAATTAAGAGTAGTTCATCCGCGGAAGCTTAGTATATAAA
>JBASRM010000553.1:0-3313 GCA_049273835.1 Blastocatellia bacterium | reverse complement strand
CGTACTCTTGCCGCAAATCCAGCGCGACCTGTGTGAACGCGCGGAACAAATCAGTTTTGCGCGCAGGAAGGAAGACCTGCCCTCCGGTCTCCTCACAAAGCTTTCGCAGTTCTTTGTCTTCGACGTTTTCCACCATGCCGGATTCGATGCCTTTGAAGTTTTTCGTGCTGATGCCGAAGATGGTCACGTCGTATCGTTGGGCCATCTCGATCGCGTCCTTAAGCGTGTGTTCGCTGGCGGTGTCCTCGCCGTCTGAGAGGATCACAATGATACGCCGCGCTTCCGATCCCTGAAGCGTAGCCATCTTCTCTTCGATCACACGATAGACGGCGTCATAAAGCTTCGTATAGCCGCCGGCCTTGAGTTTCCTGAGCTTGTCAATCAGCAACTCCTGGTTGTCGGTGAAGTCCTGATGAAGCTCGACCGTCGAATCAAAGGTCGCCAACAAGACCTTGTCTCTACGGCGATAAGTGGTGACCGTTGAAACAAAGTCCTCCCCTGCGTCTTTCTCGAACGGTAGTTTTAGCTTCACGCTGTAACTCGTGTCGAGCAACAGACCAATGTTAAGAGGCAACTGGCTCGGCGCGACGAATCTCTCAATTCTTTGACGCTTACCGTCTTCAAAAACTTCGAAGTTACTGACTGTCAACCCGCTTACAAACTTCTTGTCTTGCTTTACCGAAATCGGTAGCCGCACTTCAAGCACGCCGATCTTTTGCGCCGTATCATCTGGGCGCTGCGGCGGCGCCGGCTTCTGCGCGAAAGCGACCGCGGTCAGGAGGCAGACTGCTGCAAGGGTGTTGCGAAACGATGGTGATCGGGTCATCTGCCTCGGGGAACCTCCGACGGGTCTGATGCTCGGGATCTGGATTAGCGATGCTATTCGAAGAAAAATTATAGAGGACAAGCCGCGCCGGTCACAACTCAGGAAGAGGAGGAGGCTCGGTGACGGAGCCTGCGCCGCGGGGCATCGGCTGGTCCTCTCTGATTAAAATCAAGCGAATATTTCAGCATCCGCTTCGGCGAAGAAGTCATCGTGCAACAAGCGAACGACCCGTTCCGTCTCGCTTTCGTCGATCACGAAGGTCAAATTTATTTCCGACGCCCCCTGGCTGATCATGTTCACGTTAGTGCCTTCGATTGCCTTGAAAAGTCGCGCGGCCACTCCCGGTGTGAACTTAAGATTGTCCCCGACAATGCACACGATCGCCTTTTCGCGCTCGACGGTAGCTTCCCCGATCCCGCTCAGATCTCGCTTAATCGATTCCAGCCGATCAGTGTCATCGAGAGTCATCGACACCGAAACCTCGGAAGTAGTTACTACGTCGACCGAGGTCTGATGCCGGTCGAATACTTCGAATATCGCGCGCAAAAAACCATATGCCATCAGCATACGAGTCGAGGTTACATTGACGATGGTCACGCCGCGCTTAAAAGCGATTGACTTTATCAGGTTCCGCGAGCGTCGAGGCGTTGCTACGATCAGAGTCCCCTCACACGTTGGGTTGAGCGTGTTGTAGATGTGCACCGGAATCCCTCGCTCGACAGCCGGTAAAACGGTGCTGGGGTGCAACACCTTCGCACCAAAGTATGAAAGCTCGGATGCCTCTGCGAAGGAAATCACTCGAATGCGCAGGGCGTTTTCCACGACTCGCGGGTCGGCGGTCATCAGGCCGTCGACGTCAGTCCAGATCTCGATTGATTGAGCGTTGAGCGCCGCGCCAATCAGCGCCGCCGAATAATCCGATCCGCCCCGCCCGATGGTTGTGGTGACGCCGTCCCCAGTAGAGCCAATAAACCCCTGAGCCACCGGCACGCGGTGCGAGGAAACAAGCGGAGATAGAACATCGGCGCCGCGTCGAAGAGTTTGAGGTAAGTCCGGTACAGCCCTTGTAAAGGTATCGTCGGTGATTATGAAACTCCGCGCCTCGACCAGATCAGCAGGGATTCCCCTCGCGCTGAACGCGGCGGCCACGATCAGGGAAGATAAGCGCTCACCAAACGAGACAATCGCATCCTGACTTCGGCCGGTGAGCTCGCCCAGCGTAGCTACCGAACGGGTAAGGTTCTCGAGCTCCGCGAAGCGTATAGCTATCTCTTGTTCGACGGCGCTCAAAAGCTCGCGCGATTGTTCGAGGAGTTCCCGAACCGTGACCAGATGCCGCTCGCGCAGTTCGTCGATCTCGGCTAACGCTCTATCAAACCGGCGTTGCCTTGCCGCGTGAGCGATGCGAAGCAGGGTGTCGGTGACGCGCGCCATAGCCGACACCACGACTACGGGCGAGCGTGAAAGGCGACCCAAAACGATCTCCGCGACCCTACTAATACCAGCAGCATCCTGAACGGAAGTGCCGCCGAATTTCATTACGATCATGGTTATTAGCTTCTGGTTTCTGGTTTCTAGTGTCTGGTTCGCGGCCGTCTCGGTCTTTCACCATCCTGACCAGAAACCTCAAACCAGAAACCGCCCTAGCCGCATAACACCGCACCGCCGTTGACGTTGAGCACCTCGCCAGAGATGTGCCGGGCTAGATCGGATGCGAGAAAAAGTATCGGCCCGGCAATATCGTCTGCCGAAGCGACTCGCCTCAGCGGAATATCGGCCACGATCTTATCCAGCTCCCGCGGCTTTCTCAAAGGCGCCGCGGACATATCCGTATCGACCCAGCCCGGCGCTACGCAGTTCACGTTTATACCACACGGCCCAAGCTCACTAGCCAGCGACTTGGTCAAAGAGATGATCCCGCCCTTGGACGCCGCGTAGTGTGAGTGGAACGCCTCACCGCGCTGCCCGGCGGTGGACGAAACAGTTAGGCATTGAATTATGGTTTTTGGTTTCTAGTTTCTGGTTCTCCAAGCTCGAAACCACAAACCAGAAACCATCTTTACTCAAAACGAAAAAGCCCCGCGCCAAACTGGCGCGAGGCTCGTTGAAGTCCCTCTGGGCTGTTTAGCAGTTTTTAACGTGGAGCAAGTCACCTGAAATCGCCACGTTCGTAAATTCTGAAAGAACAACGCAAAAAGCCCGCGCTAAACAGCGCGGGCCCTAAAATCTCCCATGCCGTTTAGCACATGTTTTACGTGGAGCAATTTGCTTAAATCACCACGTCCTACAACGGAAGCGGCAGAATACACCGGACACGTTTTGCGTGTCAACAAGTTTCTTCGAAAGGGCGTCGGAGCCGCGGGAGAATGAGAAGACTCGTCTCCAAATACCGTTCTGAGTTCAAGCTTTAGCTTGCAGGTCGACCTTAGCAGCTTAACGGCTGAACTCAGAACGCGGAGCCGGATGAAAAGGGGTAGCGGATTTTTT
>JBASRM010000551.1:0-4008 GCA_049273835.1 Blastocatellia bacterium | reverse complement strand
TCTCGAGTGTGCTACCGCGCGTCGAGTTGGATTTGAGTAATGTGCACTTTGCCAGTCGATATCTGATGCAAGAAGCGTTAGCCGCAAACCGACAGGTCTCAAGCGCGGAAGTGATTCACTGGGGGATTGATGTAAATCGGTTTCGATACAGGGAGAGACCGGTTAAGGCTGGCCGGTTGCTGTATGTAGGGCAACTGACTCAGCTCAAGGGTGTACATACAGCAGTTGAAGCGCTGAAGCTGCTCGTTGAACAACCGGCCCATGGGTCGACCATGCTGACTATCGTGGGTGGTCCCGATTATGACGACCGAATTCACCGACTCGTCTCATCCCGTGGTCTTGAGAACAATGTTCGATTCACCGGGCTGATTCCAAGAGATCAGCTCCCATCAATTTATAGAGAGCACGATGTTCTTCTATTCCCAGCAATCTGGGAGGAGCCGTTCAGCATAACATTGCTCGAGGCGATGTCATCGAGTTTGGCTGTGGTGGGAACAAGCACAGGCGGAAGCTCCGAGATCCTTATCGACGGTGTGAACGCTCTAATTTTTCCAAGGGAAGATCCCGTCGCGTGCGCAAGACAGGTGGTTCGGCTCTTTGAAAATCCCGAGCTGCTTGAAAGACTTCGCGGGCGCGCGCGCCAGACTATCGAAGAGAATTTCAGGTTTGATCATATGGTCGACAGAATTGAACTCGCATTGAAGAGGGCCGGGGGAGGCCGCCAATTGGCGGCGATAGTTTGAAACAACGGAGACCAGTAAAGTTGAGAGTAGGTATCTATAACGAGCCAACCCAGGGTGGGATCGGAGGATCCGAGGTATCGGTGGCGGTGCTTGCCGAGGCGCTGTCCCGTAAACATCAGGTGTCAATCATCCACCATAGATCCGATGTTACCCGGGAGCGGCTTGCCTATATTTCTTGTACCGATCTTAGCGCGGTTCAAATGCGGTCTGTCGTCACCAGGCCCTATTCTTTTGGGACCACGCATAACCCGTGGCGGCGCTACAAACAAGCGCGAGACTGGCAGAGAGAGCTGAGTGAGCCCTATGACCTTTTTGTTAACTTCACCCACGGTTTTCCGCCTTTCTGTCACGCCGGCAGAGGAGTGCTGGTGGTGATGTTCCCCTTCCACTCGCCTCCGTACTCCAGTCACCTTGAATCAAGCGGCTCCGTAAATGGTACTGCTCCTTCGAAACGGTTCTCGTCTATCTATCACAATTGGGAATGGCGCAGACGGTTGGAGAGTTATCAGACAAAGACTACAATCTCGCGGTTCTCTCGTGACTGGACGACTCGTCGTTGGGGAGTCACGTGCGAAGTCGTTCATCCGCCAGGAGACTCCCGTCTACGGCCGCACGATAAGCGGAACTTCATCCTGAGCGTTGGCAGGTTTACTACCGCCGGGCATTCGAAGAAACAACTGGAGATGATGACTGCATTTGGAAAGCTCCAGGAATCTCCAGACAACAAATGGCGATACTTCTCGATTGGCGGGTTGAGCGACGCGGTCAAAGATCAGGAATACTTTCTGAAGGTGTGCCGCCGCGCACAGGGTTGCGGGGCTCACGTTTTTGCCAACCTTGATCGAGATCGCCTCGAAAGACTTTATGGTGAAGCCCGGATATTCTGGCACGCCGCGGGCTACGGCGAAGACGAATGCCGTCCGGAGCTCTCGGAACATTTCGGCATCGTAACGGTGGAAGCGATGTCCGCTGGATGCATTCCTGTAGTCATTGATAAGGGCGGCCAGCCCGAGATAGTCGAACACGGCGTCAGTGGATTTCTGTGGAGCAATCTGGAAGAGTTAACAGGATATACTGAGCTTTTGATGCGGGATGATGGGTTGAGAGCGCGGATGGGAGAAGCGGCGCAATCGCGCGCCAAGCGCTTTAGCCGGGAGAACTTCGTAAGCCGGTTCTTATCCTTGCTTCCTGAATCGATGCAATGAAGTCTGGTATCGACCGCGATTCAAGGGTTACCCATCCCGCTCGGCTGCAGAGCGAGCCAATTGGACTAACGATCGCCCAAAGCGCGATGTTTATCGGCAAATTGCACGCATCTCCGCCCCGGTTAGAGACGGTTTAAAGAGACGTCGATTTACTTTTTCTTTCAGGATTTCTTACCAGGCACCTTGCCCCCTTCTTTCCGAGCTCTGATAATCCGATCGCTATCGCCTGTTTCTTGCTGTTACTTTCTTGCCTGAGGGCCACCAAACTTCGTTACTTAGCCTTTTCTGACCTATTTATCTTCTTTTGCGTTAACAGTCGGAGCAACGCCTTTTCCGCTTTATGAAGCTCGATTCCGCGGTGAGTCACTAGATCTTCGTGACGCTCAAAGTACTCGTAAATCACGCAAGACCAGTGTCGTTTTCCCCGAACCCGGATCACCCTGAACAAGGTAAAAACATCAGTTGGCAGACCGCCAGCAAGAATGTCGTCCAAGCCTTCGACGCCAGTCGTGCAGCGCTCGGTGTCCGCGGGGGATTGTTCTCTGAAGCTGAGTTTGCAGTCAGTGTTCCACCCAAAGAGCACATGCTGGATGACGAACTGTTGAACGATCATATTATGTTGAGAACTCAGCGAGTCATTGCGGCGATGATTGCGATTCCGCAAGTAATCGATGCGATGAGCCAGAACGCCGCTGATGTCCACTGCGACCTCACCAGCAGGAGCCGTGCGGCGCTGCCTAGAACAGCGGGAGAGTGCCACCCGCGCTCACAATCACTTCGGGTCATATCCCCGTCATGTCTGCCGAACGACTCGGGCGCGGCGCGAAATACTGGTTGAATAATACGAAACTCGCTCGCCGCGCCCCGGTCGAACCGTTTGTTGTTAGACTGCCCTTCTCACGTTAGTCAATTTATGCGGTATCTCTCCAGGTGCGAAAACAAACGATCCAGCCCCGGTGCGAACCGTCTGATCCCCACACTGAATCTCGTACTCACCCTCAAGAACGTACAATGCTTCGTCTTCCTTGTGGTGAGTATGTAGTGGTGTGCCCCCGCCCGGTGGTGAAGTCTCCGATAGTGCGGTGAACGCACCGTTGGTCTGTTTCCCTGAAACCAGAAGCGTTATCAAGTCACCGAGCACATCCAAATGAGTGCCTTCACCAGGGGCGAGGACGACGGGTTGGTTAGCTCTAAAAAAAGACATCATTCCTCCTAAAGTAAGTGGGTGATGGCGGCGGCGCTGGAAGAGCATAGCGACAATGACTGGCACTGCCGATTTATTAACGCTCACCCACCTGAACGGTTACCCGTTTGATTCCGCCCTCAAAGGTGATGGTTTCATCTATCTCAACGTCCCTTCAACAACGCTCATCGGCGAGGCCGTGGGAACGATCCTCTTCAAGCGGAAGCCAGCCTCGTCCAGTAGCCGCTCGTATTCTTCCGCGGTACGCTCTTGGCCGCCCAGCGCTGTCAGCATGACGAAATCGACCAGCTTGCCCGGGTGCGGCTCGTCGCCGGCAGGAATGACAGTTTCTACAAGAAGCAGGCGAGCTGTTCTCTTCATCGCGTCGCGGCAGTTTCTTAAGATTGTCAGCGCTCGGTCGTGGTTCCAGTCGTGGATGATCCATCGGAGGACATAGGCATCTCCTCCTGCGGGAATCGACATGAAGAAGTCGCCACCCGCGATGTCGCAGCGCTTGGTAAGCCCAGCATCTACGATTGACTTCCGAGCGCCCTCGGCAACGTGGGGCAGGTCAAAGAGGATTCCCGTCATCCGGGGATTGGCCCGGAGGATGGCGCTGATGAACGATCCGTTTCCGCCACCCACATCGACGACCGTATCTACATCGGAGAAGTCGTACCCCTGAAGGACGGCAGCGGCCACCCCCTGCCCGAAGTCGCTCATCGCGGAGTTGAAGATCTCGCCCTCTTTCGGATGGGTGGCAAGGTAATCGAAGAGCTCCGCCCCGACGGTTCGCGCGAAGGCCGGCTCGCCCGTGCGTAGGCTGTAGAGCGCATCGCCGTACGTATGAAACCACACCTTGAGACCTACCATCCTC
>JBASRM010000542.1:0-8586 GCA_049273835.1 Blastocatellia bacterium | reverse complement strand
ATTATCAGTCATGTCCTGGTCAGTGATTTGACATCTTGGAGTGCTCGAGCCGTCCAGAGCAAGGAAGGCAGTGCCGGCGCCCTTTCCATTCGGGGCTGAGAAGTCAAACTCGATATGCACCTTGCGGTTGCCTTTCAGATCGTCGATTGTCCCTATACAACCCCTGATCGTCAGTACTCCGAAACCGGTCGCTACCACTGTTCCATTGCAGCAGAACCGATACTGTCCGGTCACCGTGTTGAACAGGACGACGTTGTTCGGCTTGGTTTCATCCTGCAAGCAACCGCTGAACACTGAGACAGTGAAGCTGCATGTAGCGGTGTTCCCTGAAGCGTCGGTCGCCGTGCAGGTCACCGTGGTCGTTCCCACAGGGAACACCGAGCCCGAAGGTGGGTTGCAGACGACGACGACGCCGGGGCAGTTGTCGCTGGCCGTTGTTGTGAAGTTCACCGGGCCGCTGGTAGTCACAATTGGACAGGAAACTGTCGTCGTGGTTGTTATGTTTGCCGGACACGTGATTACCGGCGGCTGAGTATCCAACACCGTAACTGTAAATGTGCAGTTAGGTCCGGCAGTACTCGTGCAAGTAACGGTAGTCGTACCCACCGGAAAGAACGATCCTGATGCGGGACTACACGTGATCGTCCCGCAGTTGCCGGTGGTGGTTGGAGCCGGGTAGTTGACGACGGCGCCGCACTGGTTTGGATCATTTGACACAGTGATGTTAGCCGGACAGGTGATAGTGCATGTAATTAACGGACAGGTAGTGCAGGTGAAGCCGTCGGTTATCCTGATCGTGTCAATGTTCTGACCGGTGCCGCTGTTGTTGCAATCCGACGCGACTCGGAAGCGGAACTTGATCACGGCACCAGGCACCGCTGGCAGGTTTACTGAAGTCGTGATGAAACCGGCGGAGTCACCGGTCCATGCCTGCCGCCCGGCAATCGGGCTCAAGAAATTGGCGCTGATTGTTCCGTTGTACCCGCCTGCGCCAAACGATCCTCCCGCCGCAACTATGTCGTTGAATGCGTTGAACGTTGCGCCGCCATCGGTGGAAAATGCGAACTCGAGAACCGCGCCATCGAACCCGGTTTCGAGGTTGAAGTTGTTTCTGAAAGTCAGCACAGCGGTGGTGGTGGTGATGGGAATGCCGGGAGTGTCAAGCGTGTTATTCGTAACGCAGCTCGGATCGTTGTGGAACGCCGAGTTGGCCGCAGTATCGGCGGGACTCGTCACAGTAGTCCAATTGTTTCCTAAAGCGCACGTGCCCGTTGGGGTGCAGTTCGCCGCCCCGTTCGTAAAGGCGGACACCCATCCTGCCGGTAGATTTGGTGCGGTCACCCCATCGAAGTTCTCCGAGAAGGCGACGGCCTGGGTTCCGAGTGTGAAGGTGAAAGTAACCGTTCCAAGGTTGGCCGCGCCATCCTGAAACTGTATAGAACCGGTTAGGGTTCCACCGCAAGTGCCGGCGGCGGTGAAGGTGAAATTTCTGCAAACCGGAGGACCACCCGCTACCACAACTCCGTAGTTCTGTGGACCGCTCGGGACCGTTACCCCTCCGGTAGCCTGCAATGTTCCCACGAGATTGGTTGTGTTCGCATCGCCAACATTCTGGATACAGAAGCTGATCGTCACGATTTCATTCGGATCGATCGCGCCGTTCGCCGGTGTGCAGCTTTCAGAGACGATTGTCGCCCCCGCCGAGACGATGACCGCAGCTGTCGGCGCAGCCGGCTTTACCTGGGGCTTAACCGAAACGGGTGTCTCTGGTATGCCGGAAAACTCGTCGCTGCATGGGACACCCGATTGGATGCAATCTCCACCTTGAATCAGGCTTCCATCGACCATTGAGGCTCTTAGTATCAGTTTACGCGGCTCGCTGCTGATTTCCAGCTTATCAAGGGCGACTTGAACGACGAGATCAAGAAGCCCGTCGCCATTGACATCTTCAATTGACGTTCGAACCTTGCCATTTTTCCTGGTGATCACCGGCGCATCAAAGGTGATTGTCGAGGGATCTACGCTCGTAGCGTCAAAAGCCGGTGTGCTCAATATGGCAACACGACCACGCTTTGCAGATTGAGAGGACAGGATCTTTATAAAGACTTGCCGAGCGTCGCTATCATGTCTTGAGCCACGCGCAGACACGTTGTTCTCGAGTCTTGCTAAACCACCGATGGCTAGCGCGGCGAGAATCGCAACGCACGCCGCCGAGACTTTCGCTATTCTGTTTTTATCTGACCTTGTTGGTTTTTCCACAGTGCCTCCTTTGAGTTCCGATTCCCAATGTCCGTCGATGGCGGGGGCTTGCTAGACTACAGCGAACAAGCTTCGCGGTTTACAGCATTCCGCGACTAATCTATTTCAAAGCTTCCTGCCGTGGCCCCCGATCCACTCGGTCGCCTGGGGAGTTGGGTGACGTGAACGATGCAGCGATGGTCATCCTACGAAGACTTGAAGCTTAAGTCAAGAAACGATTTGCTTGCAGACTTGATAAATCGCGACTGGAGAATCGAGGATGGTCCCATGCCAGGCTTTTTGAAGGGGGCGCGTTGTCCGCCATTCACCCTCGGCGTTTTGTCGCCGGCGCAGTGGCACCCGCGACGGGGCTTCGGTATGATGATAAGGCAGCCACGAAGAATCACACCGGTGGCTGCCTGTGGACCTTGTCAGCTCACACAAATCACACACGTTGAGGTGCACCATGAAATCACTCGTAGCTCTAGTTCTTCTCGTGCTGGCGGTCCCTGCTTCAGGCTTCGTGGCAAAGCGCGACGACGAGGTAAAAAGACTCCAGCGCGCTACCGAGGTCTTCCAGGAAATCATGAGGACGCCCGATAAGGGCATACCGCAAGATCTGCTCGAAAAGGCCGAGTGCATCGCGATTGTCCCCGGCCTTAAGAAAGGTGGTCTGGGTATCGGCGGCAAGTATGGCAAAGGTGTTGTCATGTGCCGCAAGTCAGGAAGTAACTGGACCGCACCGTTGTTCATCACGATCGAAGGCGGCAGCGTCGGCTTGCAGATTGGTTTTACGCAGATCGACGTTGTCATGCTGATAATGAATCGCAAGGGCATAGAGAAGCTGCTTGGCGACAAGTTCACGATCGGCGCCGATGCGTCGGCGGCCGCGGGACCGGTTGGGCGTCAGGCATCCGCGCAAACAAATGTCAGGATGGACGCAGAGATACTCACCTACTCGCGCGCCAAAGGATTGTTCGCAGGGGTGTCGTTGGACGGTGCGACACTCCGGCAAGACAAGGACGATAACAGCGACTTCTATGGCAAGGACGTTGACCCTCGGAAGGTTTTGCTCGAGGGCTCAGTACCAATGCCACCCGAGGCGCGGTCTCTGGCTTCCGCGCTCTCCTGGCAGGGGAAGAAGAAGTAGAGCGATCCCAGTTCGTTGACTCCGCGGGTAATAACGCACCTGTTCGTTCTCTCCCGGGCCGCTGCGTTTTTTCAAGCCGCATTGGATCGACGCTGGAAGACTCAGTGGACACATCCGGAGGAGGAAAGAATGAACAGAACAGCAAAGGTAAAGCTGTTTGTAGTTGTATTTTCGATCGTGCTGCTGGCCGCAGCTTCGATACATGCCAAAGAGCCGGCCTCACCCGACCAACAACCTGTTCCACCACCCTCGCCTGAGACCCAACAGCAGAAACCCGGCGAGCAGAAACCCGCTGGACAACAAGCTCAACCGGCGCCAGAAACGCTGCAAGTGCTAAAGGGAATGCCAAGGCCGCAAATCATGCAGGAGATGCGCAAAATCGCACAGGCCCTCGGCGTCGAGTGTAGTTTCTGCCATATAAATCCATTTACCGCCGAGACACCGCGCAAGAATGTTGCTCGATTGATGATGCGCGAGTATACGATGGCAATGAAGCACAAAGATGGAAGCGCGCTAACCTGCACTGACTGCCATAAGGGTCAACCCAATCCGTTGCGGACGGCAGCATTCGAAGGAGCGATCGGCAAGAAGATATCCGGTCTTCAGGTGCTCAAGGGCATGCCTGACGAACGGTTGACCCAGGTGATGGTTGCATTTACCAAGGCGCTGGGCGTCGAGTGCACTTATTGCCACACGACTGACTTCGATGATGAAACTCCTCGAAAGCAGATAGCTCGGTTTATGATGACCGAGTACTCACAGGGTCTCCTGAAAAAGGAAGGGGGCGCCATCGTATGCAATGATTGTCACCAGGGACATGCCCGCCCTCTTGCAGTCTTGCCGTTTCAAAGACGCAACGAACGCCCGGCCGAGCCGCAGCCGGCCAAGAAGCCGAATGGTTGACCCTGCATCACCCCTCGATTAGTACTTAGCCGGGTTCAAGCTTAGCTTCGCATTTGAAACCAGGCTTGAACTCCGGCTCTATTCAAACCC
Organism: Blastocatellia bacterium; assembly: GCA_049273835.1. GTDB lineage: Bacteria > Acidobacteriota > Blastocatellia > UBA7656 > UBA7656 > Onstottus_A. The sequence continues at coordinate 4,205 of JBASRM010000542.1, read as the reverse complement.
ACCGATAAATAGTTCATCCCTCGCACCCCTTATCGAGTCCCGACATAGCTGAAAATTGTTGCGTTGTTCTCCTGAGGGGAATATCTTGAAGCCGCGCCGGGATAAAGCATAGTGAGATGATCAGCATCTCAAGGTTTCCCTTTATGGATGAAGCATGAGCGACAAAAAACGGAAGCGAGTTGTGATTCTCGGAGGCGGGTTTGGCGGGATCTACACGGCAAAGTACCTTGAGAAAGCCCTGGGCCGGCGCGGCGACTTCGAAATCCTCCTGGTAAACAAAGAGAACTATTTCGTCTTTCAACCGATGCTGCCGGAGGTGATTTCCGGCAGCATCGGAATGCTGGATACAGTCAGCCCTATTCGGCGCATGCTACCGCGCACGAATCTACACGTGCGCGACATTGAGTCCATAGACCTCTTAAATCGAACGGTTACAACCAGCCCGGGCTTTCGCCCTCACCCCCATGTCATATCTTACGATCATCTTGTTCTGGCGCTGGGCAACGTGACTGATTTTCGCGGGCTTAGAGGCCTGCCAGAACACGCGATGCCGTTCAAAAATCTGGCTGATGCGGTGCATTTGCGCAATCATCTCATTCGAGCGCTTGAAGAAGCCGCCATCGAGGACCACGATCCCCAGTTGCGCCGTCAGTTGCTGACATTTGTAGTCGCCGGGGGTGGGTTCTCGGGCGTTGAGGTAGCGGCGGAATTGAACGACTTCGTGCGCGGAGTGGCTCGGAATTATCGCGGCATTGATCCTCGAGAACTGCGTGTATTGCTGGTACATTCCCAGAATCGTATCCTGCCGGAGCTCTCCGAGAAACTCGCCATGTTTGCCCAGAACATCCTGGCGAAGCGAGGGGTCGAGATCCGGTTGAACACAAGACTCGAAGCCGCAACCGGTGAAGAGGCCGTTCTCGCTGGCGGCGAGAGGATTCCGACCCGCACACTGGTTTCAACTGTCCCAAGCTCGCCTCATCCGATCATCGACAGACTGGATCTGCCGAAAGGCAAGAACGGCCGGTTGATCGCCAACAGTTTTCTTGAAGTCGAAGGCGCCGAAAACATATGGGCGCTCGGAGACTGCGCTCAGGTTCCAACGCGCGACGGGGGCATCGCTCCGCCCACCGCGCAGCACGCAATACGGCAGGCGCGCACGGCGGCAAACAACATTTTGGCGGCGATTCGAGGCGGAAAACGGAGCGAGTTCGCGTTCGGCGGGCTAGGCCAGATGGGTGCCCTCGGTCATCATTCGGCTGTGGCTCAAGTGATGGGGGTCAATATCAGCGGCTTTCTTGCCTGGTGGATGTGGAGAACGATCTATCTCATGAAACTCCCCGGGTGGGGCCGCCGCTTAAAGGTCGCTGTCTCCTGGACACTCGACGTACTGTTACCCTCGGAGCTTGTAGAGTTGAAGCTCACCGGTTCGATGGGTATAACCCAGGAGCACTTTGAGCCCGGCGAAGAGGTCTTTCATCAGGGAGACCTGGGTGACCGGATCTATATCATTGTCAGCGGCCAGGCTGAGGTAGTACGAGATGATGGCGGTCGCGAAACGATTCTCGCGCGTCTGGGGGCCGGCGAATACTTCGGCGAGATGGCGCTCCTGAGGGAGACTACCCGCGGAGCGACGATTCGATGTACAGCCCCGCTGAACACACTGAGCTTACCCAAGAAAGAGTTCGGCATGCTTGCGGCGTACCTGCCCCAGGTACGCGAAACGATTGAGGGCGTCATGGAGCAACGAGCGCACTCGAATGCTCGTCAGTCGGCAACTGGCTGAACTGCCACTCCCGTAGCTATAGTCAGAGGCAATGCGCGGAAGAGATCAAGATGGTCTAGCCCTGCCCTTCTTGTGCGAAGAATCACTTTTGCGCGGAACCCGCTTCTTGTCGCGGCGCGATCCAGACCTCGGTCAGGTGGTGAAGAGCTTCGGCGTGCCACCGATGTGGGCGCGAGAAGCGGGGTTTTCGACTCTGCTTCATATTATCCTCGAGCAACAGGTGTCGCTCGCGTCGGCGCGGGCTGCGCACAACAAGCTGCTTCAGGTTGCGTCGCCGTTAACACCTCGACGGTTCCTGAGAATAAATGACTCGACACTCAAGGCGGTCGGGTTCAGCCGCCAGAAAGCCGCTTACGGCCGCCATCTGGCGCGAGAGATTATCGACGGGCGGCTTGACCTCGAAGCACTGAAATCGAAGGATGACGCGACCGTCAAGTCTGAGCTTCTCAAGGTCAAGGGTATCGGACACTGGACCGCGGACATTTACCTGTTGATGGTGCTCCGCCGGCCTGACATATGGCCGACTGGTGATCTCGCATTGGCGGTGGCCGCGCAAGCAGTCAAGCGTCTGAGCACCCGGCCGACTTCGCGGGAGCTCGCAGAAATCAGCGCATCGTGGAGACCCTGGAGGGCGGTCGCCGCTCGAATACTCTGGCACTATTACTTGAGCGCCTTGGTGTGAGCCACCCCTTGGAACTGTGCGAATGCCATAGGCGCTTGTTTATGTTCGGCTTGGGTCTAAGGAAAACCTGACTATAATGTCCGAGGCGCGTATCATAACGTCGCGGATATCACGTGGAAGTAGGAAACACAATTCAGCAACCGAAGGCCGGCTTCACCATCGAGGGGCGAGACAAGATTTATCTGGTAGCCTTTCTCGCGGGCGCGGGAATACTCCTGTTCCTGGGGCGAGGGCTCGTACAGGGCTCGGCGCTGGCGACGTGGGGATTGATTTTTGGCGTCACGACGGCGGCAGCGGTCTTACTTGTCTCACTGTATCGCGTCCAGCTCGAGCTGCAATCCAGCCGGCGGCAACTCGCTCGCAAAGAAGCCGAGCTGAGTTTCGCGCTCGAGGTACAGAGGGCGCTCTTCCCTCGCCAGTTGCCCGATGATAAGGGCTTGGAGTTTGCGGCAGTCTGCATCCCCGCGCGCGGTATAAGCGGTGATTACTACGATGTGATGCACTTCCCAGATGGCCGCCTGGTTTTCGCGATAGCGGATATCAGCGGCAAAGGCATCTCCGCCGCAATTCTGATGGCTAACCTCCAGGCGTTGTTGCGAACGCTGGCCGAGACCGGCATCCCCCCTTCCGAAGTCTGCACCAAGCTTAACCACCATTTGCATCAAGTGACCGACGAATCCAAGTTCGCGACGTTTTTCTATGGCGAATGGAATTCCAGAGAGCGACGTTTGAGCTACGTCAACGCCGGCCACAATACGCCTATCCTGCTCGGCTCGCTTAACGGACGCCAGTTGAGTGAAGGCGGTGTGCCGCTGGGCCTGTTTCCCTGTTCAGAGTTCCAAACGGGCGTAGCGACGTTACAACCTGCGGACTTTCTGGTTTTGTACTCAGACGGCATAACCGAGGCCACATCGAAGGGCGGCGAGGAGTTCGGTGAGAACCGTTTGCAGGCGATGATTGAGAGACTCTCGACCAAGCCTCTGGGGGAGATCCAGGCGGCTGTGCTCGAGGCAGTGCGCAGGTGGGGCGGCGAAGTACCCGAAGACGACATGACGATGTTGATGGTCAGGGCTACCAACGTCACGGAGGAACAATGACTATTTGCGGACATGGACTGCGCGATCACATTCGGATGTTGGCTCCGCTATTCGTTCTCATGGCTGTGGTGTGGGCGCTCAGATGGATACTGGACGCCGCCGGGGCTCCGCATGGGTTGGTGCGCTTATTCAGCGTTACCGGCGCGACGTCGCTCTCGATCTTGATCGCCGTCTGGCGAATCCACAAAAGCGGCTTCGGCAGCTACCCGAACGTGGTGGTCGCGAGCCTGTTGCTGGTCATCTTCGAACAGGTGCTCATCGTTATGGCAATCGTGTTCTCGGTAGTTAGCGGTATGGAGAACGTCTTCACCGAGCCTGAGTTCTCGATTTCGGCGGCAGACCCCTATCATCTCAAACACATTATGGGACACCTTACCTTTGGAATAGGCGCGGGCATGCTGTTAGGCACGGCGACAGGATGGTTGATGCTGTGGCTGCTTCAAAGGCTTGTGCCCAAAGACCGAGCGATGACGCACTGAGATCGAGGGAGTTACGCTTACCAGTTTCTGATATCGCGCGCGAACGCTCCGAAGCCATTCGGAAATAAACGTTCGAATTCATCGAGGATCTGAACCAGTCGTCTTGCCTCTTCGGTCGCACGCCTCATCCTTAAGTCGCTGGATTGTGTCTGTACCATAGACAT
>JBASRM010000595.1:0-1705 GCA_049273835.1 Blastocatellia bacterium | reverse complement strand
CAAGCTGCGTTCCAATCACAATCGACAATACCAACATTGAACGACACCTAGTTACAGCCGTCTCGGGCCTGCGAGACGAGGAATGAGCAGGGCAAGTTTTGGATGAACAGTGGTGGTTCCTTAGGTTCGCTGAGGGCAAGTCACGTGGCAAGCGATAATGGTAAACAGATTTTCGAGCGACTAAGGGCAACCGTCTGGACAGAACGCTTCGACCCGGAGTTAGCCTGACACCGACGGATTTGGGAATGGCATTGGGCCGTCCTCCTTGACCGCTAACGCCCGAGCTAAGCTGCAAAGCGATCAATAAGAGTGCGGCCAAAGGCCGCACATTTCCATAGCCGCTTTGTCAGCTTCAGCGTTCGTTAGGCGGTCGTTTCGAGATGCGCGATCCGACGCGACGATGAGTGCGCGAAAGTACCTTAATGCGCCGAGCCTGCTGGACGCCCAGCGATGCGAAATCGCGATGCGAGTCGTGCTGCGCTTCAAGGAAAGACATCCGTCGCCGGTGATCGTGACTCTCAAGGACCGTTTGCCGTGTTGCTCAGTCGGGACGAGGGAATAGCAGCTCATTGCCGTCAGGATCGTCGACTTGGAGCGTGTCGTAGCCCCACCATGTTTCCTTGGTGGGCACAGAGCGCTCGACGAACTCACGGCGAAGATCTGCGAGTCCCTCAGAAGTCAGCTCGATAAACAGGCGCGCTCTGTCTCGACGCGTGGCATCCTCGCAGAGGATGATTTCGCACTCTCCGTGATTGACCTGGCAGACCTTTCCTGCGCCGTCGCCTTCGTGCCAACCCTTTTCGAAGCCGAGCGTCTCGACGTAGAAGCGCGCCGCGCGATTCACGTCCGCCACGAAGAAGACCGGCCGGGTGTACCACCGGTGAACAGTCTGGCTTCTCGAGGTGTTCTCCGTCATGGTCCCCTCCCAGATCCGCATAACGCTGAGCATCAGGGGGCGCGCACCGAGTCTCAGGTACGACGGCCAAGCCATCTTGCGCGCTCCGCTTCATGCCGTTGTTGCACGAATTCTTATGTTGTTAGGCGGCCCGACCTTTGAATCCAACCTATTGATTTGAGAATGCCAGACCGCTCGTAGGGATGTTCATGCCCTGACTTCTCTACCCACACGGAGAGCAGCTCAGTCGTCGATGGGCTCCTTATCCGCGATAAAGTCCTTCATTGCCTGGATTTCCTCCGGGGAGTGTCCCTGCCAATCCAGATGTTCGCTGACGACGCGCAGCGGGTCCTTGGAGCGGTAGGACTTCGTTGGATTACCCGGAAACTTTCTGTCGGTCACATTGGGATCATCCATGAACGGCCCCGCAGGTTCTACCACGTAGATCCGGCCCGGGCCTTCGCCCTTTGCCAGTTCCGCTCCCCAGGCAGCCGCGAACACGGTCTCGCTGAAGTAGATCCATGGCGATCTCCGCTCCGTGTAGTTTGAGGAATACCCGCCTTGAAGCATGTCCCCGGGCTTCAGGTCCGCCTTGGTGCCATGGTAGAACGTTCGTGCGCCGGTTTCAGTCATATTAATTACCTAGCGGATTCGCCGACGCCGAACTGGTGCCGTTCACATTCGCAAAGCGAATTACAAAGTCATTGATTTTCACGCCTTATTCTTTTCGTCCATAATCATCGGCTCCCATAGCTCAACTTTGTTTTTGTCCGGGTCCATGATCCATGCAAATTTTCCGTTTTCGTCCGA
>JBASRM010000537.1:0-19700 GCA_049273835.1 Blastocatellia bacterium | reverse complement strand
GCTTCGCCTGACCCACCATACCGACGGCGTGCTGATGACCGAGCGAGTTGTTTATCTTTGGTGAGAGGAGAGGAACTAGGGGGTCAGGCTTGGAAGCGACATTCTGGACATTTGATCTACGAGGGAGATAGTCTCTGGCATTATGCCGCGGAAACCAAGGATCGAAATCGGCGGGGGCCTCTATCACTTGATCACTCGCGGTAATGATCGTCGAAAGATTTTCCGCTCTCACGACGACTACCTCAGATTCACCGGCATTCTCGCTCAGCAGAAAGTGAAGCTGCCCTTCTATCTCTACGCCTATTGCCTGATGCCCAATCACGTGCACCTCCTGATTGAGATGCAAGACGATCCGATTAGCCGCATCATGCAGCGTGTTCTGACCAGCTACAGCCAGTACCATAACGCCAAGTACAAAAAGATCGGACCTGTTTCAAGGGCGCTACAAGGCCATTCTCTGCCAGACCGATCGCTATCTGGGCGAGTTGGTACGATACATCCACTTGAATCCGCTGAGGGCAAAGTTGGTGACGCGGCCCGAGAAGTACGAGTATTGCGGTCATCGAGCGTACATAGGTTTGGACAAGTCAGGACTGGTAGATACCGAGCCGGTGCTCCACCATTTCGGCGCTACCAAGAAACGAGCGGTTGAAGTTTACACTCGATTCGTGGAGGCGAGCCTTAGTGACCCGAGTCAACACGGCTACTATCGAGCAACCGAGGGTCGTGTGCTCGGAGGAGAAGAGTTCCTTGATGAGGTAAGACACCGGGTAGGCGAACACCTAACGGTCCGGGACTCGTTCAATCGGATTAGCGTTGACGATCTGCTGATGGCGGCTGAGGAGTCGAGCGGGTTGAGTCGGGCTGAACTATGCAGTAGGAGCAAGAACCGAAGAACAGTAGCGGTGAAAGAGGCGGTGATCGTGGCGGGGAGGGAGCGAGGGATCAGCAACCATGAATTGGCCGAGGCGTTAGGGATAGACGCGTCAGCGGTGACGAAAAGAGTAGAAGCGGCGAGGTTGCGTGGTGGGGAGGCTTCAGAGTTGAAACTGCTTCGAAAGTCACTGACGGAGCATTGATGAAATGTCAACGAAGTCAAGCCTGACCCCTCTCGTCTTCATTGCTCCCTTGATCGTTCTGCTGCTATTGTTTCCGTTTCCGTCGGCTTTTAGTGTCGAATCAAACCCCCAAGACAGAGGTATTGATGCTTCGAAAGATAGTTGCGCTCATCATTCTCGTCATCACTTTCGTTATAGCTCTGTTGGTTTCCGGGTGCTCAGTTCTCTCTCACGAGGCTCCCATTGAGGATGTCGACAAGGCCGCGGGCCTCTTCTTTCAGCGGCTGGACAAGGGAGAGTACGACTTAATCTATGAGGACGCATCGATGAAGTTCAAAGAGAATAAGCCTCGGCAAACCGTCACCGAAAACCTGCAACAGCTTGCGGCCTTTGGGAAGACGTTGGGCTATGAACGACTAAGCATGCCCTTTCAAGGGGAGGGCAAAGACCGAATGCTTATGCCCGTATATAAGGTCGCGTTCGAGCGGCAAACTGGACAGGTTACGCTAACATTTCAGGATGAAAGCGGTGAGTGGAAGCTCTTCGGCTTCACCTTCAAGCCGCATCGATAGTTACAAATAGACGTGCCTCACTTTGTTGCAGACCCGTCGTGGTGATTGTTCAACACCAACGCCAAACTGAAGGTCGGATTCAGCGCTGCGCTGCTTCGGAGGTTTCAATGCGAAAGCGATTAGCATTTTGTTTTATCTCGCTTGTGATCGTCTTATCGGTATCCGCGGTAAATGCGAGTCGTGTATCGCGCGGTACTGAAAAGGTGAAACACGTCGCGACGCAACACGGCGCATCCATTCGCGCTGGTTCGTATCGAAGTTCAGGCCCGCTGCACAAGGTGGTTGTATCGAAAGACGATCATCAAGTCCTCAACCAGGCGAAGTCATCGGGAGCGATCCAAGTCTCAGACTATGGATCCTTCACGCTGTTGGTGATGGATGAGGATGCAATCGGGGACGCGGAAGCGCAGATGAGAAACGCTAGCGAGGAACAAAGCACAACTTTGTCAGCCTCTGCCTACCAACATGCGTCTCTAAGCGTCCGCGACGATTTCAACGTGTTGTTTCTTCGGTCCGGTGCGATTGACACAACCGCGGAAGAAACACCGGGCACCTTTGCAGGCATCGGGCGATCGGCTGCTTCGCAGGGTGCGCAATCGCAGTCAGCTGTGAGTGATGCTCAGAACCTCTCGTCGCTTCGCATGGTTCAATTCGTCGGGCCGGTAAAGCGTTCCTGGCTCGCGCAACTCGAGGCAAGCGGATTCGAGCCAGTCGCCTACATCCCCAACAACGGCTACCTCGTCCGCGGCGATGCCAACGCTCGCGCTGGCCTCATGCACCGCAATCAGATTGCTGAAGCGCGCGGCGAAGGATTTGTTCAGTGGGAAGGCCCATTCATCGAAGAGAACAAAATTCATCCGGCGTTGGTTGAAGCGATGGCCCAGCGATCAGGTGAGCTGACGGTTGGTGTCCAGCTCGCCCTAGGCAAGGGTGAAAGCAACCCGGGTGACAATCCCGAGGTTAAGAGGGCCAGAAAGCTCGCCAGGCGTGTTTTGGTTGATGCGTACGGGGTGCTCAACTTCACCAACCTGCGGATGAAAATTGACTCGAGCCAGCTAGCCGCTCTTGCAGAGCTGCCCAGCGTCGTCAACATTGAACCCTGGACACCACCTCAGTTGGCTGACGAGCGCGCGGCTCAAATAAGCGCCGGTCAGTTGACAACCGACTTGACCGCCGCTCAGGGCCCGGGCTACGCGGCGTGGCTTGTGGCTCACGGGTTTTCATCCGGGTTTAATTTTGCAATCGATGTCTCGGACACCGGATTCGATCGCGGATTCGTAACCGCTGACAAAGTTCATCCTGATTTTCTGGACGCAAACAAACAAAGCCGCGTGCTGTATGCGCGGGACTACACATCGGAGCTTGATCCGGGAGACGTTGGCGGACACGGCACGATTAATATGTCCATTGCCGCCGGTCTGAACATGGCTTCGGACAACGGCTCGCGCGACGCCGGTGGGTTCAATTATGGGTTGGGAATCGCGCCGTTTGCCCTGCTCGGTTCGTCGAAGATTTTCCAATCAAACGGGGCCTTCGATCTCATCGATCCATATACCAAACTTGTCTCTGATGCTTATCGCGATGGTGCCCGAGTCTCATCGAACAGTTGGGGTGAGGCTTCGAACACCTATTCAATCGACTCGCAGGAATATGACACGCGCGTTCGTGACGCAGCGCCCGATCAACCGGGTAATCAAGAGATGGCGATATGCTTTGCGGCCGGAAACGCGGGTTCACTCCAGCGCATCCTCGCACCCGGGACCGCCAAAAACGTGATATCGGTCGCGGCCGGTGAGAACTCGCGAAAAGACGGGACCGATGGCTGCAATGTGAAGGACGCCGATGCGGACAGCGCGATGGACATCGCCTTCTTCTCTGCCGGCGGAGACACTGACGATGGCCGGGTCAAGCCCGACATCACTGCTCCGGGAACGCACATTCAGGGCGCGGCTTCGCAGCACCCGGATTTCGACGGGTCTTCCGTGTGCGGTGAAGCATTCGGAAAGCCCTACTTTCCAATCGGGCAGACGCTGTATAGCTGGTCCTCAGGGACGAGCCACGCGACGCCGCAGGTGGCCGGCGCCGCCGCGCTTGTGCGGCAGTTCTTGATCAACAAAGGGGAACAGCCAAATGCGGCGCTCATCAAGGCGCTGTTGCTCAACACGACTACTTATATGACCGGCGTGCGAGCGGGCGGCGACCTTCCGCAAGAGCAACAGGGGTGGGGGCTGATGAATATGAACCGCGCGTTCGACAATACCCCGAAGATTTTCGTCAACCAGACAAACACATTTACCGACAGCGGCCAGGAATTCGTCTTCACCGGCGAGGTTAAGGATTCGGGCCAGCCGTTTCGGGTGACTCTCGCCTGGACCGACGCGCCTGGCTTTTCAGGCGCGGCGCCGTGGGTGAACAACCTCGATCTTGAAATGACGATCAACGGCCAGGTCTATCGTGGCAACAATTTTGTCGGCCAAAACTCACAACCTGGCGGCGATGCCGATACCAAAAACAACGTCGAAGGCGTGTGGCTTCCGGCCGGCGCCATCGGCACATTCGTCGTTCGAGTGGGCGCCACCAACATCGCCGGAGACGGGTTGCCGGGTAACGGAGATTCAACCGATCAGGACTTCGCGCTGGTCGTTTACAACGGCGAGAAAAAGACCGTCCCGGTAATGGGAATCTCCGGATTGACGCTCGCGGGGCGTGGCGACGCCTTTGCAGACCCGGGTGAAGAAGTTGCGGTGAAGATAAATCTCGTGAATCTTTCTCCGGTCGTTTTCAGTGGTGGTCAGGGAAGGCTTAGCACCTCAACTCCCCAGATTGGTATGACGCTCAATCTGGCGGACTTCCCGAGCCTGGCGCCGGGACAAACCGGGGAGAACTCAACAAGCTTCTCGTTTGGAATAAGTTCAAGCGTTCCGTGCGGCACTCTGATCAACTTCGTTCTTGACGTGACCAGTGCGGGCGGATCGGTGTCGCGGGTTCCGTTCAGCGTTCGCATAGGACGGACAACGCCCGCGGAATTCTTCGCCGACAACATTGAGACCGGCGAATCAAAATGGACACACAATAGCGGCATCAAAAAGAAAAAGCTGCGAACCGACACGTGGGTCCTGTCAGGCAAACGAGTCCATTCAGGAACCACCGCATGGTTTACACCGGATGTGGGCACCAAGATCATCGACAATCATCTCGATACGACCGCTATTCAATTACCGGCGGAGGCGCGCAACCTCCAACTGGTATTTTTTCATACATTCGAGTTTGAGGGAGGCTCATTTGATGGCGGGGTGCTGGAGATATCGACCGGTGCTGAGTTCGAAGATCTGGGCTCGAAGATTTTGAAGGGACGTTACAACGGAACGATCAGGGATTTCACTTCGAACCCGCTCACCGGAAAACCTGGTTGGGTTGAAGGCCGAATGGGGGCTTTCCAACAGGTGGTTGTTGACCTGAGCAGCTATGCAGGCAAGACGGTGACCATCAGATTTCGAATCGCAACTGACCCGGACGGTAGGGGGCTCGGTTGGTACATCGATGATGTGAGCTTGCGAGGCGACCGCGTGAGTTGCACTCCGGTTGGGATAGAGTGATCAAGGCTTCCCTGCCAAGCTCTAATTTTGTGTCGTGAATCATTCGAGTGTACTCGAACACACAATTGCGCTTGACTGCAAACTAAGAAAGCTATGATGCCGCCGTTGCAGTTTAGCTTGCCGGGCATCATCCCCAGACAGTCACGCTGGATGCTGCGGTTTTTAGCAACGTTGTGGGACTAGCTTCTTTCACAATTGCATAGCGCGTTTGCTGGCTTGAGCCGCGCGCCGCATAAAGTCGTTCCCTCCGTAAAACCGGCTGCTCTCCCGGACGACTTACTCAAGACCCACCCCGAGGACTGGCCAGACCAGATTTTCGCGCGAGCAGTTCACACCAAAACAGGAGGAATTCCATATGCCCGAACAGAAAGGTCAAGCGCTGCCTGAAGCACTAAAGTACAATCTGGAGATTTGGTGGGATCCGATTCCACCGTGGTTGGTTCCCCAACTCGACGTCCGAGTCCTACGCGAGCTGGCGGTCATTCAAGTGGAGCTACGGAAGGCTGTTTTGGAGGCAAACCTCCGAGCCACCGACAAGACTCTGGGTGCTTTAGGCAAGATTAAATAGCGCCTGCCGCCACCCGTTCCGTCAGTAATCTCACTACGGCTGAGAGCTTACTCTTTGGCGCCACGCGCCCGGCGGGAGAGAAAAGCGCGTGCTCGATTAACTGTCTGACGGATTCCAAACGAGCGAGAGCTGCCCAACCATCACGAGTCAGTCATAACCTTGGGGTGGCGCCGGTGATCCACGGATTGGGCTCGCCATAGTTTGGAGTCCGTCACCTCTTCGATTGTCAGGGGGACCATGGAGTTTCTGGATCACTTGCACCGCACGGGACTGGCCGGCCGCGCCATCTGGAAGATAAATTGCCGCGCCGACGCAGTCGACCCGGATCTCTTCGTTGCGATGCGAGACGCAGGGCTCTATTTGGTATACATGGGACTCGAGTCGGGCGCCGAGGACGGACTCGATGTCCTCCACAAGCAAATCACTGTCGAGCAGAACCTTCGGGCTGTAAGTATCCTGAAGGAGATCGGATTGATGTATGAGTTTGGTTTTATGATGTTCGATCCTTCGAGCACCTTCGAGACCGTGCGAGACAATGTTAAGTTCCTACGAAAGATTACCGGAGACGGGAGCGCGGCTGCTGTGTTCTGCCGAATGCTTCCCTACGATGGGACTCCGATCAAAGACGAGTTGGTGCGAACCGGGCGGTTCCGTGGAGATGTGACCAATCCGTCCTATGATTTTCTGGATCCGCGCATAGACGACTTATGTTCTGCTCTCAACCACCTGGTTCACGTCACCGGTTGGATCCATGGCTACAAGGCCCTCTCTCCCCAAATAAACTGGGCCTGGAATGAAGTGGCGATTATGGAACGAATGTTCCCTCCATTGTCGGGGATGAGCGACTACCAGCAAAGGTTGCGGGACATCACGAAGGCAAGTAACGAGCTTCTATTTCGCGTGGTCGAGGATGTTGCCGACGCGTGCGAAGCGGGCGAGCCGATTCCGTGGTCTGAGGAAGACATATTGCCGGACTGCCGGGAATTCCTGAATTCCTTGATGACCGAACGCAACGACTTTGTTTGGGAAAACCAGGAATTGTTAATGCGGTCGTTGGGCGAGACTTACGCGACGGCATAAGCGCCGACTGAAGTCGGAACTCAAAACGTGACACGCCGGCAGAAGTCGGAACTCAAAACGTGAGACGCCGACTGAAGTCGGAACTCAGAACGTGAGACGCCGACTGAAGTCGGAACTCAGAACGTGAGGCGCCGACTGAAGTCGGAACTCAGAACGTGACACGTCGGCAGAAGTCGGAACTCAGAACGTGACATATTCCAGATCGACTAGGTGTACCTTCGCGTCCTTATTTCCCGGTGGCGCCCTCGCCCTGCAGGCGGCGAAGCTTACGTTTAAACTCGATCGGATCGACCCGATGCTTGAACACCTTTACTCCATTGATGAAGATCACCGGGATGTCGGAGCCGTATTGCGCTCGAAGCGCCGGGTCTTGATCGATGTTCACCTCTTTCAATGAGAACTCGCCCTCGCAACTCGAGGCGTTTATTGCAGCCTTGGCATCTTCGCAGAGATGGCAGCCCGGTCGAGTGTAGATAATAACGGTGGCTAGCGTCATGAAATTCTATGCTTGAAAAAACGCTCCTCGTTGGACTGTATTCCTACTTCGCTGGGATCGAGCCGTGCGGGTCTTCTTTCCGCGGGGTCGATCTGAATATGAGACCAGGCGTTTTAACTACAGTTGATTCAGTTCAGCATTAGGGATATCCTGTCCCAGCCTGCCCTCGCGTTTTCCATTCACGAATTATCACGGAGAATACTATGAGGCAAACTTCGACTTGCCTTACTTTTATAGGCACCCTCGTGCTGCTGGGGCTGACGGTTGGCGCTCAGAGCCAGGAACCTCGCCGGCGCGCGGCGCCAATGCTCACCAGCGAAGACCTTCGGTCACCGAGCGGCGCACCCTCACCTCCTGAGGATGTTGTGACCAGGACTGGTGGGTCAGGCTCGCCCGTCCGAAACGCGGGCGCCACGCTTCAAAGCATGTTGACCAGGATGAGCGAGGTTAATTCTTTGCGGACCCGATTGCAAACATTCATGCCTACGGGCCAGAGCGAAGCAATGATCGAAAGCGTAAAACCGGACCGCATGCACGTGACCTCACCGTATGGGGAGATGATCCAGATTGGCCGCAAGCTCTACATGAAGACCGCCGCAGGCTGGGAAGTAAGATCGATGCCCGCGGGCGGCGCTCAATCTGACGCGGGGTTTGACTTTCGAACATTTGTGAAGCAGATGACCGCCAGATCGGGAGTGAGAATAACCGGTCAAATGCTCGGGAGCCAGATGATTGACGGTGTTGAGACCCTTGCCTATGAGTTCGAAGTCACCGATGGCTCCGAGACAGGCACGATGCAAGTCAGTATTGGCAAAGAGGACGGTTACATGCGGCGGATTTCTCTTTCTGGAGGGCCAGTCAATATCAAGATCTGGTTTAGCAACATCAATGAACCGCTTTCCATCGAGCCGCCAATGTAGCGGTGTCTGGGGCAAATCTCCAGGCTTATCAAGTTCCAATTTCAGTTAGATGAGTGACTTGCTTCGGCATGGCTATGCTTGACAAGCTTTGCGGCGAAATGATAAATACGTGTCTCTTCATAATGCAGTCCGGATGTCAGTTCTGTGAGAAACGCTCAACAAAATTCATACAGTATATGTCGGCGAGGCGCCTCCCGCGTCTTCGTTGAAACACGTCGTACTAATCGTCTCTCTAATGATGGACGGAATCGTGGAGACCTCCGGCATGGACACCGTTCAGGATGCGAACCAGAACACTGAGGGCGAGGAAAAGCAGAAAGTAACCGCAACGGAAGAGAAAGCAACAACCCCGGCGCAGAAAGCGTCAGCGTCACCAGATAAACCTAAAGCCGCCGCTAAGCCCGCCGTGGGAACTTCCGCGGGGGCCAAGACCAAGACCGTCGACAGCGCGCCACCCGATCCGGTCAACACGATGCGCCGCCGTATCATATGGACGGCTGTGGGCGCGTTCCTCGCCACGAACTTTCTGATGTTCCTCCGCTTTTTCCTGCCGCGTACTATCTTCGAACCAAGCACGGTGTTTCGAGTCGGATATCCAACCGATTTCGGTTTTGGGGTCGACACAAAGTTCCAACAGCAATACCGCGTCTGGGTCGTTCGCAACGCCGAAAGGCTGTTTGTGATTTACGCCCGCTGCACTCACCTGGGATGCACACCCGACTGGAAACCCAGCGAGAACAAGTTCAAATGCCCGTGCCATGGGAGCGGCTATACCAGCGAAGGCATAAACTTCGAGGGGCCTGCGCCGCGGCCTATGGATCGAGCGCATGTCGAGCTTGATCCCACAGGGCAAATAATCGTCGACACCGCTCGGTTGTACGAGTGGCCAAAGGGGGAGGTGGCGCCGGGCCACTTTGACGACGGGGGCGCGTTCATCCCGGTGTAATCGGGACTCGCCGTTGAGCAGCTATCGTCCGAATTGCAAGTCTTCGCACATGGCATCGCCGTCAGGAGCTTAGCAAATGGAACCCGACAAACCTGATAAGCCTGAAGTGAGAACCGGCGCCGGGGTGACCGTCGTAGATGACGCCCCGCCCAGTGTCAAGGAAAACGTCAAGGAAGAAATTGAGCTTCTGAAGAAGAAGGTGCAGAAGGAGTCCGTTCTTCAGGAGATCGAAGAGCTCAAGGACCCGACAAAGAGTCAGATCTACAAGTCGATGTTCCGGGTCAAGCACGAGCCGACGCCGCGCTCGCGTTCCCTCGGCGTGCTTACAAATGTCTTCCTGCATCTGCATCCCGCCAAGATCAATCGCGACGCGGTGCGCTTCAGCTACACGTGGGGGATGGGCGGCATCACGTTTTACCTTTTCATCGTACTGACCTTCACCGGCATCCTGTTGATGTTTTACTACCACCCATCGAAGGGCCAGGCTTTTCAGGACATCATCTATCTTGAAAATGATGTGCCGTTCGGCAAGCTGCTTCGCAACATGCACCGATGGGCTGCGCACCTGATGGTCATAACAACCTGGTTGCACATGCTTCGGGTAGTGCTGACCGGGTCCTACAAGACGCCCCGTGAGTTCAACTGGTCGGTCGGGGTGGTGTTGCTGGTGCTCACTCTGTTGCTGAGCTTCACGGGCTACCTGCTGCCCGATGATCAACTCGGATTTTGGGCGGTGACGGTTGGCACGAACATGGCTCGCGCAACGCCCGGTCTTGGACATGAGGGTCCGTTCGGACCGCAGCTGGGTATGTCGCCCTACAACGACGTGAGGTTCGCGTTGCTGGGCGGATCGATCGTCGATGCGAACGCATTGCTTCGAAGCTACATCTGGCACTGCATAGCGATCCCGGTCATCGTGAGCGTTTTGCTTGCGGTGCACTTCTGGAGAGTGCGCAAGGACGGCGGCATATCCGGGCCTGCGCCGATTCAGCTTGAGTCGGAGATGAGAGCGCCCGGAGCGAGGGCGGTGAAGAAACAGGTTGGCTAGTTTCTGGTTTCTGGTTTCTAGTTTCTGGTTCAACGGCAGCGACAACCCTAAACCAGAAACTGAAAACTAGAAACGCGGAGGGTTTCATGGATTGGGCACAACTTTGGACAATCGCCGCAGCACCTGACAACGTGCCGATCGTGGCGATGCTCTTTCTGGTTCCGTTCTTCATGTGGTTGGGGCTCAGCCAGGCGCGGGCTAATGACCGGCTCGCCGAACAACTCGAAGGCGATCCGAAGCTGGCAAAGACGCACCACCGCAAGACCTGGCCGTGGAAGCCTCATTGGGCGCGGGAGCTCCATGTCTGGCCATATCTGCTCCGGATAGAGTTTCTGGCGGTAATCATCGTGACGGTCATCCTGTTCGTATGGTCGATCACGCTGAATGCGCCTCTGGAAGAACCCTCAAACCCGAACCTGACGATGAATCCTTCGAAAGCGCCCTGGTACTTTCTCGGACTACAGGAAATGCTCGTCTATTTCGATCCGTGGATCGCCGGTGTAGTGATGCCCAGCTTGATCATCGTGGGATTGATGGCATTCCCTTATCTCGATTCAAACCCGATGGGTGTGGGCTATTACACCTGGCGTCAAAGAAAGGTAGCGATTGGGGCTTTCTTGTGGGGCTTCATAATGTGGATCATGCTGATCTTCATTGGCACGTTTATCCGCGGTCCTGGATGGGTCTGGTTCTGGCCTGGTCAGACGTGGGACCATAACGTTCAGCTCTACGAGATCAACCGCGATCTTCCGGACCTGTTTGGAATTGTTTCTCAACCGTGGAAGGGAATCTTCGGCCTGCTGGTTGTGGGGGCTTTTTATCTGGTCGCGGGTCTGCTGATTCATCTCCTCATCACCTGGACCAAGTTCGAAAAGAAAATCTTCGAACGAACGACTCTGTTGCAGTATTCGGTGTTTCAGTTCTTCGCGATAACAGTGCTGGTGAGCATGCCCGTGAAGCTCTTGCTCAGGCAATTATTCCGGATCAAGTACGTGATGGTCACGCCGTGGTTCAACATATAGGGGAGCTAGATGGCAGATACGACTCAAAGCGAGCAGCTAGAGAAGAGGGCTCCGGAGACTCCTGCGCCCGATCCAATTGCCGACCAATCGATGAGCGGCGCGCTGTTGATATCGTCCCTCTTGCTGGTCGTCACCCTTATCTGGTCGCTCTACGACGAGGTTATCGGGCAGCGGCCCTGGAAGGGATACCAGAAGGACTTCGTAAGCAACTATTCGGAATATCTGAAAAAGGCCAAACGCCGCCAGAAAAACCTCGAACAGGAAGTTAAGAGCTCACCTGAGTATCAGGAGTTTGATCAGGCGTTTAAGGATGAGGCTGCTGCCGCTAAGGAGCGCACCGACCCGATCGACGCTCAGGTGAAAAAAACTGATACCAGAATCAACGAAATAACCGCGCCCTTCCAGGACGCGCGTTCGTGGATCGTTGCCAAGACCTATGAAATGGAGGTCTCCGGAAGCGATAGCGGAAAGAGGAGCATTCGCGAAGCGATCGAGAAGAAGAAGCAGGAGAAGATCGAGTTCAAGATGACCGGGGACGATGGTAAAGAAGAGGAGAAGTCGCTGACCTTTGTCGACCTCGACGCGCTCTACAACAGCTTGCGTGACGAGAAAGCGAGACTCCTTGCCGAACGCGTTCAGGTTACCCAGCCTGTCGAGGCAACGCGTAAGAAACGTGACGTCTATCTCCAGGATCATCTCTTCGGCCTGACGGAGGAGCAGGTCGCAAAGCTCGAGGACAAGACCGAAAACTTCAAGTTCGAGATCAAACAGATAAACGTCGGCGGGGTCGTCATCGATCGATGCGAATCGTGCCATCTCGGAATTCGCGAGCCGATCAACATCAGCAAGAGAGACATGGACGGCGAAGCTGCGTTTGTCTCGCATCCGAACCGCGATCTGCTGAAGACTCACGATCCGGATCGCTTCGGGTGCTCGACCTGTCACGGCGGCAACGGGCGCGGCACGACTTCGGTCGAAAAGGCGCACGGCAGATACAAGCATTGGCTCTGGCCGCTTTATTACAAAGAAAACATGGAGGCCGGGTGCAATCAATGTCATACCCGCGATCGCGTGCTGCAAGGGGCAGAGGTGTTGAATCGCGGCAAGAACCTGTTTCAGGTCCGGGGCTGCGCCGGGTGCCATCGCTATGAAGCGTTCGATAGGGAAGCCGACGCGCTTTCGAACGCGCGCCAGAGCATCAAGACGCTCGAGCTCGAGCGCGATGAACGCAAGCGCGAGATAGCGCAGACAGGCGCGGCGGCCGACGCCGCCAGCACCGATGAAGAAGCGACGCAGCTTCGCAAGAAAGCCGAAGCGCTTCGCCAGATGATCTCGCAAGTCGACGCGCGCATCGATGAGTTTGATATTCAAGCCAAATACCTGATGCAGGACGTAAAGAAGATCGGTCCGAACCTGAAGGAGCTCAAGGCCAAGGTGCGCAAGGATTGGATCCCGGTGTGGCTCTCGGACCCGCAGGCTTTCAGACCCGGCACCAAGATGCCGACTTTCCGGCTGGACGACGACGAAATCAAGGCGATCTCTGCGTTTCTGTGGCAATCAGCCCTTGAAGTGAAGCTGCCCACTCAGCCTCAGGGCGATGCTGCTCACGGCAAGGAGCTTTTCAAGACGATTGGGTGTCTCGGCTGCCATTCGATCAACGGTCAGGCGATCGACATGGGCAATCAAGTCATCGGCGGCGACTTCGCTGCGAACCTCTCGCGCGTTGGCGAGAAAGCGAACTACGACTACATCGTTCGCTGGGTGCACAATCCGCGTCAGCGGCTTGCACCTTATTCGCCCACGTTGAAGCGCGATCTCACACCCGCCGACTACAAGGCAAAGAGTCTTCCGTTCGTATTTGATGACGATCATTCGAAGAGCCCGGTCGATGGCCGGGAGCTTCAAGTACAAAACATGACAGTGATGCCGAACTTCCGGCTGTCGGATCAGGATGCGCACGACATCGCCACATTCCTGATGCAACAGACGCGGCCCGGCGTCAGCTACATGAACGCTTCCTTCCTTGACGACACGTCGCTGAAAGGGCGGGGCGAGCAACTGGTGAAACGGTACGGTTGCGCGGCTTGCCACGAGATAAAGGGCCTGGAAGATGAGCAGCGAATCGGCACCGAGCTCACTTTGGAAGGCAGCAAGCCCATCGAGCGGCTGGACTTCGCGTTGTTGCAACAGCCGGCGATGCAAGGAAAAGATCCGATCACTGGCTCGGAGATCAACCGAGAAGGCAGAGAAGGTTGGTATGACCACAAGGGCTTCTTCGAGAACAAGCTTCGAAGCCCCGGCATCTATGACCGCGGGAAGGTCAAAGCGCCCGAGGAACGGTTGCGCATGCCGAACATTTACCTCCCTGAGAGCGATGTCACCGCGCTGACCACTTTCCTTCTCGGCAGCGTTGAGACCAATCTCCCGGAGTCCATTCGTTACAACCCGGGCGGCGGGAAAAAAGCCGTACAGGACGGCTGGTGGATTGTCCAGAAGTACAACTGTATGGGTTGTCACAACGTGCTGGTGGGTCAGGATTCGATCCTGATGGGGCTTCCGATGTACCAGAGCGCGGACGGGAAGGAACAATTGCCGCCACGGCTGACGAGCGAAGGCGCGAGAGTGAATCCTGACTGGCTGCTGCGCTTTTTGAAAGACCCGTCTCAGACGACTCCCGCAGAAAGAGCGGCGCTGGGACAAGCAGTCGCCGGCCACGCTCAAGCGGGCGGCGACGAATGGGCCGCGAGTCTGGCATTACACGCGCAACCGGGCCTGAATCGCAATGGCGTAAGGCGATATCTAAAGGCGAGAATGCCGACCTTCAACTTCTCGCCCAACGAGCTCCAATCACTGGTGAACTTCTTCATGGGGGCATCGTCTCAGCCGCAGCCTTACATTGCTGAGCGGCTCGATCTGCTGGCCCCCGAAGAGCAGGGGATGGCTCGCGCGCTTTTCAGCTCGAACGCGGCGCCTTGCTTGAAGTGCCACATGACCGGCGATCCCGGGCACGACGCTCGAGCGACCGCGCCGAACTTCCTGCTGGCGCCTGAACGGTTGAAGCCAGCCTGGACTCGCCGGTGGCTGCTCGATCCGCAATTGATCAGCCCGGGCACGTCGATGCCATCCGAGCTGTTCAAACGCGATCCGGTTCACGAACGGTGGGTATTCAACGGGCCTACACCGCCGTCGTTCCAGACCTATGAGAAAGACCACGTCGATTTGCTTGTGCGATATATGTTCCAGATCTCGCTTGAGGAGCAAAGGCGGCTTGGCACAGGTGGCGGCGGCGCGAGCGCGGCTCCCGCGGCTGCAAGCCCGGGAAACAAGACCGCGACGAGTGATCCAAAACGCGCTTCGAATGGCCGCGGACCAATCGCAGCGATTCGCGCGCCGTAACAACACGGCGGTAGGATGTAGGGGGCTGCGCTCCGTGAACGCCCCCCGCTAATGCGCTCTTTGCGTGGTGAGAGGAGTCTCACGGCACCCCCGCCATACCGGTGAGACTGTTGTTTGTGCGCGCTTGAATTGAATCTTAGAATTATGAGGTGATTTAGTTCACCCGTTGGGAGAGAAGCCCAACAATGATGGAGAAAAGCAATGTTTAAGAGAATCGGATTAGTTTGTGTAATGATGGCGCTCGCGATTTCTTTGATCGCGGTTGGCTGCAAAGGCAAGAAGAAAGCGGCGGATGACGAGAAGACCGACGGTACGGCAAAACCGGTCTATGCTTCGAAGGGCGATGAGGGCACAATTTCCGGAAAGATCTCCTTCGACGGCACTCCACCCACACCCAAAAAGATAGATATGAGCCAGGACGCCAACTGCGCCGCGGTTGCCGGCGACAAGTCCGCGGATGATTTGTTGGTTGCCGACGGCAAGCTTGCCAATGTGTTCGTGTATCTGAAGGGCGGTTCCACCGATAAGTTCAGCTATCCCACACCATCGGATCCGGTGGTGCTCGATCAGGAGGGCTGCAGGTACCATCCCCGTGTGCTTGGTCTTCAGACCAATCAGATGCTCAGGGTGATCAACACCGATAAAACCACTCACAACATCCATCCGTCGCCTAAGGTGAACCAGGAGTGGAACCAGATGCAAGCGCAGGGCGCTCCTCCGATCGAGAAGAAGTTTTCGCGACCCGAGACCCTGATTCCGGTCAAGTGCAATCAACATCCGTGGATGAAGGCTAATGTAGGCGTGCTGGCGCACCCATACTTTTCGGTGAGCGCGAAGGACGGGACTTATTCGATCAAGAATGTTCCACCTGGTTCCTACACGCTGGTCTTCTGGCACGAGACGCTCGGCGAGCAGAGTCAGCCGATCACGATCGCCGCGAAGGAAGCCAAAACCCAGGATATAACCTACAAGGCTGGCGCAACTCCGGGCGCGCCGTCGATGCACATTGGACCGACGCTTGTGCTGCCGTAAGCATAGCGGCTCGATAAGGGAGTAGAGAGGTTCGCTTGATTGAACACAAGGGCATGGGACCGAATATGGGGTTGCACCGCCTCGCAGTACTGCTTTCCTGTTTGACCGTCGTGTTGCTGATTGCAGGGGCGTTGGTGACAAGCAACGAAGCCGGCGACTCCGTGCCGGATTGGCCCTTCTCGTTTGGGCGCTGGTTGATCAACTCTGATCACTTTGTCGCTAACGTGCGGTATGAATACTCGCACCGGGTAGTGGCGGGTATCGTAGGTGTGACCACCCTGCTTCTGGCGGTGTGGGCGTATTTCAGTGAGCGCCGTTCCTGGATGCGAAAGCTGGGGTTGATCGCCTTCGCTGGGGTGGCGGCACAAGCGGGCATCGGGGGATTACGAGTCCTCTTTCCTGAGCACAAGGCCCTGATCGCCGTTCCACATGCGCTGGTGGCCCAGAGCTTCTTCGCGGTGGTCATCGCGATTGCGGTGTTCACTTCTCGGAGCTGGGCGTCCGATCACGATATCAAATCTGATGCGGTCAGCTTGCCGCTACGCAGGCTGGTTGCAGCCTGTGTCGCGGCGGTCCTGATTCAGCTTGTGCTGGGCGCGGGGTTTCGCCATCAAGCCTTTGGGATTATTCCACACATCGTTGGAGCGGTCGTCGTGACGCTGCTGATAGTTTCGACGGCGATGGTTTTGATCCGCCGTCACCGTGGCGACGGTTATCTGGTTCGTCCCGGGAAGCTGGCCGTCGCGTTGCTTGTGATTCAAATCTGCGTGGGCATCGCGGCTTATCTCGCCAGATTGGGTTCAATTCGAGACCCACAACCGCTCGAGCCGATGATCTCATTGACCGCGGCTCATGTTGTGGTAGGAGCGCTGACGCTTGCCGCGACGGTTGTGCTCGCATTGAGGAGTTATCAAGTCCTCGCGCCGGGTCGCGCGCAGGCGATAAAGGCGGTGGGAGCGAGCGGGCTTCATTCAACAGCCAGAGGAGCCGCCGTTTAGATTTATGGAATCATTTGCAGGACAGGTGGTGCTGAACAATCGAGCGAGCTTGTCGGTCGCAGGCAAGCTTTCCGCTTATGCCGAGCTGACCAAGCCGCGAATAACCTTTCTGGTGGTGCTTACTGCCGCGGCCGGGTTTTGCATGGGGTCGGGCGCCGGAATCGACTATATCCGGCTCCTGAATATGTCGATCGGGATTGGGTTGTTGTCGTCCGGGCTGTCAACGCTTAATCAGTATTTCGAGCGCGACCTGGATAGATTGATGAGGCGGACACAAGCCCGTCCGTTGCCCACCGGAAAGCTCTGGCCCGCAGAAGCAGCGCTGTTTGGGATAATGCTTTCGGCTGTGGCTACCGCGTACCTTGCGGTCTTGATCAGTCCGCTGTCCGCTCTTCTCGGCGTTGCGACTTTCGCGAGCTATTTGTTCGTATACACGCCGTTGAAGACAAAGACTACGCTGTCGACGGTGCTCGGGGCGTTCCCGGGGGCGATGCCGCCGCTGATCGGCTGGGTAGCCGCCAGCGGCGGGATCACAGTCGAGGCGTGGGTGCTGTTCGCTATCTTATTTCTGTGGCAGTTTCCGCACTTTCTCGCTATCGCGTGGATGTATCGCGATGACTACGCGCGTGCGGGGATCAAGATGCTACCGGTTGTGGAGCCTGAGGGAAAAGTGACGGGGCAGCAGATTATCAGCTACACGTTGTTGTTGCTCCCGGTGAGTCTGCTGCCGGTGGTGACGGGGCTGGCAGGGTCGATCTACCTCGTGGGTGCCGTATTGCTAGGGTTGGCATTTCTGTATTTCAGCGTGCGGGCGGCGCTTGTGCGAACGACGTGGCAAGCGCGGCAGTTGCTGCTGGCTTCGGTGGTCTATCTGCCGATACTGTTTGGGTTGATGGTGCTTAACCGATAGAGGTTTCTGGTTTGTGGTATCTGGTTTCTAGTGCGATTGCAGGGCATAACCAGAACGAAAAAGCCACAAACCAGAAACCGTGAGGAGCTATGGGCAAGATAACAGGTCTTCTGATGTTCGTTCTGGCAATCGTCACAGCCTGGCTGTTTATTGGGCAGAGGCTCTGGTGGTTCCCCGAAGGCATCTCTGAATATGCGCCGATGATCGACAGGCAATTCCTGTGGACCCTGATCGTCGTTGGAATCGCATTCACTGCTGCCCAAGTTGCATTAGGCTACGTAGTCATTCGCTTTGGACGAAAGGGCGATGCGCGGGCGGTCTACACTCACGGAAGCAATAAGCTCGAAGCCATCTGGACAGTAATAACCGCGATCGTCTTCGTGGTTCTGGCAGTGCTGGGCCAGAGAGTGTGGGCGCAGTTGCATCTGAGCGCTGCAGCGGACGATGCCGCAAGGATCGAGGTGGTCGCTCAGCAGTTTCAATGGAACTTTCATTACCCCGGGGCTGATGGCGCCATAGGCCGCACTGAAGCGCGATACATCGACGACTCCGCGCTCAACTTCGTTGGGTTGGACCCGACCGACCCGGCGGGCAAGGACGATGCGCAGTTGACGACGCTTATTGTTCCGAAGGACCGCCCGGTCGAGCTGACGCTCAGGTCCAAAGATGTGATTCATAGTTTCTTCGTACCGGCGCTCAGGTTCAAGCAGGACACGCTGCCGGGAATGGCCATCAAGATCCACTTCACCGCCAAAAAAGAAGGCAAGTATGAGATACCGTGCGCCGAGCTGTGCGGGAGTCTGCATTACAATATGAAAAGCAATATGCTGGTCGTCCCAGGCGACGAGTTTGAAAGGCTGACCGCGATGTCCGAAGAGCAGTTCAAAGAACAACTGAGCGAATTGCTTAAGCGGTACGAGTACTAGGATTGACGCGAGAAGGTTCAGAGCACCGGCTTAGACCAATCAGTGGGTAATCGACCAGGCCGAGGCGGCTCCACGAACTTCCTCACAGGAGGCAGAAGATGGCAGACGTGCATCATCCGGTTCACGGCGAAGTTCATCGCCACCCCGCGCCGACGGGGTTCATTCGCAAGTATGTGTTCAGCACTGACCACAAGGTCATCGGCATACAATATTGGTGTCTCGCCTTGTTCTCGGTCTTCGTCGGGATGGCGCTTTCGTTTTTGATGCGATTGCAGCTCGGATGGCCCGGTCAAACCTTTGGCATCCTCAAAACGTTATTTCCGCAGGCCGCGGAAAACGGGACAATTTCAGGCGAGCTATACCTTTCAATGCTGACGATGCACGGGACGATCATGGTGTTTTTCGTGCTTACGACGGCACCCCAGGGAGGATTCGGGAATTATTTTCTTCCGATTCAAATCGGCGCCGCGGATATGGCCTTCCCCGTGCTGAACATGCTCTCGTTCTGGATAACGTTTGTCGCCCTTCTGGTTCTGCTTAGCGCCTTCTTTGTGAACTACATCGACCCGGAAGATCTCAACATGATCAACGTAATCGGTCCAATCGGGGGGTGGACCGGATACGCTCCGTTGAGCGCGCTGGGCGAGAAAGCCGGGCCGGGGCAGGGGACCGGCGTCATTTTGTGGATCACCAGCATTGCGCTGTTCTGCGTTGCCTCGTTGCTCGGAGCGCTGAACTTCATCACCACGATGCTGAACATGCGCACTAAGGGAATGTCGCTGATGCGGCTGCCGCTGACCTGCTGGGCTTGGTTTACCACGGCAGTGCTCGCGCTGCTGTCGTTTCCGGTGCTGCTTGCCGCGGGCATCCTTTTGTTGCTCGATCATCTGGCAGGCACGAGTTTCTTTATCCCGGGAAACACCTATCTAAGTGGACAGTTGATAAAGGAACACGCCGGGGGATCTCCGATTTTGTGGCAGCACCTGTTCTGGTTCTTCGGCCACACTGAAGTCTATATCGCAATATTGCCCGGAATGGGTTTAACCTCGCACATCCTGTCGACGTTCGCGCGCAAACCGGTCTTCGGATATCGCGCTATGGTGTATGCGATATTTGCGATTGGTTTGCTCGG
>JBASRM010000533.1:0-10723 GCA_049273835.1 Blastocatellia bacterium | reverse complement strand
GCCCAGCATTGACCGATACCCGGTGAGTGTTGTATTCAGGCTTTCGCTGAACATCCGTTCAGCTTCCGGGGTGGGCAGCTTGAATGAGAGCGGCGCAAATGGCCCGACCTTGGGAATGACCCTCATAAACAACGCAAGGGTTTTGTCGAAGAATCGAGGCTTGTCATACTGCTTGCCCCATTCCTTTTCGAACTCAGTCCGTGATATTTGATATATGAATTTTTCCCGCGTGATACCCGGAGTCGTCTTCTGAATCTCCTCTTTCTTAGTTTCCCACGCCACCCTTGTCATCTGAGGAATCACCGTGCTGATTGCGCGACGGTAGGTGCCCAGTGCCAAATCCAGATTTGCGAATATGTCTTTGAGCTCGATGCCATAGGTTCTAAGGAAAGCGCGTTCGAGCACCGCCTTCGAAACCTTGAAGCCGATGAAGTCGTGATACTCCTGGGATGCGTAACGCCCTTGCGCTATTTGCACAACATCGAAGCCAAACTCCGTCTTAATGTGCGCCGCCGGGTCCTCGTCATATGTGACGTTCCCGCCGTAGCGCGCGCGCAGTTTTGGATACAAGATTGGAACTGTGCGGTTGACTGCGATCGGGTGACCACTGTTGTCGGCAGCATAGTGAGCGAGAGCGCCTAATGCGAATGCGTACTCGTTGACGTCCTGCGCTTCGGCGAGCAGCGCTTCGATGAAGTCGCCGCTTCTGGCGTAGTGCGTAAGGTCGCTGAAGAACTTGCTCCCGAACGGGTAGTACCCCATATCCTGGATGATCGCGCCACCATAAGCATGAGCGTAAGCCTCGCGCAATTGCTCCGGCGTGGCCGTCGGGAATCGCTTCACTAACATCGGCTGGATAGACTCCTTCCAACAACTGTCGATTATCGCTTCGTGTGTCAACACCGAGTAACCAAGCGAATTCTGGCTGAGACAAGACACTGTTAATATCAATGCGAATATGCGAGTAACATTTTGAATTGCTTTTTTCATCGCTACCACTTTCGCTCGTGTACGAATAAGGACCGAGAGTATTCAACTCTCGTATCAAAAAAGGACGTGAAATCGCCCACATTGAGTCCAGACGGTCTTGGTGCAATCCCGAGACCGAAACTCAGCGGAGCGTAGGGATGGACGCGACCCTGTCGCCACTCTGGTTCGCTGCGTCGGTACCGGGCCCGTTTAACGTTTCCGCATACTCGTTCTGATAGAGGTAGCACTGGCTGACGTGCGCCCCGCGTACCTTGCCAATTTGTCCGGCGCGGCATAATAAGTAACCTCAGACCGATGTTGATAATTCCCGCGATAGATTTGAAAGGTGGACGTTGCGTTCGGCTGACTGAAGGGCGCGGTGATAGCGCGCTTATCTACGATGCCGAACCGCTGGAGGTCGCGCTTCGCTACGAAAGCGAAGGGGCGCGACTCATCCACATAGTAGACCTTGACGGCGCGTTTGCCGGCGCCGCATCGGACAATCGAAACATAATTCGGCGCATCGCTCGTGAGGTGAAAGTACCGGTGCAAGTCGGCGGGGGTGTCCGCTCACCTGGTGATGTTCGAATTCTGCTCGAAGATATCGGCGCCCGATATGTGATCGTAGGTACGCTCGCGATCGAACATCCCGAAGCGTTTAAAAGAGCAATGGCCGAGTTCGGAGAATCTATCATCGTGGGAATTGACGCCAGGGGCGGCCTGGTTGCGACGCGGGGCTGGACCGAGACCACAGTTGTGGACGCCGTCGAGTTTGCCGGGGAGGTTGCTTCGATTGGCGCAAGGCGAATCATCTACACCGACATCGGGCGTGATGGCCGGCTCGCCGGTCCGAACCTCGATATGACGCGCGAGATTGCAGAAGCATCGGCCATCCCGGTTACAGCATCGGGCGGTATCTCAACTATTCAAGACATCCAAAGCCTCTGCGCACTCGAATCGAGCGGGGTAGACTCGGTCATAGTAGGCAAGGCGCTCTACGAGGGCAGATTCACTTTGCAAGCCGCGATACGACGAATGACCGCGTTCACCGAGGGGCATCCCTGAACTGGTGTGATCATGTTTGAAAGGATTAAGAGAATTCTGTTTCGCTTGTCCGCTGCCGGGGACCCGGGATCCGATGAGGCGCCGGACGATCGCGATGCCGGCGTACCGGTCCCTGTCAAACGAGGCTCACCAGATCGCGGCTCGGCCGTGGCGGTCGCCGAACCCAACAACGACGAATAGGGGCATCGCACCGCTTTGCTCCAGGTAGCTTTCTGGGTTGGGCAGATAACTAGACTGTAACTGAAGTTGGGCCAATATGCTGGCGAAGAGAATAATTCCGTGTCTTGATGTGGACCGTGGCCGCGTGGTCAAAGGAATTCGTTTTGTCGATCTGATTGACGCCGGCGATCCGGTCCAACAGGCGCGGCGTTATGATCATGAGGGCGCCGATGAGCTGGTGTTTCTGGACATCACTGCTTCGTCGGAAAGCCGCGACCTTGTGCGTGACATGGCCCGCCGAGTAGCCGATTCGATCTTCATCCCGTTCACGGTAGGAGGCGGCATCCGTACTATTGAGGATATGCGAGTCATGCTGGCGTCAGGCGCAGACAAAGTCTCGATCAACACCGCAGCCCTCAGAGACCCTGCGATCATTGTCGACGGTTCGCGATCGTTTGGGTCTCAGGCTATCGTCGT
This sequence comes from Blastocatellia bacterium, assembly GCA_049273835.1. Taxonomy (GTDB): domain Bacteria; phylum Acidobacteriota; class Blastocatellia; order UBA7656; family UBA7656; genus Onstottus_A. The sequence goes on along the minus strand of JBASRM010000533.1, from coordinate 8,053 downwards.
CGCAATAGACGCACGCCGGAAGAAAGCCCAGACAGTAGACGAGAAGACAGGGCGAGGGGCCGAGGGGGAGATCTCACCCGCTCCCCCGTTCGCCGCCTCGTCCCCTCTACAGGTCGCCTCGGCGGCACAATGGGAGGTGTACACACACGGAGGGCGCAACCCGGCCGGCGTCGACGCGATCGAGTGGGCGAGGCAGGTTGAAAAACTCGGCGCCGGGGAAATACTTCTAACGAGCATGGACCGTGACGGCACGCGCGACGGTTACGATATCGAGCTGACACGCGCGGTTGCCGACGCCGTAAACATTCCAGTAATCGCATCCGGCGGCGCGGGAACACTCAAGCACCTTTACGATGCACTGAGCGAAGGCGGGGCCTCCGCGGTGTTAGCGGCTTCCATCTTTCATTTTGGAGAGTTCACGATCGGTGAAGCAAAGGATTATTTACGATCGCGCGGGCTTCCGATGAGGTAATGTTCATCGCGAAATTGATGCGGACTGAACAATGACTGAATCAATCATCAAGCTGGTTAAGTTCGATGCGCAGGGACTTGTGCCTGCGATTGTGCAAGATAGCGCGTCCGGCGAAGTGCTGATGCTCGCTCATATGAATGCCGAGTCGCTGGGCAAGACGCTTGAGACCCGCGAGACCTGGTTTTGGAGTCGCTCCCGAAAAACGCTTTGGCACAAGGGTGAGACTTCGGGCAACACTCAACGGGTCGTATCGATCGCGGTCGATTGTGATGGCGACACGCTGCTGGTGCGGGTTGAGCCTCGCGGGCCCGCTTGTCATACTGGCGAACGCTCCTGTTTTTTCCGCTCGGAGTAATCCCGGCAAAACCCTTCTAGCTTATTGTGTTTTTCTCTCAGAGCCGCCCTTGCTACGTAAAACGGGCGGCCCTCCGAGGCCGCCCCTTTCCCCTGCGACTGATTCGTTCAGAGTCTCGAGGGCGTGCATGACTGGGAAAGCAGGGCGGTTTCGTCTGCGCCTATCTCATTCGATAAAGATCGCTGGTCTTAACGCCGACGCCGATCAACTTGAGATAGAAAAAAAGTTGATACTTGTGATTGATAAAGTGTTCCAGGTTTCCTAACAGCAGCGTCAGGACTTCTTCGCCTGCGGGGACAAAAACGGTGGGAACCGGACGCCCAAGATCGTTATCGTCAAGCAGCCCGATTCCTTCTTTAATGTGGATCAAATATTCGCGCATTCGCTCGCGAGCTTCTTCGACTCCGCAGCAGTGGTTCACGGGCAACTCGCGCAAGCGGCCAAAGTGCGCCAGGCGTTCGGAGTTCAATGCATAGAGAGTTGCGCAAAACCCCGCGAGGCATTCAAGCAGATGGCCGAGCACTTCGCACAAGCGCATCGCATCCGGCTGCGGCCGCCACTCGATCTTATCTTCAGGAATGAGTCCGAACAGGTGGTCTGCTCTTTCGATCTGCTCTTCGAGTTTTGAGAGGAATACCGTTGGAAGGGTCTTGGTCTTACTCTCAGGCATGCGAGGAACCGGTTACGCCGCCGGCACCACCCGGCAAACAGGACGGACGACTATCGCTCCGTCAGACCTACCGGGTGGTCGTCGATTCATACATCGAAATACATCTGAAATTCGAGCGGGTGGGGACGCATTCGAACAGGATCAACCTCCTTGGTTCGTTTGTAATTGATCCAACGTTCGATTAGCGCTTCGGTAAATACATCACCCTTTAGCATGAACTCGTGGTCAGCCTCGAGCGCATCCAGCGCCCGGTCAAGCGAGCCCGGGAGTGTGGGCACGTCCTTTAACTCTTCGGGCGAGAGATCGTAAATGTCCTTGTCCAGCGGCTCACCCGGATCGATATGGTTCTGCACTCCGTCGAGTCCCGCCATCATCATCGCAGCGAAAGCCAGATAAGGATTGCACGACGGATCGGGAAAACGAACTTCGAGCCGCTTTGCTCCTGCCGACTGAGAATACATGGGTATTCGTATGGCAGCCGAACGATTGCGCCTCGAGTAAGCCAGATTTACCGGCGCCTCATAGCCCGGCACCAGCCGCTTGTAGCTGTTCGTGGTTGGAGCTGCAAGCGCGGCGATCGCGGCGGCGTGTTTCAATATTCCACCCGCGTAGTGCAGAGCCATTTCCGAAATACCCGCGTATTTGTCGCCCGCAAACAGCGCCTTCTCCCCCTTCCAGAAACTCTGGTGGCAATGCATCCCGCTTCCGTTATCGCCGAACATCGGCTTGGGCATGAAGGTCGCGGCTTTTCCGTAATAAAAAGCGGTGTTCTTAACTACATACTTGAAGAGCATCACGTTGTCGGCGGTGCCAAGTAGCGTCGAAAATCGAAAGTCGATCTCACACTGACCCCCGCTGGCCACTTCGTGATGATGCATTTCGGGTTCTATGCCAACCGACTGGAGGTTCTGAACGATGTCCGATCGCAGATCGTGGAGCGAATCAACCGGTGGGACCGGCACATATCCTTCTTTGGTTCGCACCCGATAGCCGAGGTTTTCTTCGGCGCGCCCTGAATTCCACAAGCCTTCCGATGAATCAAAATGGTAGCCAGCGCTGTTCACCTCGTTGTGGTAGCTGACTTGGTCGAAGATAAAGAATTCGGCTTCAGGACCGAAATAGCAGGTGTCGGCGATGCCGGTGAACTTGAGATAGTTCTCGGCGCGCATAGCCACCGAGCGGGGATCGAACTCGTAGCCTTCCCTCGTCATCGGATCGACCGCATTGGCGAACATGCACAACGTGGGTTCTTCGAAAAACGGATCGATCCAGAAGCGGCTTGCATCCGGAATCAGGAGCATGTCGGACTCATTGATTGAAGCCCAGCCTCGAAGGCTCGATGCATCGAAACCGATGCCCGAATCAAACGTGTCTTCGTTGAACTGGTTGATCGGAACGGTTACGTGATGCCAACCACCGGGCAAATCTGTGAACCTTACATCAACGAACTTCACCTGCTCGTCAACCGCGAACTGCAAAACTCTCTTCACGTCCATATCCCCCGATCCCTCCTGATAATGAGCTTTTAAAATGATTGCGGAGTCCAAGTAGAAAAGCGCTTTGAGGATATAGTCCGTGCCGGAGCAGTGTCAAGGAATCGGACGTTGCACGTGCAGTAAGAAACAAAGAACGGGGTCAATAGAGCATCACCACCACACTGAATGAAGCTTCACGAAGAGCTGCGCGATGTTTACATTATTCAAGGCTTCGCAAGGTGAGCGGCCGTACTTGTGCTAGATCCTCAAATGCGGATCACCCGGTGACAGTTGCCGGCGCCAGAGACCCGATTAGCGCGCAACCAGCTTCATTTTGATTGGCAATTCAACTCGATGGCCTTCATCGGTCTCGATAACCAGAACCCCTTCGTGGGCTCCCGGTTTCAACGGTTTGGCGGGATCGAGGGTGACTCTTATCAGGTAGTTGCTGCCGGCTACCATCGTGGCTTGCTCAATCTTTACAAAGGGAAGAGTTGATGTGACCGTCTTGAGCTGAAACGAGCCTACGAGTTTTCTTACCCCGATCCTTTTCAACGCGGTCTTCACGCCCTGCAAATTCAGCTCGCCAAAGTCGAGCTCTCTGGGCGTCACAACAAAATTCTCCGACGGCACGGTGACCATTAGTTGCACGCGGATCTCGCGAGATCGGCCGTCGGTCGATTCCACCATCAGCGGCACCGTGCGTGAGCTGGACTGGCCGGCAGGCTCGATCGGGATATCCAACCAGTAGTCGCCGTTCGATTCCCTTCTGAGCTTCCAGGTGTCCGGAGCACCGTCTCCAAGCTTCAACGTGCTGGCGTCGCGCGCGAGATGTCTTATCCTCAAGGAGATTCCCAATCGCTCGCCGGCCTCCAGCGTCATCGCGGGCCGGGAGGTTGGCCAGACCTGGTACCCGGCGATCCCGTCTCCACGCGCGATATCCGCAGTGCTTATGCGTTTGACATAGTCCGGCAACGGCTTTACGTTCGCCGTAACAGTAACTTTTATGACTGGATTCTTTGGGTCATTGGTCTTGAGCTCGTAGCTTTGCTCGACCGGACCTTTAAGCTCGGCGGTGTGGATTTTTATCAGGATGGTGCCAACCTGCCCAGGCTGGACGACTCTTTCAAAGTAAAAGTCGCTTGGTGGGCATCAGCTCGGAGCGGCCGGTGTTGCCGATGCGAGTCGAGTGGTGAACTGACCAGGCGGGTGAACCAGCGCGGTCGCAACTGGGCGATCTGACGGTGTCGAATAAATACCCAGCGTCGATTTTTCGGTCAACTCGAGCGGCTTTGAACCAATGTTGCGGACCGGGAAGTTTTGTTCGAGCTCCTCGCCGGCGAACACAACGCCGAAGTCGCGTTTTGTCAGCTCCATGACAAGTTGCGGACCAGCCTGAGCGGGTTCCTGCCGGGCTTGCCTGGTTGGAGAATAGTCCCACTTTGATCGAGACTGCGCGCTGGGCGCAGCTAGACTCGGCGCCAGTACCACGGCCAGCACGAGCCAACGGCGCGATTTAGCGTTTAAACGCTTCACAATTTGCAATTGGAAAATTTCGAACATGATCAAGAGAACAGAATACTAGTTGGCGCTGCGGCTTATTTCAAGGATAGCACCCGAGAACGCACGGAATGCGGCGAGAGCATCGACGAGGGGTGAGGGTAATCGAACTTCATATGAGAATGAGCCGGGTGCGGTTTGGATCGATTCTACGCTACGGTCTCATCCGATTTCGCTTCAAGGCCTGCCCTCAGGGCGTCGATCAAATCGGCCACCGCGGCGCGCTTCAGTTGATAGCTCGCTCGGTTGACGATCAATCGCGCGGTCGATTCTGCGAGTGTATCAAGCACTACCAGACCGTTCTCGCGAAGCGTGCGGCCCGTCTCGACCAGATCGACGATGTGCTCCGATAGTCCGAGCGACGGCGCAAGCTCGACTGACCCTGAGAGTTCGATGAGCTCGACAGGAATGCCCCGACGTTGGAAATAGTCGACGGTAGCCCGCGGATACTTCGTAGCTACCCGGGCGGTGCCCAGTGGGTTGTAGCCGCGCGATGCCGACTCTTGCTTGCCGGCCACCACCAGCCGGCAGCGGCCGAATCCGAGATCCAGCGGTTCATGCACGTCGGCTTCTGACTCCAGCAGCACGTCGCGTCCGCACACGCCGGCGTCGGCCACTCCGTATTCGACGTACACTGGGACGTCCGCTGGCTTAACAAAGATGAAGCTGTAGCTCCCGCTCCGGTCATCCACCAGCAGGCGGCGCGAGTTGAGGGCCTCCGCGGGCAAGATGATCCCCACGCGTTCGAACAGGGCAAGCGCTTCATCCTGCAGACGGCCCTTTGAAATTGCTATGACAAGATTGGACATATCGCGATGCGTGATGCAAGAGGTACCCTAAACTGTCTAGTCTGCGGATGACCGAACCGCAGACTAGACAGTCTACGGTATTTCACTGATCACTCGACGATCTCTACCTTCGATCCTTCCCCGCGTAGCCGGTTCGCCTCCTTGAAGGCCGCCGCAATGTCGCCCCCGGTGCTCACTCGAACAGGAGCGCTTGCCTGGGTCGCGGCACCCTTCATTGAAGGCGCTACCAAATGCGCAAGCCAATCCAGACAGAGCGAAAAGCCGACCGCCGATTCTGAAAACCCGAATTTGGCCAGTAGCTGGTCGTATCGGCCGCCTCGTCCGAGCGCCGCTCCCAAACCGGTCACGTAAATTTTAAAAGTCAGCCCGGTGTAGTAGTCCAGACCACCTACGTCGCCAAGATCAATGTCGATGAATGAGTCTATGCCAACCGCTTCGGCAATCTGATAGACGCGTTCAATATCTTCGAGCGCCGCCATGGACTTTGGATTCGAAACCAGCGCGCGAGCTTGCTGAACTATCTCCCTCTTGCCTGAGAGTGTAGTCAGCTTGCAAAAAGCCTCGCGGTTCGGCTGATCATCATAACTCTCGAGGAACTCATTCAGCCTCCCGGTCTCCTTGCGGTCGATTATCTCGCGCAAGCGCGCCCGCTGATCCTCATCAAGCTCGAGCCGCTCAGCAACACCGTTGAAGAAATCCACATGACTGAGGGTGATGGTAAAGCTCTCAAGCCCAATGCGCCGAAGCGCTTCGATTGCGATCACCAGTACTTCGGTATCGGCCTCCAGCCGGTCTGAGCCGATGTGTTCCAGCCCGATCTGATGAAACTCGTACTGGCGTCCGCCGCGAGGCTGGTCCCAACGAAAGACCTCGCCCGAATACGACAGCCGGATCGGCCGCTGTCGCTCACGAAAGCGAGTCGCCACGGTGCGCGCTACAAGTGAAGTCATCTCGGGCCTGAGCGCGAGCAGCTTGCCGTCCCTGCCGGTAAACCGATAAGTCATTTCGGCCTGCTCCTTGCCCATCCCGAGGGCAAATAGATCGGCGTAATCAAAAATTGGCAGGATTATTTCCGAGTAGGCCCAGCCTTCAAAAACGCTCATCACTTCGCGTTCGATCCAGCGGCGCAAACGAACTTCGGCGTCGAAGATATACTGTACGCCGGAAGGAATTTTCGACAGCGAGGACGACATAAATCACTTAAGTCGGACCGAACAAGCTAGCATACCGACCTTGCGCCCGCAACGAACGGCCCGCTCAGGTAGTGTGTAAATTTACATCACTACCTGCTGGAGCGCGCCTCAGGTTTAGGAAGTCATATTAATGATGCGAAACGCCGAAGTGACGTTTTGGGGATTTTCCCTGAGCGACGATCTTTGCCACCCCAAGTTTGTTTCGTGTAGAATCTCGCTCACAATCCGATCTGTCCTGCGTGAGGTTTATCTATGAATGCCGGGAGATGTGTCGGCGAGCAGTCTCGCACACGCTTCCACCAGATGTCACCAACGCTCAGCGTGAAGCGCGCCCCTAATCAGAGGTGGAAGCGATCGTTGACCGGGTTTGGTGCACTGCCGGGACGGCGGAGACGGCAACTTGCGAACACAATCGAGGGAGCGAAGCAGTGAGTGAACAAGATGATTCCGCAGAACTTGATGAAAACGAGATCCAGAATCTGGGCCTGAGAGTGCTCGTGATTGAAGATTCGCTCGATACTCTGAACATGCTGAGGCTGTGGCTAGGCATGTTTGGCTGCGAAGTGGTGATAGCAGACGACGCGACAGAAGGTTTGCGGCTGGCGATCGAGAAACGGCCGGATGTGATCCTTTCAGATATTGGAATGCCAGACGTTGACGGTTATGCGTTGATGCGAAAGTTGCGCAAGACTCCAGGGCTCGAGCAGGTGCCGGCCATCGCTCTGACTGGTTACGCGCGTGAACAAGATCGGGATCTCGCGCTTGCGGCCGGTTACAACGCTCACGTAAGCAAGCCCGCGAATATCGGGCGGCTGCTTTACCTGATCAAGAAGTTATCGGCGCGGCAGTGAGTCACCCCACCCAACTTCGAGAATTGTGGAGGATTCTTCGACCAGAATGAGTCATGCCCTATGGGGAACCTAGCCGGCTGAAGTGTCTGATCCCCGGACCCAAGCCCTAACCAGGAGTAATTCAATGAAACTGCTCGTATCGTTTCTCACACTCAGACATCGATTGCTGCAAAGCGCAGGGATGAAGATTGCGCTGTTATCGCTCGCAACAGTTCTTTTCATAATGCTGCTTTTGTTTCAACCGACATCTGCCGATAGGACCGCAGGTTCCGACGATAGGGTTGAACACATATGGAAAGAGCGGCTTGTTTCAAGCGGGCAGATAACGCTACGCGAAAGGACCGGACTGCCGCTCGGTTGTTGCGAAGAAGATCGTCGAATATTCGAACCAAATTCTGCGAAGCCGATGTCTTTGACAGTGGGGGATTTCGATGGCGATGGCGTTCCGGACGTGGTTGGCGGATATGGCTACGAAGATCGTGGCCTGTTGATTCTGTATACAGGGTTGTCATTCTCGAAAGCCGGAATCGGTGTTGGTTCATCCCCCACCAGTCCGGCGGGCATGCGAGTGTTTGAAGACGGTCTGGCGCCGGACTTCTTGGGTGTTGGAGATTTCGACGCAGATGGTCACCTTGATTTGGTAGTCGCCACACGAGGAGGCAATGAGG
>JBASRM010000529.1:0-10474 GCA_049273835.1 Blastocatellia bacterium | reverse complement strand
TGCCTTAATCGCAACTTTGAAGAACCAGAAATGCCAGTGTCCATTGAGTCACGACACCCTGAACGCGACAAGCCAATGTGGGTAATTTAGTTTTGATGGAGCTGAATGCAGGTCGGCACAACCAAGTCGTCCGTTTGCTGCGGTGCGCCTTTCAGCATAGGTGCTGGCGAAGCGATGCTTGCCTGCGTTAAGAGTTTTCCACCGCATTTGAGTTGAGTGTGATGGGGATCAAATTCGGCGTTGGTCTTTAATACGCCGCCTCACAAGTCTCTTCCGTTTTCCAATTACAAGCTGTCCGAAGGCGCTCGAGCGTAGCTTTGCCTAGTGGCGTAAAGCCGCGCAGATCTGCCTGAGGCGGATACCTATCTACAACAACTTGGAAGCCCTAGATGTCTTCAGGTTCATGTAATAAGGAGGCTTAAGGAAATGCGCAGAAACCAAGGTACCACAGCTTTCTCCCTCTCGCTCGTTGCTTTGTTTCTAGCAACGCTGATCGTTCAACCACGCTCTCTGGCACAGACACAGTTAGACAAATCCTTTCCAGTCGAAGGCGGGGGTTTCACACAAGACCCGAGTAAGCTCTCCACCAAAGAGTCCGTCGATTTTCCACAGGACCAGTCCTTCGATAAGTTCGACTTCGAGAACGGGCTTGTCGCCGAGGAACCGGAACCAGTCCCGGCGGAACCAGCCCCGGCGGAGCCAGCCTCTGCAGTCGCTATAACTCCCAATCCCACCCTTCCAGGAGGCGTAGATCATGTAGCATCGGGAACCGGCACTCGCAACGCCGGCTTTGGCACGATCCGTTTGCGTGGCGTGCCTGCCGGAGCGACAGTTGTGAGGGCGTGGCTTTACTGGGGCACGGTTGTTCGCCTACCTGTTCCCAACACTGCCAGCGCGAATTTCAACGGGACAACAGTCACCGGGCGCAAAATTAACGCTTCCACGCCGGAACCTTGCTGGCTGTTTCAGAATGCAAATTTCGTCGCCTATCGGGCAAGCGTCAGAACGCTCCTCAATGCAGCCGTCAACGCCGACTACAAAGTCACCCAACTGGCAAGCGCCGTAACAAACGGCACTGACCCCTTCACCTGCGCGCCCCCTTTCCCTACGCCCGCGACGCCCGGTCAGGAGGGAGCCACACTCTTAGTCATCTACTCGCATAGCACGGTGCCGAATGCTGCCCGCACGTACATCCACCAGGGTCCCGCGCTTGTCACGGGCAACACAACCGTCACCAACAACCTGAACCCTCTGGTGCCAAGCCACAGCATTATCAAACAAACCCGCTTTGGAGCTGACGGCCAGGTTGGGTGCAGCCTGTTTTCAGTCGGCTCGCTTAACGGAGAAATGACGGCTATTGGGCCAAACCTGGGGGCGATGTTGCAGATCAAGGGCCCCGGCTCGACTGTCAACACTAACTCCGATTGGAACGGGGGAGACGGTTTAACGCTCAACCAGTTGTGGGACACACAGACTGATACTTTCGGCTCAGTCAACGGGATCACCAACATCCTCCCGACCGGTTCCGCTCGGTACTTTGTGCAATACACGAGCATCGGTGATTGCTTTGTAACGGTTGCCCATGTATTGACGGCCAAGTGAAAGGCAACAAATAAGCCGCTGCAAGAGGACATCGGCCCGACAAGGATAGCCAAAGAACTAAATCGCATTTCGCCAGGAGTCGTTCGCACAACTCCTGATCAGGGTTTGAACACCCATCCGCTGGGTCTATGGAAGGAGGAACCGATGAAAATCAAATTCGTGAAGCTCACTGCAATTGCCTTTCTGGCAGCATGCGGGCTGTTAGCTCTTTTGATGGACAGCAACAAGCCGCCGGATATGGCGGAACAGGCATATAGCACGGGCATGGGCAGCGTGGATACCCTTATGGCCAGGTACGAAAACTGGGAGCCCAACTACGTGAAGAATTCTGGAGAGGGAAACATTGTATTGCCTTTGAGCCCATCCAGAACTCTGTCCACCGAATTCGTCGATGCCCGCGGCCAAGCGAAGATAAACGTGATCAACGGAACGGTTGATGTCGAAGTCCAGGGGCTCCCCAAGTCCGAAGAGTGGGACGTCTGGGTGATTGACAATATCTCAGGTCCAAACATGAGCGTTATGCCCGAGGCGGGAGATAATATGATTCGCCTCGGCAGCGTGAGGCACGAGGGCAAAGTCGCGAAACTTCACGTTGTCCTCGATAGTGAGACGACGGCGAAGCTTGACCCCGATATTGCTGTAGTCACGCGCTCAGGCAAGAACCCAGCCGAAGAGAGAACCCTGGGAGGGATAATAACGCTCTACCAGGAGATGTACCTGAGCGGACAGCGTGGCAATTTCGGAGTGCTAAACGATGCTTCCCCTCCTGCGCCGAAGCCCCCTGAAGAGCGTAGCCTGCTTGCCCGCCTGATCGAGATAGTCAGCCCGACCGCGAGTGCGGACATCGGCCCGATACCCAACCCTAATCCGATGCAGCAGGTGATCAACGCCGGCAGGATCAGCTTCTTCAACCAGACATTTGAAGGCAACGGCAGGACCTGCGGCACCTGTCACCGTGAAGATCAGAACCTCACAATCAACGCTCAGTTCATCTCGACCTTGCCTCCAAGCGACCCACTGTTCGCTGCGGAATTCCAGCAGCCACTAATGCAGAATTTCGAGAACCCCGTTTTGATGCGGGCTTTTGGATTGATTCTGGAGAACGCAGATGGGTTTGAAGACCTCCCGAACAAGTTCGTCATGAGGGGCGTCCCTCATACGCTCGCCCTTCAAGACAACACTCTCACGCCGGTTGCTGACGGGCCGGATCCTGGTTCAGACCCGGATGACGGCACTACCGTACCGCCCAATGAGAGGACCGGCTGGGGCGGTGACGGTGCGCCCGTCAGCCCGCCGGGACAGCCCTTCCTGCTCTTTGATGGGAATACGCGTCAAGCCAATGGGTCGCTGATAGATTTCATCATAGGTGCGATCATTCAGCATTACCCCAAGACACTTGCGCGCAAGCCTTTTACGTTCCCGGGCGCTGCTTTCGATTTTCGTTTGCCAACCCAGGCTGAACTGAATGAGTTGGTAGCGTTTCAAAAGTCGACTGGCCGCAAGATCGACCCCGACTTGACCGTCCTACAATTGAAAGGAACTGTGCCAAAGAGGGGCCAGGCGATATTCCTTAACGCTGGCTCCGTTTTTGGTGGATCCAATGAAGGCGCGGGCAAGTGCAATTTGTGCCATTTCAACGCAGGGGCGAGCGACTTCTTCTTCCCCCAACAGAACGCTAACTTCAACACGAACGTCGAGCAGCTCCCCGACCAGCCGGCGGACTTGATTCAACCACCGCAGCCTAACCCGCCAGATGGAGGCTTCGGACGAGGCACCCCGCCGCCTGGAGTCTTCGGCATCGGCAATGGCTCATTTAACACGCCTGTCCTTGTCGAGGCCGCAGACACCGGGCCGTCGTTCCATAACAACTCCATCGACACGATTGAGGGTGCTGTAGACTTTTACAACAGCGAGGCCTTCAACAATCCACCCGGGTTCGGCGCGGCTATCGGAGGCATAAGGCTTGAGGCAACTCAAGTCGTCGCGGTCGCAGCTTTCCTGCGTGTCCTCAACACGGCGGAGAATATCCGTTCTGCGGGCGACATTTCGAAACGGGCAAAACTGGCGAACCTGGCCGACGGGAAGGTGCTGATCGCGCTCGCGATCTCCGAGACAAATGATGGTATCGAAGTTCTAGTGGGGGGCGGCCTGCACGGAGAGGCTCAAGCAAAGCTGCGGCAAGCCATCACTTTCCTGAATCAGGCTCTCAACACTAACAACCTGACTACGAGGAACGCCAGGCTCGACTCGGCACTTGCCCAACTCACGGGCGCAATGAATGACATAATTGCGGTCAACGTCCCTGCGTTTCAATTCTGATGTTAGAGTCCGTTCTCGCGCCGACGCTTAGAATCGCGGAGCCGTCGATTGGCGCCGGAAAATGCAGACTAGATGCGGGGATGGGTCAAACCCGTCCCCGCGTCACAATATTCCCATCGATACTCTCATCCTTTATTCCGACCTTCTCGAAATCCTTCGAGTCGCACCCAGTCCGCACCTTCATCGCTGCAGCGAAGATCTTCTCGCACGAGAGCGCGCAAATGCGTGAGCATGTCGTCAACCCTCGATTGTACTTGTCATCCGTTCACCTGTTCGACTAGTCTAAAAGTAGCTAATGAAGATCGTCGTCATCGGATACGGTAGGGTTGGGTCACGCACAGTTGCAGCGCTTCTCGAGCGAGGCCATCAGATTACCCTCATAGACAAGGAAGCCAGCCGTCTTGGCCGCGCTTCGAATCTGGAAGGCGTAGAGCTGGTTCAAGGCAACGGCATCGACGTCGACGTTCAGCGAGAAGGTGGCATCGGTGAAGCCGACATCCTGCTTGCGGTTACCTTCGATGACAACGTGAACCTGATGGCTGCGCAAGTAGCGCGCAGTCACTTTCACGTCCCGCGTGCGATAGCCAGGGTGTATGAACCAAGCCACGCCGAAGCAACTCAGGAAGATCCCCAGCTGATCGTAGTCTGCCCCACGCTTCTCGCGGTTGATATGATCGTCGAGCAGGTTGATATAGCGGCGAATAAACCGGTTCACGAGCGATTGCCGACGGAGCCGTTCAAGGCGCAGCCGCGAGCGCGCTATGATGCGACGGATGAGTCGCGTTACATTCTCATCGCCGGCGGCGGCAAAGTGGGAGTCAACCTTGCGCGCGGACTGTACGAGAGCGGCCACGAAGTCGCACTCATCGAACGGGACCCGACTCGGGCCGTTGCGTTGTCCAACAAGCTTGACTGCCAGGTCTTTGTTGGAGACAGCTCGACCCACGATGTGCTTGAAGCCGCGGGCGCACCCCGGGCGCGCGTGTTCGTGGCGGCGACCGGCAGCGACCAGGACAACTTGATCACCTGCCAGGTCGCCAAGAAGGTGTTTGGAGTTCCCAAAACGATCGCTCGCGCCTCCAATCCAAAGAACGAAGAGGTCATGGCGCGACTCGGTGTGGATTCAACGGTCAGCTCGACCGCAATCATCCAGCAGGTAATCGAACGCGAGCTTCCAACTGTTCGCATCAAGACGCTGCTCAGCCTCCAGGCAGGCGCTTTTCAGATACTGGAATACCCGCTGGACAGTACCTCCCCCGCCATTGGTCGCACCCTTCGCGAGATCGATCTGCCCCATGAAAGCAACATAATTGCGATCCTACGCGGCAGTGAGATGGTTATTCCTCGAGGGGAGACCAGACTTGACGATGGTGATGTTATTGTGGCGCTTGTGAATACTGACCAGGAGGCCGGGCTGCGACTCGCATTACTCGGCGCTTAACCATGGAGCCGCATATTCAATACTCGAAATTACTCGAAATAGGGGGTTGACGTGAAGAAGGTACTCGTCGTCGAGGATCATCACGATACATCGTTTCTGCTTTGCCGGCTGCTGAAGATGGAAGGGTACGAGGTCGAGCACGCCATCGATGGGATGGTAGGCTACAACGCAGCCACTAGCGCGCCACCGGACCTGATCGTCACCGACATCCAAATGCCTCGAATGGACGGCATCGCGATGATCAAACGCATTCGTAGATCAGACGGAATCAATCGCACGCCCATCATAGTGATAAGCGCGTTTGGCAAGCGCCTGATCGATGACGCGCTGGCGGCCGGGGCCGATGCGTACGTCGAAAAACCTATCGACTTAGAGAGCTTTCTCGAAACGATAAAGTCAACTCTACCGGCGATCGGGCCTCACTGAGCATCGGCGGGTCCGTACATAATTCCCGACGCGTCGAGGGCCGGATGGAATGAATCCGGCTTGTCCACTTCCGCATCGAAGACGCAGCTTCGGTTGCGCCCGCTGAGCTTGGCTCTAAACAAAGCCTGATCCGCCTTCTGCACGATCTCGAGTGCGCCGGCGCCATCCGCGGGAAAAGAAGCAACTCCCATACTGATGGTGATGTGCATTGTCTGACCCATATCGTTGGTGGATGCGGGAAACGAATGGGTTTCGACCGACGTTCTGATTGCTTCAGCCACCTCCAGACCCTTTTCCGGTGAACCAATCACGTAAGCCATGTATTCTTCACCACCGTAGCGCGCCGCAAGATCAGCATTGCCGATGACATCGCGAATAATGTGACCTACGTCGCGGATTGTATGACTGCCCACAATGTGGCCCCGCCCGTCGTTGACACGCTTAAAAAAGTCGATGTCCATCATCAGAACGCTTATCTGCAGCGGCCGGGTGCTACGGGACGCGCGTGTAATCTTCCGATCGAGCTCGGCAAAAAGGCTGCGGCGCGAGCGGAGGCCAGTTAGCTCGTCGCGCTGAGTCATCTGATGAAGCTTCTCCTGAAACTCGGCTTCGAATTCGTCCAGCATCGCGAACTTCATCATGTGGTTTCCGATTTTTATCTTGTCGCCGTCCTGAAGCAACTGTTGCGTGGTGACTTTTGCGCCATTCAGAAAAGTCCCGTTAGTCGAGTCCAGGTCGTTTACATAGTACTCGAGGCAGCTTCCCTCGAGGGAAAGGCGGATTATCTCCGCATGTTGCCGGGATGCGATATTATCTCGCAGCACCAGGTCCGCCTGAGAGCCGCGGCCGACGGTGGTGCGCTCCTTCTCCAGCTTTATGGTTTCTCCGATTGCGTGGCCTTGCAAAATTACCAGCACCGGGCGTTTCGCGATTGATTGAGGCACATCGCGGAGATCGAGCTTTATTGTGCGCTCGGCGTCGTTCACAGAGTCTCACCTTTGATTGGGTATGAATATATCAACGTGGACGGCGAGAGCGCAAAGGTCGAAAGGCCAAGATAGCCCAGCAATGAATTGCTGGGCTATTGTCATGCTTGCCTCCGGAAGGCGCTCCCCAACTGAAGTTGGAGGGGCTTGGGAGTGGCTAGTGCCCAAACTTCAGATACGCATTCTCGAAGAAACGAGTCGGTGATGCAGCCACCACACACCACCGTCAAGCTTCCGGAGTCCCAGGTCCTGCGAAGCTGTGGGTGTCTAGCTTTGCGCAAATACCCGGCGCGATGTCCTTGACCCGCTTGCTTGACGCTAACCAACCTGCTCACTACACTTTTATCCAAAATTGGTGAATGCTGGTGACTATGCCGATTGAAAACCAGGGCGCAGCGTGCGCGGGTGTGGAGCGACTTGCCGAAGCGAACCTGCCAACCGCGTTTGGCCTTTTCCGCATCCTTGCCTTCAAAAGTCTGGCAACCGGCGAGGAGTTCCCGGTGCTGGTCAAGGGCGCCCTGGACCCAGAAGCTCCGGCGCTTGTTAGAATTCATTCGCAATGTCTCACCGGAGATGTGTTCCACTCCTTGAAGTGCGACTGCGGACGGCAGCTTGACCACGCCATGAAACTCATTCAACAGAACGGCGGAGTTATTATTTATCAACAACAAGAAGGCCGCGGAATCGGAATCACAAATAAGATTCGTGCTTACGAGCTTCAGGACGCCGGACAAGACACAGTTGAGGCGAACCTCTCGCTTGGGTTCGAAGCGGACCTTCGCCAATACGAATGTTGCGCGGAAATAATAAAGCAATTGGGACTGCGCCGTATTCGCTTGATTTCGAATAACCCGGACAAGATTGCGGCCCTCGAACGCGCGGGGATCGAGATCGTCGAGCGGGTCTCAATTGAAGTAGCACCGCACGAGAACTCGTTGGGTTATATGAAGACCAAGAAAGAAAAGCTCGGCCACCTTCTACACAACCTGTCCGCAGAAGACGAAGCGCTTATCTGAGTTCGATACTTTCTGAACAGCCTGCTTCGGTCAGGTAACTGGATTCCGAATCGGTCAAAGCCACGCACCCTCCAGTATCGGGATTCAAAAGCAACAGAAACTCCCTGGCGTCTTTCTTAATCGGATCGGACGAGTGGTCCACAGGTGTCGTATTCGTAAGCCCGTTCGGAACAAAGACTTCATCGCCCCACTGCAAAACCCATCGGCCGTCTTCGCCGGCGGCAAAGACCGTGCGAATCATCCCGCGCTCAAACTGTTTCACCTCCAGCCGTTCAAGTTCAGCGCGTAGTAAGCTCGACCACTTGCGGGCCTCGCGGGACCCGAGCGCCACACGTCTGTCTGAATCTCGAAGTTCCATTCCCCCGGTACCCGCAGAGACTGCCAGCGAATAAGTCGGAGTGGCCTCTTCGAAGGGATTTACCTGACCGCTACTCGCAAAAACCTCCAGCGTCTCGGCGAGCATGAGCGCCGACTGCAGATGAACCTGGAGTCCGCACACCGAAATCGTCGGCGGAGCGAGCGACGTAGTAGCCGCGAATTCAGCTTGCAGCGCGGGAAGCCGGCGTTCCAACTCAGAAATGTGATCGGCACCAAGGAGCACCCATCGTCCGTTGCGCTGATCGCTTATCAACAATCGCTCGGCGCCCGTCGAAACACTCAGCCATTCCGGTATGTCTTGCGAACTCTCTTCGTCCTTGGGGCTCCTGTTGTTAAAGAACATCTGTATGAGGGAGGCGACTGATGGAGCCGACAGCCACAGATTGGATTGCGGGTGAGACAGCAGGAGCTCATTGCCGACATTCGCCATAACGACTTCGTCCGGCATTCTTAGGATGTCGTAGAATTCACGTCTGAACCGGACGGTTTCGCTATAGTGTCTTGCTGACGCAGAATCTAAGCACGCCTGCCGGCTCTGATGACGCAACACCAGTTCTCCGTCGGATCTCACGATTAATCCGAAGCCACCGTGGCGCACGACGCTAGAGTGCGCGGCCCCGTCACTCAGGAATGATGAGATTCCTTCGGCAAGGTAGGGCGCGAAAGCGAGGCTGCAATTCAATGAGAGAATGTTGATCATCGTCGATGTCAGTCGACCGTCTTCAAATCCTGAGATTCAAGCTCTAACATAATCTCGACCAATTATACCCCGCCCACTCACTGAATGCTGGACGATCGCGAACCTTCCAATAGTCAGCGTTGCGGCGCAACAGCGATTTAGGTAGAAATGAAGCTATGCCGAACGTACCGAACCGGAAAGAGGCGCTTGAAGTTGCGCTCGACGGCACGCTGCTGGGGTTCGACGGCTCCGAGCTCAAAAAAGGTCTCTGGGAAAACTGTGTCTACTTTGGCAAAGACGGTTTTGTCTATCACGTTACCGCGCGACAAGCTCGCGGTGGACTGCAAAAAACGATTGCCGGCAAGCGGCCTGTCGGCGAGTATCTCAGATGGGTGGACGGGCTGTTTCGCCCCGGTGAACTTCCAAGCGAAGCAAATGGTATCCACTATCGCGCCGCTCGCAAGCTTCGTGAGTTGATTTAGAACTTAGCCGTTGCGACCTCAAACGCTGGCTCGCTCCGTTCTGCCTCCTAAACTGGAAGTCGAGCGATTCCAATGTTATATTCAGGGTATGCTCTACAGAAAGCCTCGGGTCGGACAAGAATTGAATGCGTACTGCGGCAAGTGTAAGGATGAGCGAACACATATCGTCGCCGCGATGGATGGGGAGATAGTTCGACGGGTCACCTGTTCGATGTGCGGCAGCACTCACAACTACAAAGTGAAGCCTGCCGCCGTGCCTGAGGCGGCGGCGAGTGGCGCCGCCGCGGCGCCGGCAAAAAGAAAAGTTGGATCGAGGCGCACCAAAGAAGCAAACGCCTTCTCAATCGACCCGAAGCGACCGGTCAAGTCTTACGACATGAACAACATTTTCTCGGCCGGTGACGTGATCAACCACCCAAAATTCGGGCTTGGCGCCGTTGAAATCGCGCTGCCACCCAACAAGATTGAGGTTAGGTTTCAGGAAGGCAAGAAGTTGCTGCTTCATAACATGAAGAATTTTCGCTACTGACCTCGGATTCCGAACCTAGCAGATGAAGATGAGCCGCCGCTGAGTAAAATCAACGGCGGCTCATTCTGTCAGAAGTTTCCGGTACGGCACGATCGTGGCTACGTTATCTGAAAAACCTCGCGTTCTTCTCGATGAAGTTATGCCACTTCGCGGGGACCTCCTGCTCTAAAAAAATTGCGGACACAGGGCAGGCAGGCACGCACAGACCGCAGTCTATGCAGGATGCGGGATCGATATACATTTGCTGCTGATCGGGGCCACCCTGTATGCAATCGACGGGACAAACATCGACGCAAGCCAATTCCTTGGCGCTGATGCACGGCTCACAAATAACGTAGGCCAAACTTCTCGCTCCGCGTTCGCATCATTTCTTGAAGTACTCCGCATTCATCGCGGTGAAGTGCTTCCACTGCTCCGGGAGGTCGTCTTCAGTGAAGATCGCCTGCACAGGGCAAGCCGGCTCGCACGCTCCACAGTCGATGCATTCGTCAGGATGGATGTACAGCAACTCCGTGTTCTCGAAGTCCGGCTCATCTTTGCGCGGATGAATGCAGTCTACAGGACAGACGTCCACGCAAGCCGTGTCCTTGGTCCCTATACAGGGTTCAGCGATAAC
>JBASRM010000511.1:0-2713 GCA_049273835.1 Blastocatellia bacterium | reverse complement strand
TACAAGTCGGCGGGCTGATGCGGCAGCTCGCGCTCAGCTTCTATCTTGGAGATGGAACCAACCTGCTTTTTTCGGACTACATAAACTCCGAGAGCCGCGTGCTGTTCCGTCGCAGCGTCCGAGAACGGGTCCAGCATATCGCGCCCTTCCTCCTGTTCGAGGACGATCCGTACGTAGTCATCGGCCGGGACGGAAAGCTGTATTGGATCGTCGACGCTTTCACCTTTGCAGACCAGTTTCCATACTCGACTGGTTATCAGGTCGCGAACCGCAGCCTCAATTACATTCGCAACTCAGTCAAGGCGGTGATCGATGCCTACGAAGGCACGGTGACGTTGTATGTCTTCGAGCCCGACGACCCCATCATCAAAGCTTATCAAGACATCTTCCCGGATCTCTTTCGCGCGAAGAGTGAAATGCCGGATGACTTGCTTGCTCACGTTCGCTATTCGACGTTATTGGTGAACACGCAGGCTCAGGTCTACACGCTGTATCACATGCAGAACACGCAGACGTTCTACAATCATGAGGATCTTTGGGCGATCGCCACGGCAGAAGCTACATCGGGCGCCGAAGCTCCTGCGATGCAGCCTTATCACGTGCTGATGCAGTTGCCGGGCGAGCAGAACGCGCCGCTCGAGTTTGTGAACATTCTTCCATTTACCCCGTCCGGCCCGGGGCGCAGCAATATGATCGGATGGATGGCTGCTCGAAGCGACGGCCCGGCCTACGGACGTACGCGGGTGTACAGTTTTCCGAAGAACGTCACGATCAACGGACCCGCGCAAATCAGGGCTCGTGTCAATCAGGACCCGGTGCTGTCGCAACAAATGACTTTGTGGAATTCGACCGGGTCGGAGCTGTTGCGCGGTAACTTGCTGGTTATCCCAATCGGCGACACGCTTCTCTACCTCGAACCGTTCTATCTGCAAGCGCAGGGTTCAACATCGAAGCTCCCCGAGTTGAGACAAGTGGCAGTTGCTACCCAGGACCAGCTAAGGACAGCTAAAGCTTTTGACGAGGCACTCGGGCTTCTGGTGCCTGGGCTGGCGCCTCGGCAAACGACGCAGACCGGAAAGCCGGCTCAGGTGGAAGCTCAAGCGCCCTCGAGAGAAATGTTGCCGGGTCAGCCGCCCGCGCAACCGAGCTCATCCGCTGCCGACCGGGTTCTCAGACAAGCCCAGCAACTGATGTCCGAATACGAGCAATTGACTGCAGCAGGCAAACATCGCGAAGCTGGCGAGAAACTGGATCAGTTGAAGCAGATGTTGTCCCAGTCAACGCGCAAGCCCGGCGGCATGTAGGCTTGATTTGGTTTCTCCCGGAAGGTAGCAAGACGCAAATACCGCAAAGAATTTCAGGACGCCGCTGACCGATATCGTGGCTTCAGGCCATCCAGCTCACCTAGCATCGAGTCAAGCGTTGCAGTAATCGCCGCTCGATCGAACCTCAAACCGATCATCGGGATGAACACGCGATCGCGGATCGTGCCGTTGATCTCCTTCAGCAACAATCTGCAAAACGCCGCGACGACCTCTTGGTCGAACTGTTTCCCGGTTTGTTCGCGTAAATCCGAAAGCGTCTTTTCGAGCGTCAGCCGCGAACGATAAGGCCGATCGGTCATCATCGCGTCGAATGAATCGGCGAGCGTCACGATCTTGGAGCCAAGCGGTATCTCGTCGCCTCGCAAACCTCCAGGGTAACCGGTGCCGTCAACTTTTTCGTGATGACATTTGGTCATATAGGCGATTTCATCCCAGGGACGGCGAATATTCGACAGAATCTCGAAGCCGGTTGTTACGTGCTTGTTCAGCTCGCCGAACTCCTTGTCGGTCAACGGACGGGGATTGTTGATAATCGCGCGATCGACGGTGATTTTTCCAATGTCGTGGAGGTAGCCTGCCACGCCGATATGTTCAAGCTCCAGACCGGTGAGCCCCATTTCTCGAGCAATGGCTTCGGCGTACCGCGCGACGCGGTCCGAGTGCCCGCTGGTGTAGGCGTCTTTCAGGTCGATTGCCGCTCCGAAAGCGCGAACCGTGTCGCGATAAATCTGGCGCATCTCACCATAGAGCCGACGGTTCTCTTCGGCTTTACGTTTGATGGAGACCAGCAATCGGTGGTTGTGAAACGCGATGGCGATGCTTCGCGAGATAGCCCCGATGATCTCGATGTCTTCCTCGCCGTAAGCATCGCGAGTGAACTTTTCGGACAGAAATATCACGCCCATCAACTCACCGCGCGCGATCATTGGGGCGGAGATGTGTGAACGCAGACGTTTGAGCAGTTCGCCATTCCGCTCAAAAAAGTCGCTGAGGCCGTTACTATTTGCGCTGATCGAGATTGGTTTCGAGAGCTCGGTTAGATGTTCGACCTCGTGGCGACCGAGAGCGATGCGCTGGCCGACGGCTCCCGCAATTCCCTTTGCCGCGACGATCTTCAACTGGCGAGGCTTGTTCGTATATCGCGCAATTGCACCGCGCGGGATCGCTAGCGCCCCAAGTAGAGTGTGAAGCGATGCGCGAGTGACTTCTTCGAAGTTGTGCGTCGAGCTGATCTCGCTTGCGAGATCAGTCATCGCGCTGAGGTTGTGCAACATCTTCCTGAGTGTGAGGTCCATTTGTCTCCTGAGAAATTGGTCTTAAAGACAGAATCGAAGACGGGCGCCATTTTTCATTTTTCATTTTCACTGCTGCATTCATCCAGGTCTACA
>JBASRM010000506.1:0-17686 GCA_049273835.1 Blastocatellia bacterium | reverse complement strand
GCTACAACCCGCTCTGCGGCGACAAGGTTAAGATCTATGTCAAAATGGATGACGACATCCTTAAGGACATCAGTTTTGAAGGAGCGGGCTGTGCGATTTCTACTGCATCGGCGTCGATCATGACCGAGACATTAAAAGGCAAGACCCGCGCTGAAGCAGAGAAACTTTTCCAGACGTTTCACGATCTGGTGACGGGAAGAGAAGCACATCTTGACGCGCCGGAGTTGGGAAAGCTGGCGGTGTTTTCAGGCGTAAGCGAGTTCCCTATTCGCGTCAAGTGCGCGACGCTATCGTGGCATACTCTGCGCGCGGCATTGAATGGGGAAGGTGAGATCATTTCCACCGAGTAAGTCACTTTAGTTTCTGGTTTCTGGTTTGTAGTCACTCGATGGCAGAAACCGGAGCGACCGATTGAGGGCTGATATGAGCGAACTAGAAGTTAGCGACCTCGAGGCGCCGATCATCGAAGCGTTGCACACGTGTTTCGACCCAGAAATTCCGGTCGACATTTACGAGTTGGGGTTGATCTACGGTATCGACGTTCAGCCCACGGGCGAAGTGAATATCAGGATGACGCTCACTTCGCCGGGTTGTCCGGTTGCGGGGAGCTTGCCGGGGGAGGTCGAGCAAAAAGTGCGATCCGTCCCCGGCGTGACCGGAGCGAAGGTTGAGCTTGTTTGGGATCCCCCGTGGTGCATGGAAAAGATGTCTGAAGCCGCGAAGCTTCAGCTTGGTATGGATGTTTAAGGAGTGCTGAGTGAGTCGACTTCGTGATGAATACATAACCGATCACGCGTCACAACTCACGCTTCACTTTGCAGGAGGTTGTACCAATGAAAGTTAGCGCACAGGAAGAGTACGGACTCCGTTGTTTGTTGCGCCTGGGAGGCCAGGGAGACGGTGGAAGCCTGAATATCGCCGAGATCAGCCGAGCCGAAGGAATGTCCCCTGAATACGTCGCGAAGTTGATGCGGATCTTGCGGCAAGGTGGGCTGGTAACCAGCGCGCGGGGAGCCACTGGCGGCTACACTCTTTCAAGACCGGCTGATCAGATAACCGCGGGCGAGGCGCTCACGGTGCTCGGCGGTAGATTGTTCGAATCTGATTTTTGCGAACGTCACTCCGGCGCTGAAAGCCTGTGTACGCACTCGATTGATTGCTCATTGCGTTCGCTGTGGCAGACCTTGCAGAGTGCCGTGGATCAGGTGCTGACCCGGACTACGTTGAAGGATCTGCTGTGTACTGAGCCGGAGATGGTTTCATTGATGGCCGACCTGGTTAAGACGGCGGGGCCGGCTGAGCAGGAAATCCGACGATATAGGCGGAATGATTTAGCCTAATGTTTTCGAGCCATCGGCTTTAGCCGTTGCAACCGTTCTTCGGCTGCCGCGAGCGTTTCGTCCCTCTTACAGAACGTAAATCTCACCTGAGTCCGTCCAAGCCTGGGCTCATGATAGAAGCTGCTTCCGGGAACCACCGCAACACCGACGTCTTTTACCAGGAACTTCGAGAACTCCACGTCATCCTCATAGCCGAAAGCGGATATATCGGTCATCACATAGTAAGCCCCGTCGGGGTCGAAACATTGAAAGCCCGCTTCCTTTAACACTGGAAGCAACCGATCGCGCCGCACGGTGTAGTCAGCTTGCAGGTGGTCGTAGTATGAGCGCGGCAACCGCAGAGCCAGCGCGCCGGCTTCTTGCAGGGGAGCGGCAGCACCTACAGTCAAGAAGTCATGGACTTTGCGAATAGCTTGTGTGATGTGCGCCGGAGCTATCGTGTAGCCAACGCGCCAGCCAGTGACGCTGTATGTCTTCGAGAGACCGTTAATCGTGATCGTGCGATCTCGCATCCCATCAAGCGTCGCGATGGCAATGTGCCTCTTTCCGTTGAACAGGATGTGCTCGTAGATCTCGTCGGTTATAGCAATGGCGTTCCACTTCTGGCAAAGGTCGGCGATCGCCTGAAGCTCATCGACGCTGAAGACTTTGCCTGTCGGATTATTTGGAGTGTTAATGATGATGGCCTTGGTGTTGTCATTAAATGCCCCCGATAGCTCATCGGGATCAAAAGACCAATCAGGCGCGCGTAAGGTAACATACCGTGGCGTCGCTCCCGAGAGGATCGCATCAGGTCCGTAATTCTCATAAAAAGGTTCAAACACGATCACTTCATCGCCGGGATTCACGATCGCCATCATCGCGGCGATCATCGCTTCGGTTGAGCCGCAGGTTACCGTTATCTCCCGCTCGGGGTCGACTTCGAGACCAAGGTACCACGAAGATTTTTCTGCAATGGCATCACGAAATCCCTTGGCGCCCCAGGTGATCGCATATTGATTCACGTCACCCATGATCGCGTCGCAAGCAGCAAGCTTTATTTCTTCGGGGGCGGGAAAATCGGGAAACCCTTGCGAGAGATTAATGGCTCCGTAGAGGTTCGCTTGCCGGGTCATCTCCCGAATCACCGATTCGGTGAACTGCTCTGCCTTGTGGGATATGATTTGTTTGGACATGAAGGTTTCTGGTTTGTGGGTTTTTGGTTTCTGGTTTCTTGTTCGTGGTTTCTGGTTCTGCACCGGTCGGGTTTAAGCTCTCTCGTCGAACAAGAAACGAGAAACCAGAAACTGGAAACCAGAACCAATTACCTGTCGTCTTCTTTTAGTCTTTCGATTATCGATTCAACCGCTGAAGCATATTCGCCCTCGGGGTCGAGCCGCAAATAGTTGCGATAGGCTTCAATCGCCTCTTTGTTTCGATTCGCTTTTTCCAGAATCTCCGCAAGCTGATAGTAGAGAATCGGCTCGGTCTCCATGTCCTGAATTATGCCGACTCGATATTCTTGTACCGCTTCGTCTACATTGCCTTGTTCGTTGAGCGCGATCGCCAGGCCTATGTGAGCTTCAAATGAATTTCCGCGCGCGATTCGGAGCGCTTTTCTGTATTCAACGATCGCCTCGTCGACCAAACCTTGATTGCGTCTGAGGTTACCAAGAACCGTTTGAGCTTCGACAAGGGTACGGCCACCCATTTTGATCGCCGCTTGAATCTGCTTCTCAGCTTCCTGGAATTCCTGCAAAGCGGTCAGTGACCGGGCCATCGAGATCCGCGCTTCAGAAAAAGCGCGCAACGCCAGAGCTTGCTTGTATTCTTCAACGGAATCTTTGTTCTTTCCTTTATCCCGCAGTGCCTCGCCTTTTTGATAGTGCAAGGTGGCTTCGTCGCTGGTGGGCTGTTGGGTCACTCTCAATATGCGGCTTGAGCCGACTGCGATGTTTACCGATCCGCTCCAGTCAGCGTAGCCCACTGTTCTTACACGCGCCGCATAAAAACCTGCTTTGACTCGAGGCAGATCAACCTCTCCCCTTTCGTTAGTCACTCCGTGGCGAACATTGTTGATGAAGATAACCGAGCCCGGTTGACTAGTGATCACTTTGAGTGATCCGGTAGCGTTGGCAGTTCGCGTAACCGTGCGAGTTTGAGCGGGTTTCTTTTCCTGGCAAATGACCTCAATCGTAACTGCGTCACAAGAGAACCAGACCAACAGACTTAGGCAAGCTAACCTGCAGAGTTTCATCGATCACATCTTACTACTCTTTATAGAGCCGTCGATAGTTCGCGGCATAGCGAAGCACTCCTTGAACGTAGCCGCGAGTCTCGGAAAAGGGGATGTTCTCGATCCAGTCTTCGATATCCATCGAACCGCGTTCGGCGATCCACCTCTGCGCGCGCCCAGGTCCCGCATTATAAGCAGCCGCCGCATACTCGATGCGCCCGAACTGCCCGATCATTTGAGCGAGGTAATTCATCCCGAGCTTGATGTTGAGTGCCGGGTTGTAGAGATCGGCCGCCGCAATGGTGCCGTTGCCCTGGCGCTTCGCGACTACCTGACCCGTAGCCGGCATCACCTGCATCAACCCGCGGGCTCCTACCCGCGAGATTGCAGTGGGATTGAACACACTCTCCTGACGAATCAGTCCCGCGGCGATGAAAGGATCGATGCCGTAGCGCCGGGCTTCCTGCTTGATGACATCCCAGGCCACAATCGGGAAGAAAATCTCCCAAGCTTCGCGAGGCACATCCGAGTCGGCATACGAGTACAGATCGGGATAGCCCTTCCGGAGTACCAGCGTCGCTTGGAAGTTTTCACCTCGCCGGGAGTAAAGCTGAGCCAGTCGAAGGTTTATCCTGGGCGACGAAGGGGCGGATTCCAGTGCCTTGTTCAGCTCCCTGACCGCGAGCTCACCAAGCCCGACTACCTCCAGATCGTCCGCTCTCGCTACGCGTGCGGCTTCTGAACCATCCGCGGTTTCCTTGATCGGCTCAACGTATTTTATGTTCGCGCGGATGCTCTCCAGGTCCGAGCCCGCTTGCGGCTGCTCAGGCCTGAGAGCGGGGTCGGCTTTGCGTAACGCGGCGGAGCGAACACCGGCAACATAACCGTGATAGCCGTAGCGGTAGCGCTCGTTCACGAAGTCGTAAAGCGCGAGCGCGCGTGATCTATGCCCTAGCCGCTCTTCCGCCTTCGCCGCCCACAATCCCGCCTCACCGAGGAATTTTGTTTCGGGGTATCTGTAACTCGCCAAATGTTGCTCAAGAATCCGCGCTGCGTCGGCGTAGTTTTTCGAGCGATACCCAAACCAGCCCAGATAGTACGAAGCCTCGGCAGCGTATTGGCTTTTCGGGTAAGAGGCCAGCAACTGCCGATAGCGCGTAGTTGCTTCCGTTTCTCGCACCTGTTTGTTCAAGTAAGTCGCAAAATTGTAGAGCGCTTCGCTTGCCCACCGGGTCCTCGAATGCTGACCTAGCAGCCGGTCCAGAGTCGCCGAAGACTCGGCGGAGCGATTCGCGCGCCGTAGAGCTTCAATCTGATGAAACAGAGCCTCGGCTCGCAGGTCCGCGGATCGATCGCTTACGCGTGCAAGCGCGGCTACCGCCTGAGCATACTGCTTGTTGTTCACCAGGCTCACACCTCGTCGCAAGTGTACTTCATCAAATCGCTCGGCCTCTGGGAAACGAGTGAGCAACCGATCGTATGCGATGCTTGATTCATCGTATTGTCTCGCCTCAAAAAGCGCGTCGGCACGCGAGCGCTCCTCTCCGAAGGTGCCGGTGTTGTCTTTGGGAGAAACGGTAAGCGCTGTTAGTCTCGCTTCCGATTGCACGCTCGCGCTTGTCGCGGGGAGCTCGTAATAGATCCGCTTGTACAAGGCAACAGCCTGATCGGCCTTACCCATGCCCTCGTAGGCCTGAGCCGTAAAATAGATAGCATCGGCGTCATTCGCTTCAACCATCCGTGCCAGGTCTTTGACCGCGCTTGCAGGATCGCCAAGAGCCAGAGCCATCTGAGCGGCCCGAAGCCTTGCGTCACGCGACCTCAGTGAATCCGGATGTTTCGCGATCACCGAATCGAAGTCTCGTCGCGCATCGGCCTTGCGATCACTCGCGGACTCGCTCTCAGCGCGATAGAAGTAAACATAGTCGCCAATCGAAGTCGCCGCGCTGATCGCTCGACCATCCAATGCTTCCACAGCCGCGGGATAGTTTTGGGCTGAGTAATAAAGATAGCCTCGCAAAAACCGAGCGAGAGCTGCCGTCCGCGTTCTCGCATAACGCGACTCGATGCGGCCCAGGTCATCCGCTGCCGGGCGGCCGGACGCGCCTCGCACCAACTCTCGGAGCTCATCTAGGCCCCGATCCAAATCAGTCGGTCGCCGCTGACACGAAACGGTCGCCGGCGCAACCAGAGTGAAGCACAGTAGGGCCAGCAGACCTAACGTCAGGAATCTTCGAGTTTTCATCAGCCGGTTGCTCTTCAGACTGGACATGGAAATGGATACTCCGGGAATCGCTGTATTAACGAATCGTCCTGGCTTCCCAACGGGCTGAAAGGATTATTGACGAAGGGTTGGAGGAAATCAATAAGCGTTGTTGCTGCGGTCCCTGATCAGCAAACAGTAATCGCAAGGACTTCGATCCCGACACAGATTAAAAATCCAGGCCCCCGCTTGTTTCACATTACCGCAACGACTGAGGGACCGGGGCAATCGGAGCCCAGTTTGGACGGGTCGCCTTCAGCTAGTGTGCCGACCAACTCGTCGTAAAAGTAATCGAACTTGGCCGCGACGTCTGAAGTCACTCGCTTTTCATACATTTGACGGCTGCGGTCGATGTCTTCCTTCAGCCGATCATACAAATCAGCACTACGGCGACCTTCAGCGACTTTCTGCTCATTGTAAAGTTTGATCTCACTCACGAGTAATCGAGCAAACCGCCGGGCATCATTGTGCGCCTTCTCTTCTTCGCTAACCGGACCGCTTGCCACGGCCGTAGAAGAAGTCTGCGGAGCCGAAGCAGACGGCTCGGTTGCAGCTCGGAAATAAGTCGCCGGGGTAGAGGGCAGCTCACCCGAAGGCTCGGTTTGAGACGGTGAATCGGTTGGCGGTAGGTCAGTTTGCGGCAACGCGCCTGATCGATCATTGGAGGGAACGTGCGGAGCAGCAGGCTCCGCTGGCGTGGCCTGCTGTTGTGCCGGTTGGGCCCCCTCCGACATTCTGGCTCGAAGGGACACAAGCTCCACAACAAGGCCGGCAGTGTGAGCCAACAACTCTATTGCTTCGACATTTGTGGAGACTTCGCCCCGGTCGGATGAATCTGCGTACACAAGCGCCGCCGTTTTGCCTCTCACTTTTAGCGGAACCGACAGTACCCGCTCGGGATGAGTGCTTCCGAACCGGGCGAACAGACTCTCGTTCTCAGCCTGCAAGTCCGTTGAGCCATAGTAACTCTGCTGTGAATTGAGTGCGGCGCGCAATACAGTATCGGACTGCAAAGAAATCGACATCCCTCGGATTGAGGTTGTGGTGGTGGCGTCATCCAGGCCGCGCGCTGCCCACGCCACCGCGTTCCCGCCTTTTACAACAAAGAGCACCACACGAGGCGCGAAATTCGCTGCCCGAGAAACCAGCGCGTTCAAGACATCAGCCTGCGTACGTTGCTCGTCAAGCTCTGCAACGGAATCTCGCAACAGGGCAATATCGGCCCCAAGTCGCACGCTCTCGGCCCCGGCACGATCGATCTGCGCATTCACCTCGGCAGCTATCTGCGTGAGAGCTTCATCTCCTTCGGGCATCGAAGCCGCTACATCCGTCTGTTCGAGCAGGCGGTTAAAAGACTCATTCACCTCACGTTGTAGTCGGCTGATGTCTTGCTCGAGCAAGCCCACTCGAGCTCGCACCAATTCTTCAATTCGTCGGCGAAGCCGAACCTCACGCTCATTTTCCACCTGAGTTCCTCCCACAATAGCGAAGATGATCCGCGGGGACTTTCGTTGGCTTGGGTTATCGACAGCGATTATCACGCAGGGATTACCCAATGTCAATGAAAACGACTTTGCGGGGGTTTGCTTTCTATCGTTTAGCTCGCGAGGTCGTGGTCGTAATGCCCGGGCGGATGAAGCCGCTCGGTATCGGATAGTGCTCTGCGTCAGTGCGCTGCGTCACTTCTGGAGCGTTGCAAAAACCTACGCTAAGTGAATTCCGACTAGAAGGTTTGGAGAGACATCATCACGGGCTTATATCAATTTCATAAACGGCCGCAATCGGCACCTAACCACCGGCATTTTTGTTAGAAGTCCCCGCGCTAACACACGCTCACCAGTCAGGTAAGGGTACTTGCTTTTTGCGACTCCGAGGCGGTATTATGTTCAGCTTGCTGAGAGAGTGGGCTTGGCCCACTTTTTTTCTTGGGATAATGACAGAGTTTGATCGAGAGGCGATTGGCAGCATCATCGAACGAGTCGCCGCCCGCGAAGGACTGGAACTGGTCCACTGGGAGACCGTCGGCCCGCGCAATAGCTTTGTCCTAAGGATCTACATCGACAAACCCGGCGGCGTCAGCCACGGGGATTGCGAGCTAGTCAGCAATCAGGTTGGCACGCTACTGGACGTGGATGACCTTATCGCGAATCGATACGTCCTGGAAGTTTCGTCGCCAGGGATTGAACGGGGCTTGTACAACCGCGCCGACTACGAGCGATTCGCGGGAAGCAGGGTCAAGGTAAGGGCGTCTCAGCCCATCGATGGTCAGAGAAACTTCCGGGGAAGGCTGGTTGGCCTTTTTGGCGACGACGTTCGGCTCGATGCCGACGGCAGGGGTGAGATTGAAATACCTTACGATCAGATCGTAAAGGCAAATATTGAATACGAGTTTTAGTCGCTTGCCGCGGTTCTCTTTCACCCTCGTCCGGGAACCGGTGACAAGAGGCCAGCGACGAGCAATCAAGGATCAGGGACGCGGAGCTTTGAAACTATGTCAACGAGTCCGATTCCGCAGACCATAGACATCCTGAGCCGCGAGAAGGGTATCGACCCACAGGTGATCATTTCGGCTATTGAGGATGCCGTGGTGACTGCCGCCCGCAAGCAGTTTAAGACCGGTGAGGATCTGCGCGCTCGCTACAACGGCGAGACTGGAGACGTCGAGCTGTTCGCGCTCATGACCGTGGTCGATGAAGTTCAGGACGCAGCGACCGAAATCAGCCTTGCCGATGTTGAAGCCATGGGCGTAGAAGGCGCTGAGGTAGGAGATCAACTCGAGTTTCCAAAGCCTCGCGAAGAACTAGGCCGAATCGCCGCTCAAACAGCAAAGCAAATCATTTTTCAAAAGGTTCGCGAAGCCGAGAGAAACAACGTTTATGACGAGTACATCGGGCGCGTCGGCGAATTGGTGCACGGCTTCGTCAAACGATTCGAGGGCGGGAGAATCGTAGTCGATCTCGGCAAGATCGAAGCGGTACTTCCAAAGACGCAGCAATCGCGCGCAGAGGCGTTCAGCCAGGGTGAGCGCATCCGCGTAGTCATCAACACCGTTTCAAAGGATACCAAGGGCCCTCAAGTTGAGGTTTCCCGCACGTCACCTGAACTGCTGAAACGCCTGTTCGAAATGGAAGTGCCGGAGATCTACGACGGCACGGTCCAAATCAAAGCCGCCGTTCGCGAGCCGGGAGACCGCGCTAAGATTGCAGTAATCTCAACCGAGCGCGACGTCGATCCTGTCGGCGCGTGCGTGGGAATGAAAGGCTCGCGGGTCCAGGCGATCATCCGCGAACTGCGCGGCGAACGTATCGACATCATCGAATGGAGCGAAGACCCGGCCGTATTCGCGGCTAACGCGCTGTCTCCTGCTAAGGTCTCCAAGGTCGAAATCAACAGCTTTGAGGAAAAGAAGCTGACGGTAACGGTCCCTGAAGATCAACTCTCGCTCGCAATTGGAAAGAAGGGGCAAAACGTCCGGCTGGCAGCGAAGCTGGTTGGCTGGCACATCGATATACGCAGCGCCGAAGAAGCGGCACGCGCTGCTGCCGCACAGCTTGAAGCGGTGATGGCCGGCGGCGAAGCGACGCTTACCGACATTCGCGAGAGTCTCGCACTCGACCAGATAACCGCCGAAAGGTTGAAGGACCGCGGAATCGAGACGATCGACCAGCTTACTACGATAACCGTCGACGAGCTTGTCGACGCAATCGATGTGAGTTTCGACCAGGCGAACGAAATACTCGAACGAGCCCACAGGCTGCTCGCGCAAAAACATGCCCGCGAAGCGCGCGAATTACGCGAGGCGGAAGAAGCCGCAGCAAAGGCAGAAGCCGACGAGGGGACCGCCCCCGCGGAGGAGATTGCGGAAGGCGCATCGACTCCTCCTCAGGAGCAGATCGAAGCAGCTCCGTCGCCTGAAACCACCCTGGAGTCTGCCGAGGCTGGCGATACATTGGGCGAGGCTGAAGGTGCGCCGACCGCGGATGAGAGTGCGCCCGTCGTTACCTCGCAGACCGAAGGCGAGGCTGCCCAATCCGAGCCGGCCGTGTCGGAGAGTGAAGATAGCGGTGCGACGCAGGCAATGGAAGCGTCATTGCAACCCCGCAGCTTCGAAGCGGAAGAGATAGGCGCTGTCACCGAAACGGAAGAGACAGCCAATCCTTCCACCGAGGAAACAGACGAGGATGTTTCGGCAGCAGGACCAGATTATTCAGAAATTGCGGCCGAGCAAGTCCCGGAATCGAGCGAAGGCTCATCCACCAAATTGGAAGTAGATGGAGTGGTAGAAGCGGACAGTGCCGACGAAGCTGATGATCAAAAGAACGATTCAACGGTCTAGGCGGCGTCCATGTTTGAGAGACTTTCAGATCAACTATGCCGACACGTCACGACAACAAGATCAGAATCTACGACCTTGCAAAGGAGTTGAAACTCGAAAACAAAAAGGTTCTCGAGGATGCTCGCCGTGAGGGGATAGATGTGAGTGTGCCTTCCAACACGGTTCCTCACGACGTAGCCGAACGGATTCGGCTCAAGTACTTTCCAAAAAAGCTTGCTCCGCAAGCCGGCCCTCGACTGGTCAAGCATGTTAAGCCGGTAGAGCCCGTCGAAGCTCCCCCTGAAACCGAACAACCTGAGATCGAGCCAGAGCCTCAAGTCGCTGCTGAACGAAGGCCCGGAGCTGCACCGTCAGTTCCCGAGCCGCCCCGGCCAAAGGTTCGTGTATTGAAGGCCGCGCCCCAGCCGCAGCCGTCGGAATCATCCGCGCCGCAGCCCGCTGAAACACCAGACACCGAAGCGCAAGCCCCGACCGCAGAGCCAAGTCGACCGGCCGGCGGACCTGTAGCGCCGCTTCCGGGCATGCCTTCGACACAGCATCCTCCTACCAATGTGCGCGTGCTCAGGCCGAGACCGGGTATGCCTTCACCGTCACCTGCATCACGGGGAACAGGAGGCTCCCCGGCCTATCCGGGAGCCGGTGGACCAGGAGCAGGACTGCGAGCGGTGTCGACCGAAGGGGGTGTGGCTACCGAAACCGGTGTCCCAGCTGCCCGTCCGCGAACTACCTACGTTCCGCAAGACACCGGTCGACCACGGAAACGCACCCGGCGAGGCAAACGGGGCCCGGGCGAGTTTGGACACGAGGAAGGGAAACATGTGGACCTGCCGCGGCACATGCGAGGACCCGGCACCGTCGTGCAAACAAAAGCAAAGCCTGTATTCACCGAGATGAGGCCACTGCGCCTAGTCGAAGGAACGACGGTTAAGGAATTCTCCGAAAAGCTCGACGTAAAGGCCAAGGACGTCGTCCAAATGCTGCTGCAGCGTGGCGTGATGGCCACCATAAACCAGACTCTGAGCCAGGACATCGCGAAAGAGATTGGAAAGGAATTCGGCTATGACGCGACCTTTGTCCCCTTTGAAGAGATGATCAGCGAGGCCGAAGAAGAGAAGATCATTGAGTCCGGGGACGAGGGGACCGTAACCCGAGCGCCGGTCGTGACCGTCATGGGCCACGTCGATCATGGCAAGACTTCTCTTCTGGACGCGATACGCAAGACGCACGTCGCCGAAGGAGAAGCCGGCGGGATAACGCAGCACATCGGTGCGTATTCGGTTGAGGTTTCCGATCCCGATAATTCTGAGATGAAGCGGCGCATCGTGTTCCTGGACACGCCCGGTCACGAAGCATTCACCATGATGCGGGCACGTGGGGCGCGAGTGACAGATGTTGTCGTGCTTGTGGTAGCTGCCGATGACGGAGTTATGCCTCAGACGCTTGAGGCAATCGATCACGCCAGAGCTGCTGAAGTCCCAATGCTGGTCGCGATCAATAAGATCGATAAGCCCGACGCGCAGCCTGATCGTGTCAAACAGCAACTCGCCGACCGTGGTCTGTTGTGGGATGGATGGGGAGGCGAGACGGTGATGGTCGAGGTTTCCGCAAAGAAGCAACAGAATCTTGATTCGTTGCTTGAAATGATAATACTCACCTCGGACCTGCTAGAGCTCAAAGCCAATCCTGACCGGCTGGCGAACGGTGTCGTGCTGGAAGCGAAGCTGGATCGGGGACGAGGGGCAGTTGCGACGTTGCTGGTCCAGCAAGGCACCTTGAAGGTTAGCGATCCATTCATCGCGGGACAGGTTTTTGGCCGGGTCCGCGCAATGTTCGACGACCGCGGAAGGCCTATAGAAGGTGCGGGGCCGTCAACCCCGGTCGAAGTCCTTGGCCTTCAGGGTGTACCCCACGCCGGCGATCAGCTGCAGGTGGTGGGCGATCCGACGCAAGCGCAGCACATCGCCACTCAACGACAGATGCAGGCTCGCCAGGCGGCAATTGCACGAACCTCAGCGCGTGGCCTCGAGCAACTCTTTTCTGACAAGAATCAAGTAAAGGAGCTCCTGGTCATTCTGAAGGGCGACGTTCAAGGCTCTGTCGAGGCGGTTAGAGACGGGTTGAACAAACTCTCTACTGAACGAGTGAAGATTCGCATCATCAGATCAGGCGTCGGCGCCATCACTGAATCCGATGTGATGTTGGCCGCGGCGTCAGCAAACGATATGAACCGCGCTTCGGTCATCATCGGTTTTAACGTCAGACCCGAAACACGAGCGCGAGAGATAGCCGAGGCCGAGCATGTAGATATTCGCCTGCACACGGTCATCTACAAAATCGAAGAAGAGATCCGCAACGCGATGATCGGCTTGCTGGAAGCAACCAAGCGCGAGGTAATCACCGGCCACGCCGAAGTACGCCAGGTCTTCCGCGTGCCCAAGGTGGGTCAGATTGCCGGTTGTTATGTAACTGATGGATCGATACGTCGCACCACCGCTCGCGTGTTGCGCGACAACGTTGTAATTTTCGAGGGAAAGATAGACTCGCTGCGAAGATTCAAGGATGACGTCAGCGAGGTCAAGCAAGGCTTCGAGTGCGGTCTCTCGGTTGAGCGCTTCCAGGATGTGAAGATGGGAGATGTGATCGAGGCTTACACCACCGAAGAAGTTGCCGCCACCCAGTTGTGATTTTGGTTATCGATTTGGATTGACAGATTGAGTAGAGCGATTCGAATCGCGCGCGCTGCCAGGCGAGTTGGCGATCCGAAATCCAAAATACAAACTCAAAATCAATAGGTTGCAAGTTGGACGCTTTCCGTTTAGCATACTTAGTTTGATTCTTGCCTCGATAGTTGACCGAGGGTTGTATGCCAGGTAGAAGGGCTGAACGGCTCGCTGAACAGATCAAAGAAGAGCTCAGCTTGATCATTGCAGGCGAAGTCGAAGACCCCAGGGTCGCTTCGGTAACGGTCACCGACGCGAAGCTAAGCGCAGACTTGCGCAACGCTAAGGTTTACGTGAGCGTGCTTGGCAATGAGGACGAGATTAAGGGTTCACTTGCAGCGCTCAGACATGCCGGAGGATTCATCCGGTATCAGCTCGGTGCGGTGCTCAGAATGAAGCACACGCCGGAGTTGCACTTCGTTTATGACGATGCCGATCTGAGAGCTGCGAGAATCGAAGAGTTACTCAGCGAGGAGGTAGCTAAGGCGAAGGAGCGAGATCAAAGCGCGGCCGATCAAGACAGCTCAGGATAGGCTTACGCGGTGATGTGTAATCAGAGCAAGCTTAGCCCCGAGTTACGAACGATAGTTCGCAGCCGGTCGTCACATCGACGGTTTCCATGCTCTAAAAGCTCCAAACGCCGGTAGCAGGTGATGCTTAGTCAGGTTGTACAGCTTATAGAACAACAGCAACGTTTCATGATCACTTCTCATATTCGCCCGGACGGCGACGGGCTCGGTTCAGGTCTCGCTCTTTACTGGATGCTTAGAGACCTGGGCAAAGAGGTCGATGTCGTGCTGCGCGACCGCGTACCCCCGGCCTACGACGTGCTGCCTGCATCGGAACTGGTCATTGTTCAAGACGATGTGACCGAGAGGTACGATGCGGCTTTCATAATTGAATGTAGCGATGTCGACCGCCCCGGCTTGCCCAGCTTGAGAGATCAATTCGTTGTAAACATTGACCATCATTCCACCACCGAGGCCTTCGGAGACGTCAATTGGATAGACTCGACGGCGGCAGCCGTGGGCGAGATGATCTATAACCTTTGCAAGGCGCTCGGTGTCGAGGTTACAAAACACATCGCCGAGTGCATCTACACCGCCCTTCTCACCGATACCGGCAGCTTTCATTTCTCGAACACGACTGAGCGGACCTTGAAGATCGCGTCCGAACTTGTCCGGCGTGGGGTCGAGCCGGCTCGCATTTCACAGGCGCTGTTCTACTCGAATCCATTTTCGAAGATCAAACTTCTAGGACTGGTGCTTTCTAACATCGAGCGAGATGAATCTGGACGGATTGCCTGGATCACTTTAGACCGCGCGGCCATGTATGAAGCTGAGGCCTGCGAGGAAGACTCCGACGGTATCGTCAACCACGCGCTTTCGATTGGCGATGTTGAAGCTGTCGCCTTTTTCAAAGAGCTGTCCCCCGGGTCATACCGAGTAAGCCTTCGCTCAAAGGGCAAGAACAACAACGTCGCAAAGGTTGCGGAGACGTTTGGAGGAGGCGGCCATCGAAACGCCGCCGGGTGCCGAATCGAGGGTGACTTTGAGGACGTCAAGCGGCGAGTCATTGAAGGACTTCAGAACTGTATCGGAGCCTCGCCTGTGTCCGCCTAAATCCGCAAATAAGTCTTAAGATCGCGGCTTAAGCTTGCCACAAAACTATTGATGACCACTCGCAGTTGGCCTACCCTGTAAGTACCTGCCCCTAAACCGTTACAACGGCTCAACCAATTGAGCGTCCGCTCTTTACCAACGCCAACGAATCACCGTGACATCGGGAGATAGAGAAGTGTATGTCTGAACGCACCGCACCGAATCGAGGGGAATTAGCAAGAGCTCAATTGACGCTGCAGGAATCGGATTCGAAGCTCGAACGTATCCGGGTTTTGCTCGCAGAGCGCAGGGCCGAGCGCCTGGAGCTTGAAACCCATATCCACGGTATTGCCGCCAGCGGCGACATGGACCGGTTGGTAGCCTTGCAATCGCGGGCCGTTCTGGTTGAAAAGACGATTGCTGAGTTGATCGCTTCCGAAGAAGAATGCGCTCAGCGAGTGGAATCAGCCCGCCGATATCTCTACACCCTCTACGTGCGACTAGAAAAACTCAGGCAGGAATTCTCTGGTTTGATGCGCAAATTGGCGTCGGCAGATCAAGGCGACAGTGTTCCCGGCGAGGTACTGACCAGCATCGGTCGTATCAAGATTCAACTCAAAGCGATAACGGGCGAGAATAGCACGGGCCGCTTGTGAGTCTCGCCCTGAAGGACAATCGAGACCTCTATAAACTCTCCAGAAAATCCAAGTACGAATCCCGCGGATCGGACTTTCCTGTTGATCCTTCTCTTAGACGCAACCTTGAGCCGCTTTTGGGTTGCACGTACCGCCGTCTATCACTGGAGCGGCGATCGAGCGTTCTTTCGTGTGCTGGACTCGGACCCGGTGGGGTCACTTCGGTTGACCCCTCCAAATCGGGAAAACTCCGCATCCAAAGCAGTGGGGCTTGATCCAATTCCGCGATCACAACCTGTCGAAGACGTCCGGCAAATGCTCGAGCACCGGCAGTATCGGCATCCGCAAGCAACACCAGCAGATCATTTTGCTCATTGGCGGACGTAAGATCGGTCTCTCGCATCAACCCACGCACTATCTCGAACAAACGAACTGCTCGCCGTTCGCCGTTAGCATTCATAGATCGAAAGCGGCATCCAACTATTGAAAATGGCGTGCTGCCGTCAAGTGCCGTTCTGATTCGCTTCTCTACTTCCGCTGAAAAGTTCTTGTAAGCGGCGGACAGTTCATCGTTGGACCCAACGGATACAGGAGCAGTTGCAATACGGTCCGAGGCCTTCACTGGTGATGTGTTGGCAGGTTTTACTATCCAGGAACGGATGCCTCGGTAGCGCGCAATCAACTGACGCGCTTTATGCTTTAGCTCTTTCGGGCTGAAGGGCTTAGTGAGGTAATAATCCGCGCCAAGTTCCGCTGCCATTACTCGATCGAGTGCACGGATTCGCGTGCCCGAGATAATCACAATCGGAACGTTGAGAACCGACCGGATGAGAGTCAGAACCTTGAAGCCGTCTATTATCGGAAGATCAAAGTCCAATACAACCAGATCGGGCTTGAATGATATCAATCTGGCGAGTCCGCTTACGCCATCGTTCACAATTTCGAGCGTATATTCGTTCAGAGTCTGAGTAATTATCTCGCTGGTTTCGTTATCATCCTCGATTATTAAGACATTGAAATCTTTTGTTCGTACTTCAGTGTTATCCGATGGTTCCGGCGGCACGACCTCGTTAGCAAGCTGTGTTGCCCGGCTCGACGACACTTCTTCCGGTACCTCTTCGGGTGGGAGGATTAAAAGCTCGCCTGCCCGGGACGCCATCGCTGAGTCAATTCTAAAGTCGGCTGCTCTTCGTCTCTGTCTCGGCTGCGATTGACTGTCCACATCGACATCGCGGCGGCGAGATCCAGCGGGTCTCTGGCTTTTATCACTTTTATGAATGGAAGAAAATGCTTCATGCGATTCCCTGGGACCCTCTGCAGCTTCGCGCTCTTGTGGCTCGACCCTCCAACTGACCGCGCGGCCTTCTTCCAGCAGATCCAGCTTTAGTGGTGCCGCAATGTCGCTGAGATCGTCGAGTAAATCCGATAACTCGTACTGCTCGGTTTCAGCAAGCGGTTTCGCCTGGCTATCGGACCCAAGCAGTTCTTCCAACGGTCCCGACTCGTCGATCGACAGTGAGTCCACAGGTTCGATTCCTGCCTCTCCTTTCTCTGCCTGAGTGAGGATCTCGGCCTGAAGGCTTGACTCTACTTGTGCTGATTCGGATGCTTCCACGGTTCGATCCGGATGGCTCGAGGACCCGACATGGGGCGACGGCTCAGCCTCTGCCTCCTGGGGTTTGTCACTACCCGAGAGAAGCTCCTTTCTGATCGAGTCGAGCTCGGCGATCGACGGCGGGTTAGGGACAGCGGGATGCGCATCAACGACCTCCGCGTCATAAGCGCGGCCCAGTAGAAAGACTCCTCGAGAGGGGTCGACTTCGATTGCCTGGTCAGGAACCGTAGATGATTTTTCGAACGCAAGGAAACGAATGGTGCCCTCGCCGGCTTCTTTCACATAAAATCGAAAAGATTCGGCGACCAGGGGCGTGAAACTCGCGGTTACTTCGGTGTTCGAATCGTTAGCCAATATGACAGTAGCGCCGAACGATCGCGCCCACTCAGCGAAGTCGAGGGCGGGCGCCTCCAAATTCCCTTCAACCCCCGTCAACACGCTTGTAACCGGATCGAAGATCAAACGTTGGGGCCGCGTTTCCCCGAGGAGCCATTCGAGCTCGCGCAACACCGGCGTAAGCTCGCGTAACTTTCCTATTCTCTGAATAATGTCATCCGAATATTCCAGTATCACCAGGCGCCCGCTGTAGACATCCTCCAGGCAATCGTAACCGAGAAGCGCAAAGCGTCGCACCGCGTCCTCTGGGGGATAGCGAATCACGAGCGCACCGTTTTCACCGCGCTTGAGTCCTTCAATCAGGAACTTGATTCCAAAAAGCGACTTGCCGGATGCTTCGCCGTGGACCAGGTAGAGCTCGCCCCGATCGAGTCCTCCCATCAATTCGTCAACGGGCTCGATTCCACTGATGATCGTGTTTCCAGATTGCAATGGCATTTGATTACGGGCCGCTTCGATAACCGGAGGTTGGAGCTGAGAGGGGAGAGAGTTGAAGGCTTCAGCGTCAACTAACCTCTTTTGCTTTGGCGTTCATCCTCCACCACAAGACCAATCCCTCTCTACT
>JBASRM010000503.1:0-13748 GCA_049273835.1 Blastocatellia bacterium | reverse complement strand
CCGCAGACTAGACAGTCTACGGTACACTTAACGGGGGCGAGCCACCCTTACTAGCTGTGATCCTTCGCACAGATCTTTCTCCATGCCTTTCGAGCCCCACTCATGCAGAACTTCAAAGCAACAATTCAATACGACGGGACAAACTATCACGGCTGGCAGATCCAGGCGAATGGGCGCACAGTCCAGGGCGAGATCACGAGAGTGCTGTCGCTTCTTGATCATCGACCGGTGACCTTATATGGAGCCGGTCGCACTGATGCCGGCGTGCACGCCGAAGGGCAGGTTGCGAATTTCTTTCTCGAACGTTGCTATGCCCTTCGGGAACTGCGCGATGCAATCAATGGCAATCTTGATCGAGATATTCGCATCCTCGATGTCGAGCCCGTCGCCGAAGGCTTCAATGCTCGCTACTCGGCAACTCAAAAGACGTATCTCTACCGCATATGGGCAGCCGAGGTGGTCAGCCCGTTTTCTTACCGCTATGTTTTTCATCAACGGACTCCACTGGATCTCGACCAGATGCGCGGCGCCGCCGGCGCACTGATTGGCACTCACGACTTTAGCGCGTTCACAGTTGCAGATTCCGAGGCTGAGGACCGTGTTCGCACGTTAACCCGCGTGGATATCGAGAATACCGATGAAATCACGATTGTGATTTCAGGAGATGGCTTTCTGCGTTACATGGTAAGGACGGTTGTTGGAACGCTCATCGAAGTCGGGCGGGGCAAGCGAACTGCCCAAAGCCTGATCGATACGCTCGATAGTCGTGATCGAACAAAGGCCGGTCCTTCCGCTCCTGCCAATGGGTTGACTTTGCTTCAGGTGGACTATTAAATTGACGGGTGCCGAGCACCCGGTTGCTAGTCACGATCACTCATCGCTTCGAATAGAATGAGCAATAAAACCCTTAGAGAGGCCGATAGTCTTATCGAAGACAGTTCCGAAGACGAATTCCTCCTCAGGCAAATAGACTCCGAGCGGCTTCCCTCGCACATCGCGATCATAATGGACGGAAACGGGCGCTGGGCCGCGCGGCGAAATCAGCCGCGAGTTGCCGGACACCGCGCAGGAGCTGAAGCGGTGCGGACGACTGTCGAGGCCGCGGCGCGACTGCGCATTTCACATCTCACCCTGTACGCCTTCTCCACTGAGAACTGGAAACGCCCGAGGCTTGAAGTCGAAGCGCTGATGGGGTTGCTGCGCGAGTTTCTTCGCAAAGAGATCCGGAGTCTCAAGGCAAACAATATCCGCTTCCAGACGATTGGGAGAGAGGAGGGCCTCGAGGGCGTGGTCCGGCGCGAGATCGATCGCGCCAGAACTGAAACTGACGCCAACACCGGAATGGTGCTAACCGTGGCGTTGAACTACAGCGGCCGGTCCGAAATCGTCGAGGCCTGCCGGCAACTCCTCGCAGAATCCCTGACGGCGGGCCGCGACCCATCAGAAATAACCGCTTACGATATTGAACAGCACCTGTTCACCAGGGACCTGCCCGATCCGGATCTGCTTATTCGCACGAGCGGGGAGATGCGCGTCTCGAATTTTCTGCTCTGGCAAATCGCTTACAGCGAGATCTACGTGACTGAAGTGTTGTGGCCTGACTTCCGCCGCGCGAATTTATTCGAAGCGATTATCGAGTATCAGAAACGCGAGCGTCGATACGGCGATGTCAAACCCGGCGCCAAGAATTCGCTGATCGCGGCAAACATGAAGTGATTCGTGATCGCCCGCAAAAAGCGTGATGCGCGCGTGATGATCCCCGGCAAGGATCTGTGTCAAGGATCACAGATCCCTGCTGGTCAGCATCAAAGCCCGTCTTGCGAATTACGCATCCCCCTATGAAAAGGATCCTCACCGCCATCATCGCGCTTCCCATCCTGCTTTATACTGTTTGGAGTTCATCCCCTTACTTCTTTGTAGCGCTAACGGCCATAGCCGCGATACTTGCGTTGAGTGAGTTCTACCGCCTCGCATCAAAGGCCGGCTGCAAGCCGCTGACGGTTCCCGGATACGCAGCCGGGCTTGTTGTGATTGCTAGTTTTGTGTTCGAAGAACCTGCTCTGGCAGTCGCTACCCTGACCGCTCTGACGATCATTGTGCTTGCGACGACGGTCTACCGGCCCGAGCAGATTAAGACCTCGCTGGTTTCCGTGTCGGCAACGGTGTTCGGCGTGATCTACGTTGCCTTGCTTTCAGGCTGTCTGGTTGGAGTCCGGATGATACCGGCCGCATCAGCGGGTGGAGTCAGTCATCTTGCGTCGAAGCTGCTTACGATGTTCTTCGCGATTGTTATGATGACCGACACGGGAGCGTACTACACTGGGCGGGCGATCGGGCGTCACAAGCTTGCGCCGCGGGTCAGCCCGGGCAAGACGATTGAGGGATCGGTGGGCGGGTTCGCCCTGGCAATCGTCACCGGTCTTGTGTGCAAGCTGACCTTTTTCCCCGAGCTTCCCGTTGCGCACGCGTTAGCGCTTGGGGCGATCATTGGTGTGATCGGGCAGATTGGAGACCTCGCGGAATCAATGTTGAAACGCGGTTCCAACGTCAAAGACTCGGGCAATCTCCTGCCTGGCCACGGCGGGATGCTTGACCGCGTCGATAGCATCCTTTTCTCCGCGCCACTGCTCTACTATTACTCGCGCTTGTTTATCTCGAGCTTTGAGCGGTGAGGCCCGGATGAAGGATGAGGAAGAATCGTTTAGCGCGCGCATATCAAACATTGCCTTAGCGGCACTCAGCGATGTTTGGCTTGTTT
Source organism: Blastocatellia bacterium (assembly GCA_049273835.1). Classification (GTDB taxonomy): domain Bacteria; phylum Acidobacteriota; class Blastocatellia; order UBA7656; family UBA7656; genus Onstottus_A. Next base: position 10,990 of record JBASRM010000503.1, on the reverse strand, counting down.
GGCTTACGGTTGCAGTTTTGACCACCCTTCCGTATGCCGTAGCGTTGATGCGCACTCCCGAGGGATTCGTTTTTAGCGGAGTGCTCACTGCGTACGACGACACCTTCACTTACTTCACCTGGATTCGGCAGAGCGCCGACGGCCATATGTTTATGTGCGATCTCTACACATCGGAGAAGCAATCCTGCGAGTTCCTTCTGCCGCTGTGGAACGTCCTTGGTTTGACTTCGCGCTTGACTCGGATGCCGATCGCATTGACGTTTAACGTTGCGAGGTTACTGGCAAGTCTGCTCCTTCTGTTAGTTGCGCGGTCAGTGGCTTGCGGCGTGATCAAATCACGAACGCGAGTGCGGTACTCGCTCTGGCTTTACGCTATGTCGGGCGGGCTGGGCTGGCTCGTCTATTTTTTGCAAAATCGAATTGATCTGTTAGGCGCGTCCCCGGCTTCGGGTTCGGCGGATCTGAACATTCCTGAAGCCATTGCGTTTCGGTCGGTGTTTGGGCAAGTGCATTTTGCAGTGGGAGCTGCTCTTCTGTTCGGCTCGATCAAGCTCTTTTTCAGCGCTCTCGTGGGGGGGAAGATAACTCGAGCGTTATATGCGGGATTGCTGGCAACGCTGCTTGCCGTGGTTCATCCCTACCTGGTCATCGTAGCAGGCGCAGTTGTGGGTGTGAGCTTGCTGGCGTGGCCGTGGTTCGTCCCCACAAGTCATCCGTCCCGTGGGGACTACAACTCGAGAGCGCGCGCGGCGCTCGCGTTTGCGCTCACAATGTTTCCGGGCGCGGCGTATTTGTTTTATTTGAATCGGTCAAACAAAGTTCTTCGTGAATGGCTGCGGGCCACGGATACGTTGTCGCCTCCGCCGTGGGAATACGCACTCGGATTCGGCATCGTCATATTGTTGGCGATAGCCGGCTTCAGCTTGATGTGGCGTCGTCATCGGGAGCCGTACGGACGGCTGTTATTGCTATGGGCGCTTGTGCAAGCTGCGTTGCTCTATGCGCCTGTGAGCTTTCAAAGGCGGCTTGTCGAAGGCATTCAACTACCTCTTTCCATCGCGGCCTCGGTCGCGCTGTTTTGGATCGCGCGGCGCTTTTTCAAGACGCGCACGCAACGGAGAGCATTTCTGATTAGTGTCGTCGCCTTTGCTTCTGTAACAAACGTTGGATTTGTTGTTGGGCAAATGGTTCCGCAAGGACCGGCTTCCGTCTCTGCCGATCCAAGACGATACGTGCCCAACGATCTGATCGCAGCCTTTGACTGGCTGAGAACCAACTCAGAGCCGGACGCTGTGTTGTTCTCGTCTTACTTGACCGGCAACATTGCTCCTTCGGCGACCGGCTTGCGCGTGTTTCTTGGTCACTACGGCCAGACGATCAACAGCGATGAGAAGGGCGCGGAAGTCACAGATTTCTACACAGAAGCACTGGGTGAACGAGCCACCCGTCAATTGTTTGCGGCGCATCGGGTACGTTTCGTGATTTTCGGACCGTTCGAGCGAGCGATGTTCCCCGGCTTTGCGCCACCGAGGTGTCTAAGGCCGGCGTATCGCCAGGGGGATGTTGAGATTTTTGAAGTGGTCCTTTGATTTGAAGGTATGTTGAGATTCTTGAAGTGACTGAAGAAAGCAATGAAGCCATCACCGGCTCAGTCCTCGGAGCAGCGTCGAACAGCGGGTAGTTCGCTGGTTGCCCGCGCAGTTTTCTTTGTCTTTGTACTCTGCGTGCTGGCGAGCGGTCTGTACTTCGCAAGCCGGAGCGGCTCGAACGCGGGAGTCTACAGCAACGACTTCAACGTCTACTATTATGCGTCGCGCGAGATCGTCGCAGGCCGCGACCCGTATGAGCACTCGCTTGGCGCGTGGACGCCTTACCTCTATCCGCCGCTTCTTGCTGAGCTGCTCGTCCCACTCGCCTTGTTGCCGTTGCCGCTAGCCGCGTACCTCTGGTTTCTGATCAATGCCGTCTCGGTGATTGCAGCCGCCTGGTTATCAGTCAGTCTGGCCAGTGACCAAGACAAACGCGATACCGTGTTGAGCCGGCGGATTGCCGAGACGGCTTCCTCGCGAATGGTGCTGGCGGCGTGTTCAGTCGCAATAGTCTTCAGGTTCGTGTTGGACACCTTAGATCTTGGACAGGTTAATGCCGTGGTGGCGGCTCTCGCCGTAGCTCACCTCTATTTGTACGCGCGTGACAGGAAGGCGCTATCCGCGGTTGCTCTGGTCTTTGCCATTTCGATCAAGCTAACGCCCGCTGTACTGATCGTGTATCACATCGCAAAGTTCAGGCTGCGATTCGCATTGACCTGTGGTGCACTGCTCGTTGCGCTGACAGTTATGAGTTTTGTGCCGTTTGGAGCGAGCGGCTTGAACGCCTTTAACAGTTTTGTGAACCGGACAATAAGGAACGAGCAGGGCTATGACTTTGCGTACGCGGGCAATCAATCACTGCGCGGCGCCGTCGCGCGGCTAATCGTGGGCAACGAGGGCTCGTTGTCGGATCCGAATGAAAATCGCCGGCCGTCAGACAGTGTTACAGTCCTCGCCTCGATAGCGCTTCTGGCAATCGCGACATTTGCAGCGGTTCGCGCTCAAGGTGAATTAGCTGGGGCGGCGGCGTTCGTCTGCTGTATGGTGTTGCTCTCGCCGCTAAGCTGGAAGGCTCACTTTATCGTTCTGATCCTGCCGCTTTCTTACGTGCTGTCCCGAATGAGATCCGCAACCGGCGCGGAGCGTCTGTTGATTGGCGCTTCGTTGATTGCATCGTTTGCGCTTTTCAACCTGACGAGTCCACGCATCATCGGGCTCACGGCGGCTGAATGGGCTGATGGACAGTCACTGGTCTTCGCCGGTGCGCTACTCATCTTCTTCTGCTGTGCCGCTACCGCGATAAGACGCAAGTTTGGAAAGCAAGCAGGTGTTTGTTAATCTGATCATCAAGCGATCGGAGAACCAAAATGAGCACCAAAGAGCGCGATGAAACCAAGGCCGAAACAAGCTCGGGGATCGAAATGGAAACAGTCTTTCGGCCACCGGATGCGCCGATCGAATACGAGCGGGATTTGAACGACCCAGGCGAGTTTCCTTACACTCGCGGCCCCTACCCATCAATGTATCGCGGTAAGCTGTGGACGATGCGCCAGTACGCGGGTTATGCCTCGGCGGCCGAATCGAATGCGCGTTATCGCTACTTGCTCGAGCATGGGCAGACAGGGCTGTCCGTGGCATTCGACCTTCCAACACAGATGGGCTACGACTCGGATCATCCAATGGCGCTCGGGGAAGTCGGCAAAGTCGGCGTTGCCATCGATACGATTGAAGACATGGAGTTGTTGTTTGACGAGATTCCGCTCGATCGGGTTTCGACATCGATGACCATCAATTCGACTGCCGCGATCCTGCTCGCGATGTACATCGCGGTCGCCAAGAAGCAAGGCGTCGCGCCGGCCACGATCTCAGGCACTATTCAAAACGACATCCTGAAGGAATACATCGCTCGAGGGACGCAAATCTACCCGCCGCGTCAGAGCCTGCGAATCGTCACAGACATCTTTGCTTATTGCGCGCGAGAAGCTCCGCGATGGAACACGATTTCGATTTCCGGCTATCACATTCGCGAAGCCGGCTCGACGGCGGCACAAGAAGTAGCGTTCACGCTGGCTGACGCGATTGCGTATGTGCAGGCGGCGGTCGATAGCGGCCTCGACGTGGACAAGTTTGCCCCGCGCATTGCGTTCTTCTTCAACTCCCACAATCATTTTTTGGAGGAGGTCGCGAAGTTCCGCGCCGCACGAAGGTTGTGGGCGGGGATCATGCGTGACCGGTTTGGCGCGCGCGATCCCCGTTCTTTGATGCTGAGGTTTCACGCTCAAACAGCGGGTTCGTCGCTGACGGCTCAGCAGCCCGAAGTCAATATCGTCCGCACCACGATTCAAGCTCTCGCGGCAGTGCTTGGCGGAGCGCAATCGCTTCACACTAACTCGATGGACGAGGCGTTGGGGCTGCCGACCGAAGACGCCGCGCGCCTGGCGCTGCGCACGCAGCAGGTGATCGGTTATGAATCGGGCGTTGCCGACACCGCCGATCCGCTTGGCGGCTCGTATGCGATCGAGTACCTGACGAATGAGATCGAGCAGCGAGCGTCGGAGTATATTCAAAAGATCGATGACATCGGAGGCATGCTGCGCGCGATTGAAACAGGGTACGTCCAGCGTGAGATCGAACAGGCGGCTTATGAGTATCAGCGCAGGGTCGAATCAGGCGATCAGACAGTGGTCGGCGTCAATCGATTCACCTCCGGCGAAACTCTTCCCGTGCCGTTGCTGCGCATAGATCCGGAAGTTGAACGGCAGCAGATCGAGCGGCTCACCCGCGTTCGCGAACGCCGCGATAAGACCGCAGTACTGGAAGCGCTAAGCGCGGTCGAGAGGGCAGCTCGCGGTGATGAGAACCTGATGCCTTACATTGTAGGGGCCGTCGAATCCTACGCGACTCTCGGTGAAATTTCCGATCGGTTGCGCGTGGTGTTCGGTGAGTATACCGGTGGCACATCGGAATGACACCCAGCGCCAGGTCCACTTTTACTGATGACCGACAACATTGTTGAAGTAAGACATCTTACCACTCAATTCTTCACCAGGGCCGGCACAGTCACTGCAACAGACGATGTGAGCTTCTCCATTGCACCGGGCTCGACCCTCGCGCTCGTGGGTGAGTCTGGCAGCGGCAAGTCGATCACAAGCCTTTCGATACTGCGATTGGTCCCGCCGCCGGGAAGGATAACCGCCGGCGAGATTCTGTTCGATGGCCGTGACCTGATAAAACTCGACGATGAGCAAATGCGGCGGTTTCGCGGTCGTGAGATCGCGATGATTTTTCAGGACCCGATGACGTCTCTAAACCCCGTCTACACGGTCGGAGATCAAATCGCCGAGGCGATCGAGCTGCACGAGCGCCTCCCGCGGAAGCAGGCCTGGGCGAACGCGGTCGAGATGATGCACCGTGTAAAAGTCCCGGATGCTGCGCGCCGTGCGAAGGATTACCCGCATCAACTGTCCGGAGGAATGCGACAGCGGGTAATGATCGCGATGGCGCTTTCGTGCAGACCGAAACTGCTTATTGCCGACGAGCCAACTACTGCGCTCGATGTAACGATTCAAGCTGAGATTCTTGAATTGTTGAGGGGCTTGCGAGAGGATTTCCATCTTTCGATGCTTCTGATCACCCACGATCTGGGAGTAGTTGCTGAAACCGCGGACCGAGTTGCGGTCATGTACGCGGGTCGCATTATCGAGGAAGCTCCGGTCCGCGAGATCTTTTACCACCCGTCTCATCCATATACCGAAGGTCTGCTGCGTTCGGTCCCTCGCCTGACGGAAGAAGGCTTAAAGCGGCGCCGGCTCGAGACGATCGAGGGTACGGTTCCAAGCCTCTTGCATCTTCCGCCGGGTTGCAAGTTTGCTCCGCGGTGCGCTTATGTGATTGACGACTGCACCACGGGTGATATTCCGCTGCTTCGGGTTAGCGACGAACATCGCGCTCGATGTATCAAGCTTGAAAGTGTGGGCGATGAATCGGCGAAGACACACCCGGAGCGATCAGGCGCAGCGTTTCAGAAAAACGGCGCTTTAGAATGAGATTCGGCGGCTGAGTAAACAAATGACCGCAAACGTCGAGCTGATCGAGGTGCGAAACCTCACCAAACACTTTCCAGTAGGCGCCGGGTTTCTCGGTGTTGGGCGCGACACGGTAAAGGCGGTCGATGATATCAGCTTCACCATACGGCGGGGCGAAACCTTCGGGTTGGTCGGTGAATCGGGCTGCGGTAAATCAACCACCGGACGCTGCATACTCAGATTGATCGAACCCACTTCGGGTGAGATTAGATTCGAGGGAGAGAATCTGTTGTTGCTGGGAAGCGATCAATTGCGTCGCCTTCGCCGGGAGATGCAAATCATCTTTCAGGACCCATACTCTTCTCTCAACCCTCGAATGAAGGTCGGCAGAATAATCGAGGAGCCGCTTGTCATCCATCGCCAGGCAGATCGCCGCCTCCGGCGCGAACGTGTCGCCGAGTTGCTGAGACTTGTCGGTCTCGAGCCCGATCATGCCGACCGGTATCCGCATGAGTTTTCAGGTGGTCAGCGCCAACGAATCGGCATCGCTCGAGCGCTTGCCCTCAATCCAAAGTTCATTGTTTGTGATGAGCCTGTCTCCGCGCTGGACGTGTCGGTCCAGGCTCAGGTGGTGAATCTGCTTCAAGACCTCCAGGAGGAGTTAGGGCTGACATACCTGTTCATCTCGCACGGGCTCTCAGTGGTCGAGCATATCTCGACTCGTGTCGGAATAATGTATCTGGGACGGCTCGTCGAGGTCGCCTCGAGTAAAGAGATATTTCACAATCCGCTGCATCCTTACACCAGGGCGTTGCTATCGGCGATACCGATCCCCGATCCTGATCACCAACGCGAGCGTCTGCCGCTTAAAGGGGACATCGCGACGGCAATCGACCCGCCGTCGGGCTGCCGGTTCCGCACTCGTTGTCCGATTGCTGAACCCCGATGCTCGGATATCGAGCCGGAACTGGTCGAAGTGAGCCCGGATCATTTCGTCGCGTGCATCGTGGTTGCGCCCGGTGAGAAAAGGTAGTAGGCTCACCGGGAATTTCGGATTTGGATTTCGGTTGCGGATTGTGGCGGTCAAGCGCTGTTTCAAGCATCGCAACGCAACGCAATCAGTCAAAGCCCCTAGGAGAGAAAAATCGAACATGAGCCAGCCCGAAAACCAGACGCCCGGAAACGCGCCAGCTTATAGCGCACCTCAACCGCAAGATCGTCCCGTAATCGAGGAGCCTGCTCGGCTCGGTCCTTTGGAGAGACTGACAGGCACGCTACTGTCACCGGGCGAGACGTTCGCCGATATCAATCGCAAGCCAACCTGGCTGGCGCCGATGTTGATTGTGCTGCTGGTCGGGCTCGCCAGCAGTTTGTTTTTCGAGTGGCGCGTAAAGCCAGACTGGGACCGCTTCTTCCGCACTCAGGTGACCAAGGCTCTGGAGAAATCCGGTCGAACGGTGCCGCCGGAGCAAATAGACCAACAAGTCGCTATGCAGGTTAAGTTTGCAAAGACAGACCTCAGCTCTCCGATATCGATTTTACTTTTGCTTGTGAAGATGATTGTTTACGTTGTCTTTTCCTGCCTTGTGCCTGCGGGCATTTTTGCGTTGGGATTGATGATGATGCAGGCCAAGACCACGTTCAAGAAGATACTCTCAGTCGTTTCCTGGAGTACTGCCGCAACTGGGTTGGTCGGCGCGATAGTGTTTATTGCTGTGCTGATGGTTCGCGAACCGGAAAGCCTCCGAGACATTAATCCAACGGAGATAACCACTCTCATTCCCACCAATCTAGGGGTACTTTTGCCTTCTGATACTTCACCCATGCTCGGCTCGATAGCGGGTTCCCTCGATATCTTTGCGATATGGCTAATGATTCTGTTTACGATAGGATTCGCAGCCATCGCGGGATCACGGAAGATAACGACCGGCAAGACCGGAACACTTGTCTTTGGTCTATGGACGGTGTGGGTCCTGATCAAGGCGGGAGCCGCGGCCGTATTTTTTTCACGCTAGGCCTCCGTTCAATTACGCCGATAACCAGGGCTTCAAAGACTTTGTAGCGAATTACAGCCAGTTATGTACGGTCCTCGATGGCCGCCCCCCTCTTGACCCTGAATGATTCCGTCCGCGAGAAAGGGGAGGTCACACGGCGGACCGCCCCGTACAGGAGTGAGCATTCGCAGTAGTGTTCACTCAAGAAAGAATCTCGATTTAGCGTGGCGGCACGATGTTTGCTCCACTCCATCTCCGTGAAACAGACAACGCCCCAGATCACTGAAGAAAACCCGCAAACGAAAGTCGATATGATCGACCTCCTTGAAGAGATGTTGTTTCAGCGGGCTTCGACCGGGATAAGGCCGGTGCTCTATCTCTCATCTTACACTGATCTTGAATGTAGTATGCTGATGCTGCTCGACGATGCGGGCGAAGTCCAATGGTCAACCGAGCAGCAACCTGTACGGAAGCAAGCCAGCTATCACATCGTCACAAACTAGACGCCGTTGCGACAATATGCCTCATGAGAGTCCTGAAAAGCTCTAGTTGATCTCTGCCGGTCTGTCCACAATTCTACAAATCCACTGGCCATTTGTATGCGCAAGAGCGGTGTTATGAGTTTCAACGCCTGAGGTCAATTCGATAGCTTTGATCACTCGTATCGGAGTGCTTCGATTGGGTCCAAACGTGCAGCTTTCATTGCGGGCCACATACCGAAAATCAACCCGACCGAACACGATACAAAGAACCCTAACAGCACGGCCCACAGCGGAATTACCGAGGGAAGAGTCGGGGCTAGTTGTCTGAGAGCGATGCTTACCACCCAGCCGGCAAATATTCCGATAAGCCCGCCCACAGCCGTTAACGTTATCGCCTCAGTCAGGAACTGCCAGATAATATCGCTCTTCCTGGCGCCGATCGCCCTTCGCACGCCGATTTCTTTTGTGCGCTCGGTAACCGAGACGAGCATGATATTCATTACGCCTATTCCGCCTACCAGAAGACCAGCCGCCGATAGTGGAAACACGATGACGCTAGCTATGTTGGCGAACTGCGCAATCACTTCGAAGATGCTGCCGGGCGTGCTTATTCCGAAATCGTTTGATTTATCGTTGGGAACTCCTCGGCGGCGGCGCATTAACTCGGTTACTTCATCGTACAGCCTGCCGAACTGATCAGGCTTAGCTTTGACATTGACCGTGATGTCGTCGATCTCGGGATGGTCTCGCTTGAGTGTTTCGAACGGCACGATCAACTGCCGGTCCTCGACCGGATCGCCGCCGAACAATCCGCCAGGTGCTTTCTCCATTACTCCAATCACTTGGTAGAGCTTTCCGTCTACTTCGATTTCGCGCTCCAGCGGATCCAGCGCTCCGAACATCGTCTCGGCGATTGCCGATCCGATAATCGCGACTTGAGATCTATGGTCCTGCTCGGACTGAGTGAAGAACCGCCCGGCCCTGATGTACACGTTCCGAACCGCGTCATAATTTGACCAAACGCCGAAGATCAGAGGGCGGTTGGCTTCAATGCCCTTGTGCTTGACTACTGGCTGATTGCCCCCGGGGCCGAAGGAGCCGACAAACATCGTTGGGCTCACGCTCTCGGCGGATGGAAGCTCCGAGATGGCCACTGCATCGGCAAGCGTCAAGTCCTTACGCGAGCGCTCGGATTGGGAAGGGCGGCTGAACCGAATACCGATGTTGTCCCACTTGGTGACAAAGATTATGTCCGGGCCAAAGCGTTTGGTTTGTTCCAGAACGAACTCTTTCAATCCGGTGAGGAATGACGAAATCGCGATTACCGTCATCGTGCCTCCGATGACTCCGAGCATCGTAAGCGCCGAGCGTACCTTATGCGTACGCAGAGCGTCGAACGCCATCAACACGTTTTCGCCAATCTCCTGAATGTGCATTTTCAATCAGCTCGCAACGCCACGATCGGATCAAGCTTTGCAGCTCTATTCGCCGGATAGAGCCCGAAGAACACTCCCACCAGCGTCGATACGGAGATCGCGACAACCGGCGCCCACAGCGGGATGGCTACCGGCACCGGGACGATTTGTTTCAAGATGGCCATGCTTGTGACTGCCAGCAGGAGCCCGACTAAGCCGCCGAGTCCCGACATCATCGCAGACTCAACCAGGAACTGCATGAGTATGTCGCGCCGAGTTGCTCCCAGAGATTTGCGAATGCCAATCTCACGCGTCCGCTCAGTCACGCTTGCCAGCATTATGTTCATTATGACGATTCCACCGATGACCAGGGAGATCCCGACGACCGGAAACGCTACGGCGGCGACTACGTTGACGATTGATCCCAGCAACTGTTCCGTGGCTTCATCGGTCGCGATTGAGAAATCGTCCGGCTTGTCGTAGTCGAGTTTGTGCCGGCTGCGCATCACTACGCGTACCTGGTCCTGAACCTTTTCCGGTGGAACATCCGGACGCCCCCTGACAATAATACGGAAGGTCGGCGAGCTTCGCTTACCGAAAGCCTTGAAGAAAGTCCGCAGAGGAAGCTGAACAAAGTTGTCCTGAGATTGTCCGAGCACTGATCCCAGTTTCTTGGCCACTCCGATCACGACATAAGTGCTCGGACCAATCTTTATATCTTTGCCAATCGGGTCCAGTTGAGGAAACAACCCCTCGGCGACTTCCGAGCCTAGAAACGCGACGTCCCGATGGCTATCGTCATCGAAGTCGTTGATGTACCGCCCCTGGGCGACTTCCAGACTCGAAAGCAGCAACGTGTTTGGGGTGACCCCTTGAACGCCAACGCTGTCGATCGTGATGTTGCCGTATTTTATTGGTTTTGATCCACCATCCTGGGCGCCGATCTCGGACGCGAAGGTAACAGATTCGCGAAGCGCCACCAGATCGTCGAGAGTGAGATCGGGGTTGCGGCGGAAGGCGTCGAGAAACTTCTGAAAATCGCCGAAGCTAGTGACACTCGCCTTTTGCAAGCTGAAGACGCCGGCTCCAAGCGTCGCGATCTTCTCCTTGATGTAGACGTTGGCCCCTTCGATGACTGTCGCTACGGCAGTGACCACTGCCACACCGATGATTACTCCCAACAAAGTGAGAAACGATCTCAGCTTGTGAGCGAATATCGATGAAAGAGCAATGGCGGCGGCTTCGATAAGTTTGTTCATACGATCGGCGCGATCGGGCCTTGCTGGCTGGCTCGAATTATAGCAAGGCGTTGGCGCGCGACCTAATCAGAGCGGGCGAGACGGTTTTGAGGCAAGCTTTAGCTTGCATCGTTCTGAGTTCAAGCTTTAGCTTGCATCGTTCTGAGTTCAAGCTTTAGCTTGCATCGTTCTGAGTTCAAGCTTCAGCTTGCATCGTTCTGAGTTCAAGCTTCAGCTTGCATCGTTC
>JBASRM010000500.1:0-4986 GCA_049273835.1 Blastocatellia bacterium | reverse complement strand
CCGCAGACTGGACAGTCTACGGTACAATGAGCAAACTGCCGGTTGCTACTTCCTTGTAAAGTTCCACATGCATGCGCGTTGATTCAACCCAATCAAATTGTGCGGCTTGGGTGACGCAGCGCTGTCTTCGCAATTCCCAGCTTTCCGGGTTCGCTGATCGTTCGTTCAACAGAGAGACCACTGTTTCAGTCCACTGGTCGATCTCAGCCACCGGGCAATAGACCGACGCTTCGCCGCCGACTTCTCGCAACGCGGGGATATCGCTCGCGACGGCGGGGGTTGCGCAGGCCATCGCCTCCACGACTGGAAGACCGAATCCTTCGTCGTCGGATGGTTGTAGCAGGAGCGCGGCGCGCCGGTAGACCGCGGACAACACTTGCTTGTTCAGGAATGGCAGCTGAATAAGCGAGTCAGTCACTCCCAAGCTCTCGGCGAGTGCTGTTTGAGAAGCGTTTAAGCTGGCTCCGGCGCGGATGAGCCGCGCGGAAGGTACGCGTTTCTTAACAGCGGCGAACACCCTTAGCAACACATCAATGCGCTTGCGGCAAATAGTGCTGCCGACGTGCAGCAGGTCAACCGAATCGTGCCGCGCGGAGCCAAGGTATCGTTCGGCTTCGATCTCGCTTTCACTGTCCGGTTCAGGCGAACAGGCCGAATCCACGCCGTTGCGGATTACCGCGATGCGTTTGGATTGGACGAGTTTGTGTTCCAGCAAGCGGTCGCGCGTCGCGTGACTCACACATACAACCGTAGCGGCTTTTTCAAAGCCGTCGAGTATTCGCTTGGTCATTGCTTTGAACGCCCAACCTCTAGGTTCGCGGTCCGGTTCAAGCAAACATCGAAACGTATCGAGGTCGTGACAGGTAATGATGGTGCGTTCCGGAGGTAATTCGTGCACCAGATGTGAATAGCTGTGATCTACCATGTGAAACACGTCAAAGTTGTTCTTGAACAATCGCAGATATCGCGGGTAATCGAGAAACCGATTGATTAGCCTATCGCCATTGGTTGCGAAGCGAGTCTTCCCGATTAACGGCAGCCGGCTGAATCTGCGTTTCATCGAGGGCTGCAGTTTCGTGACGGAGACCATCGACTGGTAGCGCTGGAGGTTAGCAAACAGGGTCTCGGCCACGAAATCCATGCTCGGCCACCCCTCTTCGCGGAGGTCGCAGATGATGGCGACGCGCAGTGGAGGCATTAGAATAACCAAGTACTACCTGGACGGTGCGAGCGTTTTCTTTCGCGCTACGAACCAGACCTGGCTCGCGAGATGAGGAGTCAACCAGGTGATAGGTGAAGCTAACGTTCTCTCGAGCACGAACCTCCGCGCCAGTAATTCGCGGAGTGCCATCCAGTTGAAACCCTTGTGATCGTGAACCCCGCTTCCATCCGCACCCCAATGTATGGGCCTCTCTATCCGTTTTTTGCTGTCAGCGAACAAGCTCGTCCAGTATTCACGCATGGTATAAGGGCTGGTGCCCGGATAATCCCCAACACCTCGCCAACCGGCGATACGCCGTATCGCTTGTTTCACCAGCAATGGCAACCCCGTCTCAACCGGGACACTTATGAGTAGCCTTCCGCTTGGAGAAAGCAGTCGATCCAGTGTGTCGAGTATTGGCCCGACCTCTACCAGGTGTTCGAGGACCTCCATACAGATCACGCCATCATAAGTTCCTTCGTGGCAGGCGTTATCAAGCTCGTCCAGTTTGATAAAGCTTAGCCCTTGTCCGCCCAGGCGAGCGCGACAGTCCTCGATTACGGTGTCACTTACCTCTGCGCCTACCGCTTCCGCGGGGGCAGCGGGACCCGCCCTCAACATCGCCAAAAAAGTACCATCCCCGCACCCATAGTCCAGGACGCGCCCACCGGCAAATTGTTTCGCAAGTTCCAGCCCGATTTCGAAGCGGCTTCGATGGCTCCAGGAAATGAGCCAGTCTCTGCAGAAGATTTGTTTCCTGGCGTAATGCCCCTCACGAAGTGAGTCGCTAACAGCTCTCATGCTTTCTTGCTTCAGGTCCACCACCTCAACGTCGCACAAGCGGTTCCCTGGTCTCATCAACAGCGCCCTCCTCGCGACGCGAGTGGTGCGTGGATGAACTGATGGGTAAGATCGCGACTGCCTTCTTGAGTAAGCCGGGGTTGGAAGGTCCCCCAACTTCATTGAAGGCATCAGGCGCAATCGTTCTCTCGATCACCACCGCAAGCCTGTCGGCCAGGATCGAATAGTCAAACCTGGTTCGGGCCACTTCAATAAGCTCCAAACCGTGCATGAGCGCTTGGCGTTCGCTAAACAGGCCTCTTACTCGATCCGCCAGGCGCTGAGCGTAGGAGTGGTCCCGCGTACCCTCGTAATCAATGAGCATTTCGTCAGGCAGACACAACGCCGCCTCCCCGACTCTCGTGGCCAAAACGTATCGCCCCGCCGCCAAATACAAAGGCAGCTTGCCGGTTGTTCTGACCTGTCCGACTGCATCGTTTGTCTGAGTCGAAATGCAAACGTCTATCAGGTTCAGGTAGCGGGGCAAGTCGTCATATGGTATGCGGCCGAGGAAAGCCATACGAGTTTCAATGCCATAGGCCTCGCACATCTCCTTCAGCCGCGGGAGACCCGGCCCGTCTCCGATGACCACTCCCTTCATAGGAGCGTCCTTCAAGAGCCTGACAACTTCCGCGACCTCGGAGCCATAGCACATTCCCAGGGTTTCGTTCCAAACCACCGAGCCGACTAACCCTATCGTTAGAAACCCATCCAGTCCATATTCCTTTCTCAGATCGGGAACATCCGTAGGCTTGAATTTGGACGTGTCTACACCGTCTTGAATCAACTCTGCGCGAATGCCACGAGATTCAAGAAGCTGTTGATGGAAGGTGCCTCGGACCACTATTCGATCGGCCGAGCGCAAGGACAGCGCCTCGAGCAACCGGGTCAACCAAATCCCTATCCCGCTCCTGCCCATCGATCTGGCAAGCTCACAGATCGCGTCACCAGTATCGATAATCAACCGGGCGCGGGTTGCCAGCTTGTACAAACACCCCGCAAGCACCCCCGAGTATGACATGTCGAAAACATAGACTAGCCGGGGCTTTGCGCTGACTAGAATAACAAAGAAGCGTATTGCCGAAATCACCTTCCGTGCTGAGCGATAAGCGACCCGAATGTCGTAACGATCAGCGAGCCTGGCGGCGAACGCGTTCGCCCTTTCGGCGGCCGCGCTGTGCTCGTCCCCATTCACCAGAAACGCGATTTTCAGCAGCATGCCCGCTCCGCCATCACACGTTGGTAGACGTTCATCGTCTGCTCTGCGACCCGGTCCCAGGTCTGGCTTACCATTCTTCCTCTCGCCGCGTTTCCGAGTGATTTACACAGGGCCGGGTCTGACATCAGCCTTAACATCAACTGAGCTAGTTGCTGAGTGTCAGAGGGATTCGACATCAATAGACCGCTTTGCTGGTCTTGAATGAGTTCGGCCGCTCCCGCTTCGCGACTGGTGATTACCGGCAGGCCGGTCGCCATGGCTTCGGAAATCACCATGCCAAACGCGTCATACGGAGTGGGAAACACAAAAGCATCCGCGGCGCCATAATATTCCTGAATCGCGTCGGTAGGCCCGTGGAAGTGGACCCTATCGGCAACCCCCGTTTCTTCTGCTTGTCGCCGGTAAGCGTCAACCGGCGTGCGAGACACGAGCACCAGCTTCGCGTTCGGAGCGCGAGTGAGCGCGTCGATGACGAGGCCGGCGCCCTTTCGCAGATCCCCGACGAACAGGAAAGCGAAGTCACTCTGGCCGAGCCCCAACGCCTGGCGAACGCGAGTTCGGTGTAGTTCGCGGTTTCGAGGGTGAAACAGCTCGGTATCAACACCGTGGTAGATTACTTCGGTACGGTCGCGGCGGCCGTAACAATCGGCGAGGTCTCGACGGACTCGTTCAGAAGTGGCGATTATCCAAGGCTTGCTCTTACTCCGATAAAGTTTGCTTTCCAGCGGGCTCACCAGGCTCTCGAACACCTTCTCCTTCAGCGCAACCGTAGAGCCTTGCTTTTGGCGAGCTAGAAACCATGCGCGATTGCAGATGTGTGCGGTCAGCACATTGGCGCGCAAACACGAGAGCCCCTGCGCGTGAATGATGTCGAAGCTGCCGTTCAGCATTCGGGTTGCGGGTCCGACGAAGGTGAGAATGGTGGTGAGCGCGGTTCGCCTCCAGGCGCGCACCCGGTGAAACTGTATTCCGTTCGGGCTGTTTTCATGAATCGTGTTAGCGAACACGTGGACTTCGTGGTCGCGGCCGAACCTCCGGGCAAGCTCGGTGACGTAGCGGCTGTGCCCACCGGATTGATGATAGTCGTGAACGACGAATGCGATTTTCATCAGCTGCGCCGTGACAAGATTGTCAGGGTATCCGCGAATTCAACCACTTTGAAGCGAGGGTCGGTTAAGATGACTTCGCGGGTGTAGATCGCGCTGCCAGCGTCATCGATCGGGCGACCGGCGCTGGAGCGGCTGTCATGAAGAGCAACGATACCGCCGCGTTCTACCAGCGGACTCCAAGCCTCCCAGTCGATTCGCAATCCATCGTAGCTATGGTCGCCGTCAATAAAAACAAAATCCACCAACATTTCCCTGTTTTGCGAAAGTTCGAAAGCGGCCTGCTCTCCCGTTGAGCGCAGCCACTTCACTGTGCCGTTACATACTGTTGCGAGTTCTTTGTGCGCAATCACCTGAGGGGCGCTAAATCCCAGTCGCCCGACCGGGTAAGGATCGACAGCGAACAGGATTCCATCGCTGGCCATAGCCCTTCGCAAGACCGTCGTGGTTGCGCCCTCCCACACTCCAATCTCGACAAGCCGCCTTTTTCCCGCCGCATATCGTGCGAGGCATTTTCGCTCGGTCAAGCTTGTTTGAGATTCTGGCTTACTCAAGCGCACCGCCCACAGCAGGAAATGCGTCATCACTCGCATCGCTTCTCCGCCACAATCAGCGAATGG
>JBASRM010000497.1:0-2528 GCA_049273835.1 Blastocatellia bacterium | reverse complement strand
GATCGACTTTCATAGCGCGGCGCGCCGGCAGATAACAAGCCAGCAGCGCAACGACTGTAAGCAGTAATGCAATCAAGGCGAAGGTAGCCGGGTCGGTCGCGCTCAGCCCGAACAGCAGGCTCGCCATAAGCCTGGTCAGCGCGAACGCCGCACCAAGGCCGATCGCTACACCCATCACCGCCAGAGTCATCCCCTTTTTCAACACGAGTTTGAGTATCTCGCTCTGAGGCGCGCCCAATGCCAAACGCACGCCGATTTCAGGAGTGTGCTGCACGACGAAGTAAGCCAGCACGCCATAGATTCCCAGCGTGGCAAGCAGCAGGGCGAGAGCGGCGAAAACCGTCAGCAGAGTCACGCTCAACCGGCGTGGTGCTGTTTCCTGGCCGAGCACCTCATCCATCGTGCGGATGTTCGAGATAGGCTGATCGGGATCAACCGCGCGGATTTCATCACGCACTGCGGAAACCAGGCTCATCGGGTCAACGGCGGTCCGCACGACCAGATCGCGAGGAGCATAAGCCTGATGATCCTTCATTTGCCGCTGGGGGATATACATCTCGGCCTTGACCGGTTCTTCCACACCCATCTGCCGCAGATCACCGGTCACGCCGACGATGGTCATCCAGGGCCTCTTATCCTCTGGGTCACCCAGCTTGAAGCGCTTTCCCACGGCGCCTTCGGGCCAGTATTGCCGCGCCATGGTTTCGTTGACTATCGCGACCGGCACAGCGAGTTCGTTGTCGCCGTCGTCGAAGTGCCGGCCTTGTTTGAGCGGGATCCCCATCGTCTTCAGATAGTCGGCGCTGACCTGGCGGTGGTTGGCGTCGTAGGCCAAGCCTCCAGCGCGAGCTTGTTCAACGCTTAGGCCTTCGGGGTAGAAACCGCTCGTACCGCCTTTCCACTCCAGAGGAATAGACGTGCTGTAGCCCGCTGAGACCACGCCCGGCAGCGCTTTCACCCGCTCGAGCACCTGATTGTAGAACACGCGCCGTTCGGATTGTTCGCGATATTTGTTACGCGGAAGCACCGTCCGCAGCGTCAGCACATTTGCCGGCTGCAAGCCCGAATACTGATCGCGCAGCTTGATGAAAGTCTGGATCAAAAGACCCGCTCCGACGAGCAATACCAGCGCCAATGCAACTTCAGCAACAACCATCGCGCCGCGGGTCCTGTTGCCGCCGGCGCTCACGCTCGAACGCCCCCCGCTTTGCTTCAACGCAGTATGAAGATCGATCTTCGAGGCTTGTAACGCCGGGGCTAACCCAAAAACAATGCCGGTAATCACCGTAACCGCTAGCGTGTAACCCAACACACTTAAATCGAGGTCGAGTTTGGTAGCGAATGTCAGACCGTCCGGAATCAGACGCTTCAGAAACTCAAAGCTCCATTGAGCAAGCAACACACCCAGGCACGCGGCCGCAGTTGACAGAACGATGCTCTCAGTCAGCAGCTGGCGAACGATGCGGCCTCGTCCGGCTCCGAGCGCGGTGCGCACCGCGATCTCGCGCTGCCGGCTTGCCGCCCGCGACAGGAGGAGGTTTGCAATGTTCGCGCATGCAATCAGCAACACAAAGCCGACGGCTACCAAAAGCACAAGCAGCGGGCGGCGCAAATCGCCGGCCAATTGCTCGCGAAGGGGCATCACGTAAGCGCTGATCCGGCCCGCTTCGTCTGGGTGGTCACGCCCGATCCCCTCTTGTATCCTGTGGATATCCGCGTCCGCCTGCTCGAGCGCTACTCCAGCTTTCATCCGCGCAATGACGTTCAGGTAGTGACTTCCGCGCTGGGTCAACTGTTCCGAATTGAAAGCCATCGGCACCCAGAGCCCGATGTAACTTTCCATGAATTGAAAGTTCGCGGGCATTACGCCGACGACCGAGTACTTCTCTCCATTGAGCAGAATCTCACGTCCTATGATTCCGCGGTCGCCTCCATAGCGCGACTGCCAGAGGCGGTAGCTCAGAATCACAACCTTGTTTGCTTCCGGTGTGTCTTCGGCGGGAAGAAAGACGCGGCCTAAAACAGGATTCACGCCGAGCAAGGGAAAGAAGTTGGCAGTCGCCCCGTAGGCGACGACCTTTTCAGGTTCGCCGTCGCCCGTCAGGTTAAAGTTGCGCTCACTGAGTGCGGCAACCTCCTCGAAGCTCTGATTCTGCGCTTTCCAATCCGCGTAGTTAGCCGGCGCGGGAGTGTTGCGAGGGAACCCGGCAAACGACACGTCTTCCCAGATCATCACCAGCCGGTCCGGTTCGGGGAACGGAAGCGCCCGCAACAAAACGGCGTTGACAACGCTGAAGATCGCCGTGTTAGCCCCAATGCCGAGCGCCAGCGAGAGCATCGCGATGACTGAGAAGCCGGGATTCCGCACCAGCATGCGAAAGCCGTAACGTAAATCCTGTATGAGCGTTTCCATTGTTTGCTGAAGCCGGGCTATTGCCAACAATCGCGCTGCGTATCCCAGATCGTGGCAAGGTTTAATTCATTTTATTCATATCTGAGCGCGATCATCGGGTCCAGTCGTGTAGCAC
>JBASRM010000495.1:0-5330 GCA_049273835.1 Blastocatellia bacterium | reverse complement strand
GTTATGGGCCGGGTGTGCTGCAGGGCAGGCATTCTGGAGCGGGCAGCCGAACCTGCGCCGGGTGGCCGGCTACGCAAAGGTTTTTCAGCCAGACGTTAACTCGTCTTACCTTCACCGGACCGGACGGTACGGAATACGATCTTCGCGACGAGCAGACTGGAGGCACTCCTCATAACCTTGCAACCGGAGAGCAGTGCAGTCAAACTCCATTCTCGCGTGGAAGGGTTTGGATTACCGATGACGGGTCGGCTGCCACCTTTATTTCCGACAGCGCGATACAGGACCAATATCGAGACCCGTCGGTCTACCCTGGTGATCTTATCCCGCCGGACGGATCAGGCGCGCTCTTCTTCCCGTCGGGCCTGCTCTTTTTACGGGATGGTACGAGGTACCGCATCGAGAACGGGACCGTGAGTTCGATAACAGATCGCAACGGAAATCAGATCAACCTTCCAACCGGCTCCCTCCCAACAAGCGTTACCGATTCAATGAATCGCCAGGTAACGATTATTTACGCGGACTTCTTTGCGAATCCCCCCCGGATGTTCGACGAGATCAAGTTCAAAGGCTTCGACCAGACAGTGCATGGCACGGACCGCTCGATCAAAGTCAATTTTGCGAATCTCGAGAACGTACTGCGGTCGGGTTCGACTCAAAGCACGCGGGATCTATTTGGCGCGTTACTGGACGGCAGCGACACGCCGTTCAACCCGACAGTGGTTTCGTCGGTCGCGTTGCCCGATGGCCGTCAGTACCAGTTTCGGTACAATGCGTTCGGAGAGCTGGCGCGCGTTGTGCTCCCGACCGGAGGAGCCATTGAGTACGACTACGACGGCGGCGTGGGACCGTCGCACAATAGCGGCGTGTTGGTGCCTGCCGATTTCCAGATTTACCGTCGAGTAACTGAGAGGCGCGTGTATCCGGACGGAGGCGCCGGCGTTGGCTACGAAAGCAAAACTACTTACAGCCGGCCAGAAAACTTCAACGCCAGTGGTGGCAACATCAACGATGGGTTTGTGTTGATGGAGCAACGCGACGCAAGCGATAACCTTCTCTCCAAGGATAAGCATTTCTTCTTCGGGGGCGCCGCGCCGACGATATCGCGACAGCCTAACGACTATGCGACCTGGAATGACGGCAAGGAGTATCAAACTCTGATGTTTGACAGCAACGGTAGTGCGTCGCTAAGGCAGATGGATCACACTTGGGAACAAGGCACTCTGCCCAGCCAGCAACCGGGCCCGGTTGACGCTGCCCAAAACCCACGAATTGCCGAGACGCTTACTACGCTTAAGGACGCGACGCCCAACAAGGTCGCAAGGCAAACATTTGACTATGATGTGTACAACAACGCGACCGATACTTGCGACTATGATTTTGGCTCAGGTTCATTCGGATCTCTTCTGAGACACACTCACACCGACTATCTTGTCGATTACGCGAATTCAACTTTTAATCTCGCACACCCTGAAAGGAACGTTCACATCCGCAATTTGCCGCGAGCCCAGATAGTGAACGCGAATTGCGCAAACACACTGAATCAAGCTGCGAGGACTGATTACGAATACGACAACTACACCCCCGACCCACCATCCCTCAAACACAATGTATTGATTGACCGTACAGACATCAGCTCGCACGATTCGAGGATGGACACCAGCTACTCCACGCGCGGCAATGTCACCGCGGTGACGCGCTGGCTCAACACCGGCGGCTCGATCGCCAGTTTCCAGCAATATGACACTGCTGGAAACGTAGTGAAGGCCATTGACCCTCTAGACCATGTAACTACATTCGATTATGCGGACAAGTTTGGTAAGCCCGACGGATCGATCGATGACAGCTTTGCTCCCCCGGAATTAAGCACCGGGACAAAGAAGACGTATGCACTCGCGAGCAGCATAACGAATGCTCTGGGACAGACTTCTCACACGCAGTTCAACTACTATGTCGCCAAGCCAGTTGACGCGAAGGATCTTAACGGAACCCTTACCAGTGCCGTCTATCAGGACGCACTTGATCGGCCTACCAAGCTTATTCAAGCAGCCAATGACACTACAACCAACAGCGTCAAGGCTCAGACGACTTTTGCGTATGACGATTCCTTGTCCGTTCGGAGGATAACCACGAAAAGTGATCTCAAGACGTTTGGAGATGAACTACTTCACAACGAAGTGCTCTATGACGGGTTGGGGCGCACAGTCGAAACCCGGCAATACGAAAGCGCCACCGATTATATTGCAACTAGTCAGACTTATGACCCGCTGGGGCGCGCGCGTCAGGCCAGCAATCCTTATAGATCCGGCGATACGGTTGTTTGGATAACAACGGAATACGACGGGATCAGCCGGGTGAAAACGATGACGACGCCTGACCTGGCTGTTGTCACGACGACGTATTCCGGAAACCAAACCACAATTCGTGATCAGGCAAACAAACAGCGGCGAAGCGTTACCGATGGGCTCGGCCGGCTCACAAGCGTTGACGAGTTGCTGGAGCATCCAAGCACAATCGTGTATGCGGCGACAACCTATACCTACGACCTGCTAGATGATCTGACTGGCGTCAGCCAGACACAGACAACACCCTCTGTCACCCAGACTCGCACCTTTTTGTACGACTCGTTAAGGCGACTAACGCAGGCTACAAATCCAGAGAGCGGGCTCGTCCAATATACCTACGATGAGAACGGGAACCTGAAAACGAAGACAGACGCGCGAACGGCTGCGGTGACAACCACGTATTTCTACGATGCAATCAATCGCCTGACTCGCCGTACATATTCCGGCTCGGCCACACCGCAGGTTGACTACTTCTATGACGGTCAGGGCCTACCCACTGGTGCGCCAAGCTTCACCAGAGGAGCTTCTATCGGAAGATTGGTGGGTGTGACCTATGGAGGTGCCAACAGCACCGCTGGCAGCTATCAAGGATATGACATCCTTGGCCGCCCAAACGTGAGCGTACAAAAAACGGATGCTCAATCCTATATATTCGCTTATGGCTATAACCTCGCCGGCGGGATGACGTCTGAGACCTATCCTTCGGGGAAGGTCATTCAGACAGAGTACGACGACGCAGGGCGGATAGCAGGTGTGAAGAAAGGGACGGCATACTACGCGGGGGCAGCGGCGACCGAGGCAATGAATCGAATTCAGTATGCTGCTCACGGGGCCATCAGTGCGATGAAGCTCGGAAACGGCAAGTGGGAACACACGCTGTTCAACAACCGGCTGCAGCCGACTGAGATAGGGCTCGGGGCGACCAATGGGGCTTCGGATCTGTTGAAACTCGAATATACTTTTGGGTCAAATACTAATAACGGGAACGTGCTGACCCAGAAGATCACCGCACCGAAGGCCGCCGGCGGCGACTTGGTCCTCACCCAGAGCTATGAGTACGATGAAGTGAATAGATTGTTGAGCGCCAGTGAGAACGGGTCGCCGGCCTGGAGCCAGACATACGATTACGATCGCTACGGGAATCGCGCTGTCAGAAACGGGTCGTACATACCAATGACAAATATTGGTTTGACCCCGCAGTCGACGAGCAGCACAGATTTCTCGGCATTTGATCAGCAAACGAACAGGCTCAAACAGGCGACATTTCCAAATGTGTTATATGACGGAGCGGGCAACCTTGCTAGAGACCAGGCTTCCAGGACGTTCGCTTACGACGGAGAGAATCGTCAAACGAGCTACAACAACGGGGCGGTGACATACACCTATGACGGCGATGGGCGAAGAGTCACGAGAGTCATCGGTAACTCGACTACGATATTCGTGTATAATGTGGCGGGGCAGCTCATAGCTGAATATGCGAGCGACCCGGTACCGTCCCCGCCGGGCGGCGGCGGGACGAGCTATTTGACAAGTGATCATCTGGGTAGCACGAGGATTGTGACCACCTCCGCTGGTGGGGTAAAGGCGCGCTACGACTACTTGCCGTTCGGCGAGGAGATCGAATCCGACCGGGGCGGACGGACCAATGTGGTGGGTTATGGCGGAGCGGATTCGACGAAGCAGAAGTTCACCCAAAAAGAAAGAGATAGTGAGTCGGGGTTGGATTACTTTCTTGCGAGATACTACTCAAGTCCGCAAGGGAGGTTCACCGGTGTTGACCCCCACAGTCCTATACTTGATCGACAAGACGAAGCGGACAAAGAGCAAGCAGAAGCGGACTTTCGTGCGTACTTAAGCAAGCCACAACATTGGAACAGGTACCCATACACTATCAACAACCCCCTCAGGTACTTTGACCCGAACGGTGCGCAAGAACTTGAGAGTATCAAGCGAGCTCTTTCCCGAGTGACGATTCCTGCTCCAATTGCGAGAGGCTTGACCCAAGCCTTAACGGTGAAGGTGCTCACTTGGATTTTCGGCCCAACCAGAGAGGTACTTCCAGGAGGGCTTGGTTCGGCGGAAGTTGCCTTTGCAAAAGAGGTATCACAGTTTACTCAGAACACATTTATTGGAGTAAACACGAAAAACGAACCCGGCATTGATGGTATCTTGACAGCCGCCGGGACGTATACAGACGTTAAGGGCGTAGCCAGTCTCACCGAAACTAAGAGAGCCAATCCTCGTGTGCTCCTTGATCTAGCAGCGGACAAAGCAACGTCTGCTAGTAATGGAGGATATAAACAAGTAGATCTGTTCATTAATGCAACCGGTCTCGATAGCAAAGCAGTCATCGACTATGTAAACCGAGGCCCTGGATTTAGCAACGCGACCTCAGGCGGCACGCTGAGATCGATCAACATTTTCACGAACGACGGCAAGGTTGTAAGAATAGAGGGTAAGCAAGTCACTATCTGCGATAAGGACGGCAAATGTCGATAGGTCTTGCAGTCAAGCTCACAAAGCCCATAGCCATCCGGGCGGTTCTTCCAAAGATTGGTAAGGCACTGCAGGATATACTCGGGCTTTCATTTGCCCCCGAGATTGTGGTGGAGCAATACGTGGATCGAACATGGGTCCCGCTGAAATCCGAGCTTTTGACAGAAGATGCTAAACTAATAGGGTTTTCGATCGCAGGCGAATCCGAAACCGTCGCCGTGTTTGCGCATTTCCGTGGTGGCGAGCATCTGCCCGAAGAGCCGCGCGACTTTGTTGCGGTCATAGAAGTCACAGGTACGCGTACGCCACTCGTCTTGGCGCTAACCGCTGCCGTTGCGACTGCATTGGGGCGGGAGTGTGGTACAGACATCATTGATAATATGCCGTTCTTCTCAAACGTTTTCGATCAGTCAGCCGACCATTTCGTGAATGCCATCAAAGTCAAAGACGGTTTCAACGACTACAGGGCTGCGGGCGATGCTTTCTACAGAT
>JBASRM010000494.1:0-2826 GCA_049273835.1 Blastocatellia bacterium | reverse complement strand
CGATAGTGAGAGATAAAAGCTCTCACTATCGTCTGCGAACGATTGTGGAAGTCATTGTGGACAAAGTGAATGCAGATTAATGCCAGCGCCAGACGACGTTCGAGTAAAAGTGGGCTGTATTTTGATTTTCCGTTGCTTTCGACAACGTTTTGGTTTATTATGCCCGCCTGAATTCTTTCAGGTCTAATCTCGACGTCTGTTAGCGCCCCACCGGAGATAGGCAGTTAAGGCAGCACCGAGGGCATAACCAACTTCGTTACAGCAGGGCCGTATGCAAAGCCGTCGGAGAGGCGGTTGCGCCGAATGGTCGCCCGTATGGCATGAGTCGCGGAAAAGGCAGCGGCGATGTGCCAGCAGGTCGTGCGGCGAGAGAATCTCCGAACTTTGATTTTGGAGATACTCGTCGGGAGTGCTTCTAAATCCAAGTTCGGCGTCGTCGTCGGACCAGGTCTTAACGAGATTCCAAAAACTGTGGAGAGGGATACGAAATGAAAATGACGAGAGCGGGAGCGATTGCGGTTCTAATCGTGGCTGTGGCCGCGCTGGCGTTGCCGGTGACGGTTCTTCGAGCGCGAGCTGCGAGTTCGACGGCGGACGTTCGAGGACGTGTCACTGCGACAAAGGCAGCGGCTATTACCAAATCGGCGGTAGCTGTCCAGCAACAAGGAGAGGTTGTTCATGATTCTCAGGAATCAATTGACGGCCGGATATCTTCTGAGACCCTAAAGGCTCTGGGCATCAGCAAGGCGAAAGGAAAAGATGCCAGCGCCAGGATTGCGAATGCGTTAAAGAAGAGTAAGGGCGGCAATGGAGATGTCTCCATCCAGTCGGGGCAGCCACTCGTTCTTAACGCTCGCTCGGCGCTCTCTGCCGCGCTGTTGACAAATATTGGCGGCCGCGACAACCAGTTTTCCGAAGTCGCTTTGATTGCGGACTGGGACGGACGCGAAGACTGCGTAGCGGACCGCGAACAAAAAGTAGACGACTTCTCGTTCTCAGAGGTCGAGCCTGATGTTTCACTGACTCGCAACGCCATCAGCGAGCACACGGTGGCGAACGGGTTTGCGGAGAACGTCTATTACTACGGCGACACTGTGGGTAATTTCTGGGTCGGTACCGATGTGAACCCAGGTCTTGGCAGCTCGACGGCGGCTATAGACGCGCTACGACAGGTCAACATCCCGGCGCTTCTAAACAGCGGCGCATCGGGTGGGTTCACGATAACCGGGATTGGATGCACCGATGACCAGGTGACGATTACCGGCATTGCCGTTCAGCCCGTCGCCGACCTTGGCGATTTTGGTCTTGCGACCTGCGGGACGATTGGAGAGGTGGTTTACGTATCGATACTCGATACGGAAGGGTGCAGCTCCAATGCATCTAACCAGCCGTTGCGCACACGGATATTCGCGTTTGCATTCACCGACGGAGTGGGAGCTGGTGCTATGACGCCAGCCGGTGTTATCCAGGTGTTCTCAAGCCAACTCTCGAACTTTGCGGGAGTAGCGGTGGACGACGACGGAAGCCTGTACTTCCAGTTGCTTGACGTCATTCAATTTTCCGGTGGCGCGATATTCAAGGCGGCACCAATTCCGCACGTCCCGGTGACTGGCTGCAGTCTCCGTTCGACTCGTGTGGTGCCAAGCATACCGACGGCGAGCTCAATTAACAGTGCCCAGGGCACGACTGCAAACCCGATACTGTCGAGCAGCAGCGCCAGGCTCACAAATTATAGCGGGCCGTCGACGTTGTGGGGAGACATCATTGCGATAGCAACCGGGCCGTGCAACGTGCTATACGCGGCGGTCTCGGCGTCGTTTGTGGCAGGAGCGGTGAGCTTCGAGCAGTTGACGCAGGGGTTGTTCCCGGCGCCAAGCGCACTTGGGCCGACGCCGTCAATGGTGATCAGCTTTGCGGACTGCTCGGGAGCGTTTGACGTCTGCTCGAGTCCGGCGCCAGGGGTGCCAGGAACACTGCCGGTTGCGAACGGGTTCGCAGATGCGGCGGCAAACGGGCTGACGGTCAGCCCGGGGGTAAACAACTTCCGAGTGTTTGTGCAAGGAAATGGGCCGGCAATACCGGCGACGAACCCGGTGGTAGGACTTGCGACGGGAGCGACCCCGTTGAAGGTTGATATGCAAATTGACTACGTCCCTGGACACTCGGGGCTCGCGGTCAACGAAGAAGGAACAGTGTTCGTCATATCGGGTGGATCGCCTGCCGGCATAGGCAAGAACCCCTCGCCGATGGTGGGCGAGATACTATGCTTTGAAGACATCTGCCCGTCGGATAGGCGAGCGGACTTTGTAGACTTGAGGGGAGACGCATTTCCAAATCCGCCGGCGAGCGGAGGAAACACAGGAGATGGGGATTCAGATCGGTTTGATCACATCTTCTATCAGGCGCCGCTGGATGTGAATACTGCGACGCCGGCAGGATTGGCAGGTCTTTCGAGAGGGTTCTTGAGGTACTTCTGGCGTTTAGCACCGAGCCCAATAGGACCTGGAGTGACTCTAGGAGTCACGTCAACACGGCAGACCAACGATGACTCCGACGGGCCAATAGTTTTCGAGAGCTTCGACCCCGGACATCAGGTAGCAGGGGGCGATGATCAGAACACGCCCTTCCGCGGAGACGATGACAATGGTCTTGGGAGCCCGGTGTTGGTTGGAGCACTATCGGGCGGATTCGAGTTCGTCTTTGGTGGCCCAGTTGGGACGGCCGCTTGTGTCTGGAACGGATTTTTCCTGAATTCCAACGGCAACATCACGTTTGGCTTGGGAGACACGTCACCCTTTCCAACCGTTCCGGCGTTCCGTAGCGGAC
>JBASRM010000492.1:0-4556 GCA_049273835.1 Blastocatellia bacterium | reverse complement strand
CTAACACCAGTCCCCGGCGGCGTCGGCCCGCTGACGATCGCGATGCTAATGAAGAATACATTAACGGCGATGAGGATGCGCCGAGGATCCAAGGATTGAAAGGTTATGACAAGAATCAAACTCAGTGAGTGCCCGCACGTGAAGGATACGAACAGTTCAGCGCTCGAGATCACGAATACCAACTGTGTCGAGTGCGCGGTGAGCGCTCCAACCCGAGTGTGCATGACCTGCGGACACATTGGATGTTGCGAGACCACCCGCGGCCACGCGCTTGCACATTCGCAATCGAGCGGACATCTGCTCATACGCGAGCTTCCACTATCGGGACGATCCTTCACATGGTGCTACGGCTGCAACGCCTATCTCAATTAATGGCCGCCGACCAATCACCTCCCGGGCATCCAAGGAAAGAAAGCATTGGTGCGACGGACGTAGTCGCGATACTCCGGCTTTGTTTTCGTAAGCGTCTTCTCAAGCAGCGCCACACCCGACACCTTCAACAACAAGCCGGTCATTATTAGAGGGCTGATAGCCGTCCAAGCACTGCCAGGTGTCGACAGCGCGATCAGAAAGAAGCCCCACCAAAGTAGAGCGTCGCCAAAATAATTCGGATGTCGTGTGTAGCGCCACAGTCCTTGACCCATCACCTTGCCTTTATTCCCGGGGTCCGCCTTGAACCGCGCGAGCTGAAGATCGCCAACTGATTCGAACAGGAATCCAATGAGCCAGATCGCCGTGCCGGTCCAGTCGAGCCAGGTGAGCCGCTCGGGCTCGCGCGATACCTGTGCGGCGTGGAGCGGAAGCGAGATGGTCCACATCAATAAGCCCTGAAGCCCGAACACTGTGAATAGGCTCACAATCGGGAATCGCTTGCCGAATCGTGCACGCATTGCCTTGTATCGGAAGTCCTCGCCTTTGCCCTTGTTTCGCCAGAGAATATGCGACGCAAGCCGAAGCCCCCACACCGCGACCAGCAACACAATCAGGACCTTGCGTTCGCGGTAGCCGCTGGTGATCGCGAAACACACCCCCGCGATCAGAACAAAGCCCGGCCCCCAGAAAATGTCCACTATGCTCGCGTCCTTCTTGATCAGACTGAGCAGCCAGACGCCCATCATAAGCACTGCGGTCGCCGCCAACGTTGTTGAGAATATTCCGGGTGTTCCGTTCACAATCACCTCCGCGACAATGACATGACTCGAACGAGAGAATCTCGCCGCAGGATCCCGACCAGTCGGCATTAACGTTCTCTTAGGAGTCTAAATCTACTTTGTTCTCCGACCCATTCGTCCAGCCTCGTCCAGTGTTCATAAAGCCACGCAGTCTGAGCCGCACGTCCTCTCGGAATCTCGTCAAACGCGACTCGCCAAAACCGCACGCGAAGCACCGCCCCAACCATCGAACCACGTAAAAAATCTCGAAAGTCCGTGACGCCTTCCAGTCCAACGTGTCCACAAAAAAGAGCATCAGCGGATTCGTTTCGATCCAGCAGAGCCAGCGTTCCTCCCAATCGTGGCGGCAGCACGTGCTCAAGGGCACTGGCCTGGCGAAAGAGCTCGCGATCGCCGTTCGCAAGGTGTTTCAGAATACGCTCGCGCTTCTGATGCGTGAATCGCGTGCCTTCTGGATAGATCAGCACGCCGTGGTTTGTTCGGAGATCGTCCATCAGTCTCCCCACCGATGAGATTGCCATTTCATCTCCCGCTCCGCGGCGTACGAAACAGTTGGGTAGCCGGTGACCTACGATGTCCAGACACGGATCCCACAGTAGTTGGCTCTTTAGCACATAACGCAGCTTCAAACCATGCAGCTTTGACAGGATGGTTGAAGGAAGAAGCGTGTCCCCAAGGCTTACGTGGCGCATCAAGACAATGAACGGTCCTTGTCCGAGGGCCTCCGCTCCTTCTACCTCGACTCCGAGGGAAAACAAAAATCGTCCCGCTTGAAATAGACTACCGGCCCACCATTGCTGCAACGCAAAATTCCAGTCGAGAAAGCGATCACTTCCCGCCCGTGTAACCACTCTAGCCAACCATAACAAGAAGCTCATCGCGATTCCCGCCACTTCACAACAAAAATAAAACGCAACAAGCGCGACCAAGCGAACACCGGCCCAATTGCTACCGCGCGCGAGATCAGCGACAACGGCAACTACCATCAGCGCGGGCAGACTCCCGAGAATGGCCAGACACAGCAGGGTGTAAAGCGTCACTGTGATCGCGCGACGGCCCCAACGTTTCACCAACGACTCGGAGTCATCTGAATCGCGTCTGGTTGTCTGAGTTTGCTGGCTCATGGGTCTCGAGATATCCGCCAACCTCAGGTTGTCGCGGCTTCCGTCTTGGCCTGCTTTCTACCTTCACAACCCCCGTCGTTCGCGAACCTAAGCAACTTGAGCGTTTTAGTTCGGGGAGACTATCAAATTGCTTTATACTTCTCATCCTTCATTCGACTATTTGAGAGGAACACCAAAAATGATTCAGGAATTAATGAAACCACTCACGCTGTTCGGCGCGTCGACGATCGAGCATTCGGCATTTGCTGCTACTGACAACGCCGCCTTCATGGCAGAAGGTGTACCCAATTTAATCTTGCTTCAGGACGAGTCGGTGTATTTCAAGGTGCATCACACGATCGCGGACACGGTGGATAAAGCGGACCCGCGTGATTTTGCCACGTGTGTGGCTACAGTGGCCGCAGTCAGCTTCGAGATTGCGGATCGGCCGACTCGTTTTGGACGCCGGCTCACTGCAGCCGAGGTGAAGAAGATGGCCGAGGAATCAAAAGTAGACGAGCAGTGGCGAGCTGCGGGTATCTGGAAGTAGGGGACAGGGGTCAGGGACTACCGCAAACAACTCCGTTTCGTTTGCAAACCATCCTATAATGGCATTGAGGTTGCCAACAGGAAGATTGGTATGAGCAAAGTGAGCATAGACCATGAGATCGAGACCGTTGTGCTAGCTGACTCGGCGCAAGGTACACGATTGCCCCGCTGGCTCCGGTTGGCGGGCTATGTCGCTCTAGGAACTGCCGGCTCAATCACCATTGCCCTTGGTGCTGCAAGCTTTCCTCTTTCGGGACTGCTCATACGGCCGAGGCTCAAGAGACTGTCTCAGTTGAGAAGCCCTCATCTCAGACACCTGATTGGCCGCAACCAAATCCCTTTCGAAGACATTACCATCCCATCGTTCGACAGCACGCGGTTATATGGCTGGTGGATGAGCGCCGAGCCCGGAGCGCCTACTGTGGTCGTGCTGCATGGTGTAAAGAAGAATCGCACCGACGTGTTGCGAGCCGCCCTGGTGCTTCGACGCGCGGGCTTTAACGTGTTGATCTTCGACGGCCGGGGTCACGGCAATAGCGAAGGCCGCTTCGTGACATACGGCTTCTATGAGCGCCGGGATGTCGAAGCGGCCATTGAGTGGTTGGTGAAAGAGAAGGGAATTGATCGCGATTTTGTTGGTTTGGCCGGCGAGTCGATGGGCGCAGCCATCGCGCTTCAAGTCGCCGCGCACAATCCATGGATACGCGCGGTTTGGGCCGACAGCCCGTTCGCTTCTCTGCGTCGGGTGACTGAAGAATTCGTCAGGCGAGTGACCGGGCTTCCCGGCGCAGTGTTGAACCCGTTGTTGTGGACGACGATTCAGGTAGCCAATTATCGAGGGAAGTTCGACGTTCTATCAGTGGATCCGCTGAAGCTGGCTGCTGGGATAACGTGCCCTGTGTATCTGGTGCACGGCACTGCCGATCAATTGATCGCGACGGCGCATTCCGAAAACATTTATGAAGCGCTCGGGGGAGAGAAAGAGATTTGGTTTGTTGAGGGCGCCCGGCATGCTCGGTCGATCCGGCATGCCAGGAAAGAATATAGCGATCGATTGGGCGGATTCTTTTTGGACAAACTGAAACCTTAAGTGTCGCCATCTCCTTCCTTCAGTTTACTTCGAAATATAGCGTAGGCTGTTCGGTCTGAAGTCGAGATCCGCAACTCGAGAGTCTACGGTGCATGCCATTTCTCCTGTCGTCCGTCATCAACGCACATCAACGCGATGGCATGAATGGTTGGTTGACACTCGCTCGAACGCTCTGCTAATTTCAGGTTTTCGTCAAGGTGACGAATTCTTTCCTGAGTAGCTCAATGGTAGAGCATCCGGCTGTTAACCGGAGGGTTGTAGGTTCGAGTCCTACCTCAGGAGCCAATATCTCAAACACTTAGAGGCAGCTGTTAACCGGCTGCCTCTAGTTGTGTGACCGGTATGTGACCGGACTTCTGGCTCCTCGACATGTTTTCAACAGCGCGGCGTTTTCTTTCATCTATGCACCAGCCGATCTGCCGGAGACCTTTCTGAGGTTTATTGCATTTGCGATATCGCAAATGCGTATCCCGCCTTAGCGCGCAAATCACTAATCAAGAATTATTCCCTTGTATGGCGGTTTCAATGTGTAATGAATTAACGGATGGAGTCCGGCACAGGAGTAGATCTTAGGAAGCGTTAGGACCCATATTCGTCACCTTCGATGATTCAACGAAAGGAGTCCAAGGGGTGATCATGGTC
>JBASRM010000487.1:0-1683 GCA_049273835.1 Blastocatellia bacterium | reverse complement strand
CGCCGCAGCTGAAGGCAGTCGTTCGGCGGCTAGCGGAGGATGAGTGGGAAAAGGAGGAGTCAAAGATGAATAGTTATTCGATTCGTCGTTGGCCCTTGGCGCTGGTGATGAGCGGTACATTGATCGTTGCTCTTCAGGCACAGAACCAAGATTCAGCCAAAGACTTCGAGAAGAAAGTCTCATCGAATGTCCCGTTGTTTGTTGACGGTGAGCGTGTCTATCGCGGGACTGAGGTAACGAAGAGAGCACATGTAACATCCAAACCTGAGCCAATGTTTACCGAGAAGGCACGGAAGAAGAAGGTTGAGGGGACGGTAATTTTCCGCGTTGTCTTTGAAGCTTCCGGAGCGGTGAAAGTACTAAATGTATTGAAAGGGTTACCGCATGGTTTGACGGAGCAAGCTCTAGAGGCGGCAGGACGAATCAAGTTCGAGCCAGCCATGCTTGATAACATACCAGTCTCTCAGACGATTCTTCTTCAATACAACTTCAACCGATGATTTAATGCTGCGCGCCGCCGAACAAAGCCTTGCAGCTGACGGCGGGATAGCATCTTTCTCAAGTAATCATTCCCCGTTCAGCTTGAATGCTGATCGCGCGCCGCAGCTGAAGGCCAGCGTTGTGCGCTCGCGGGCGTATCGGCTACTCAAGTATAATGACGCGTCACTTAGAACCAAGGAGTTGCTATGAGTCGGACTTTGACAATCTCAGATGAACTATACGAGCGGCTGGAAGCGGAGGCCCGCAGGCGCGGCCTAACAACGCTCGAGCAATTACTTGAGAAATTGCAAATACTCGAAGCGGATGTATCTCGCCGTGAGGAAGTAGTTCGGGAAATAGACCATCTGCGTGAGGGGCTCCTCGCCCGCTATGGCCAAATGCCTGACAGCGTAGATCTACTGCGGGAAGACCGAGCGCGCTAAATGGCAAACTTGGTTGTCGACGCGAGCGTGGTTATCAAGTGGTTCGTCACGGAACCGCTTTCGGTCGAAGCTCGGCGAATCCTAGATGACTATCAGGCGGGCATACTATCCCTGGTCGCACCCGACCTGATCAACGCGGAGGTTGGCAACATAGTCTGGAAAAAGCAGACATTTCAAGGACTCGGCGCCGACGATGCCAAGGCGGTCATCGATGGGTTTCGCAAGTTGGATATTGCGTTCACGCCCAGCGCGCAGCTCCTGGGTGATGCCTACAATTTGGCTATTACCCATCGACGCACCGTCTATGACTCACTTTATTTGGCCTTGAGCGTCCGAGAGGTATGTCAGTTTGTGACTGCCGACGAAAGGTTGGTCAATGCTGTCAGTTCGGCGCTCCCGACCGTGGTGTGGCTGGCGAACTGGCCGTGATCCAACCGTCGCGCCCAACTCTGCGTGCACCGGAGCCGCGCGAGTAGGCTTCTTATGATGCAGCCCTGTTATTCGGGTTGCACCGGTATCAACGCGCGGCCCGGTGACGCTGGCGTTAGGTTGCGACACGAAGTCGTGTGAGTGGCTGTTGTGACTGTTCTTTGAAGGACACAACCTGATGTTCTGCCATCAGTATCCTACCGGAGCGTGCGTCACTGGCAACGGTGAAGTTCGATGCCTCTGGGACAATGTAGCCTCACCCTTCGGGATGGCAGCTCAATCGCGAGAAGCGGCTGCGACTGCTAGCATCAAGGCGGTCGGGAACTAGGAT
>JBASRM010000485.1:0-12634 GCA_049273835.1 Blastocatellia bacterium | reverse complement strand
ATGTAAAGGTAATCGTGAAGCAGCTCCAGCTCGGGGAGCGCGACGGTGACGACCGGTTTTCCCGCGCTCAGGTATTCATACACCTTCACCGGATCCGTAGCTTCTGTGATCGGGTTGATCTTGAACGGAATCATGCATGCATCAAAATGGTAAAGATACTGAGGCATCGTTTCATAAGGCTGCTGCCCGAGCAGGCGGACATTAGGCAGCGCCTTTAACTTTGTCACGTCCACATCGAACACGCCGCCCAACAGCACAAATGTGTATTCCGGCCGCCGGCGAGCCGCCTCAGTTAAAAGCTCGATATCAAACCAGTCGGCGATCGCGCCGTAATAACCAATTACAGGATGTTGGACCTCCGTCAATATGGTATTGGGACGGCAGTGTTCCGCATAGAAATCCCAATCGACTGCGTTCCGGGCCACCACGATCGGGCGACCGTACCTTTTCCATTTTTCGAACAGAAGCTGACCGGTAACTACTAACAGATCGCATCCGCGAACCAATTCCACTTCCATGTCCAGCAGCGCCCGCTTGATGCCCGGAAAGTTTTCCCATTCATCCATGCAATCGTAAAGGACGCGCCAATCCCAAAGCTCCTTCGCTGAAAGCGCGACCTCTCCCCATGAAGCGATCATTACATAACCTATCGCCTCGTCGATGTGGAAAGTGTGCCGCAGCTCGTCCAACGACGCGAGCACCGCCGTCTTGTTTGCCCCCTCCAACACCTCGCCGTACACGTCGACCGGGCGCTCGACCGCTAATTGCACCTCATAGACATTCTCTCTCAAGGCGCTCACTCTGACGCGCGGAACCGCGGTGCCCGGCTGGAACCTCGAGGTACTTATGTAAAAGACTCGGTGCCCGTTGGCGGCAAACTGCGACATGATTTGCTGTGGGCGTTGATAACGAAACTCCCAGTCGATTATCGAGAAGCAGATCACATCGGGGCGATGAACCGGACTCTCGGGCGGACGCTTCTCCAAAATCGCCGCCAACTCTTCTTCCAACAAACGGGGCCGTATAGTCAACGACTCGTAAAAGTCAAAGCCCGGTTGCTGGTCCGGCGCACCCCGCTCGCCTTCCGCTAAGCCTTCAAACAATTGTCGTTCTGCTGCGCCGGGCTGATCCTGAAGTTGCGAACCTACAATCTGTTCCACCTCGGAGATGCCGGCATCGAGAATCGCGATTGTTTTCGGTTCGGCCGTCTTTGATTCACGGGGCATGAGACCGAGAAGACGGTAAATAGGCAACAGATATGGGTATTTGAGGCGGCCGTAGTAACTCAACAAGCGCCAGCCCAGTGAGTTGGTTGTCTGCTCGAGGCGCGTTTCCACGTCTTCCAGACGCGCTGAAAGCACTTGTTTCTGTCGCTCTTTCCGCGAAAGTTCTCCCTTCAACAATTCATTCGACGACGCAAGGCGTTGGCTCTTCTTTTGGGCTTCGGCAACCTCGCCTCTCAACCACGCGATACCCTCTTCCTGCGAGCGGATGACCTTTTCTTTCTGCCCAATTTGCGCTGAATAATTGTCAATTGCGCGGTCTCGAGTTGACAGTCGAGTTCCGAGTCCACTGATCATTTCTCTCTGCTTAGTGAGCTCAGCAGAGAGCGACTCGATTGCCCCTTGTCGCTGAGTTGCCTTGAGAGAGAGGGATTGAACCTGGGCTGTTAGGTGCGCCGATGCCTGCTCCTTTTCCTTCACTTGCGCGGTAAGCCATTCGATTGCCCCTTGTCGCTGAGTTGCCTTGAGAGAGAGGGATTGAACCTGGGCTGTTAGGTGCGCCGATGCCTGCTCCTTCTCCTTCACCTGCGCGGTAAGCCATTCGATTGCCTCGTCTTTCTGCTCAAGCTGCGGGGTCAACGACTCAATAATCTTCTGTTTATCATCGACCTGCCACGACAGCTTACTAACCGCATGGTCCTTTTCCAGACGGACCTTCAAACGCTGGCCTAGTTGACTGAAGAACTGGCGGATAAGGGCGCGGTCTGATTCCGGCAACTCGAACAACTCTCGCAAGCCTGGATCGTAGTTCTCGCCCACAGCCAGCAATCCAAGCCCATGCTCGTGAATCAATTCAAAATGAGGATAACGTTGCCGGAGCTCGCCCCAGAGCTTCCACACCCCAAAGTCCCGCTCCCGAACATTGATATCGTGCATCAAAACTACGCCTCGGGGACTCACCTTCGGTAACCAGTTCTCAAAATCGTGTTTCACCACGTCGTAAGTGTGGTAGCCGTCGATGTGAAGAAGATCGATCGTCGAGTCGGAGAAGTGCCGGGCGGCCTCGTCGAAAGTGCTCTCAATCAACGTGGAGAAACCGCCATACAGTGGGTCGTGATGCTGTTTCAAGTCTTCGAGCACTTCCGGCCCGAAGAACCCTGTTTGAGGGTCGCCCTCCCAGGTGTCCACCGCATAGCAACGGCTGGGCAAACTGAGCTCTTTGACAGTCTGACAAAACGCGCAGTAGGAAACACCTGAAAACGTCCCCAGCTCTACGATGGTTTTGGGCCGAAGGCGGTCCACCAAAAACATCGCAAATGGAATATGCTCGGCCCAGGCGGTAGGAACCAGCCGCAACGGATATGACAAGCATATGGGGTGATCGAGTGGGTTAAGCATTCGATTGGCAAGGGTAGTCGTTAAGCCGTTAGCTGTCAATTAGCGCAAGAGGTAACGCGCATTTATCTACCATTCGACGTAGCCTTGCCGGCGGCTGCAACCGGTGTCCTTGACGTGGATTGTCCCAGGTTGGTAGAAACCTTTGTCGAGCTTATTTTCCGTCCGATACTGAAAAGCAAGCAAGGTTGTCAGGAGCAAACAAGTGAATAGAGCCATATTGGGACTGGTCATCGCAACGCTCTGCGGGAGTACATCGCCCCTTGGTAACGCAGCTGGATACTCGGCAACAACTTCATCCCTCAAATGGACAGGGTTAAATTCTCAAAGTAACACAAGGCACTCGTCAGAAACCGCGGGCCGGCTAATCGCCCAAGGCGCCGGGGTCTCATTCGTCCCGATCCGGTTTAGCAGCGGCAACATCTCGCTGCAAGCGAAGCCCGGAGGAAATCTTGACTTCAATCCGCGGGTCGCACGACCGGGATATGTAAAAACACATCCAAGGGTTCTGTTTGATGATGCCCATAACAACGCGGACACTTCTGTCGGAAGATACGGCCCTTTTGTTGATCTGATCAAAAACGACGGATATAGAGTCACGCCAACCACTGGGATCTTCTCGAGCATCCAGCTAAGAAATTATGACGTCGTCGTTATTGTTAATCCTGCCGGTCCGGGGTCGCAGCGAGAGGCCCTCGCGTTTACAGAAGCCGAATGCGATGCGATACATAATTTCGTAAGCGCCGGAGGCGCCTTGCTCTTGATAATCGATCACGCGCCGTATAGCTCAGCGGTGGCGGGTCTCTCTAAACGTTTCGGTGTCCAAATAACCAATGGCTATACCTTCGATACGGTGCAATACGACAAAGGCTCAGGGGATGAGACCGAGCTGTTGTTCACGAGGGACAACGGCCTTCTCGGGACACATCCGATCACCAACGGTCGCGACTCCATGGAGGGGATAAATCGAATCATCACTTACAGCGGCACATCACTCAAAGGACCAAACGGAAGCGTGCCGCTGTTGAGGCTCGCTGACACGGCGAAGGATGTGTTACCTCCCGAGCGTAAGCAACTCAAGCCGGACGACCCACCCCCCGATCACAGGCCCGTTTCCGCCGCAGGACGCGCTCAGGGAATCGCCTTCTCTCTCGGTAAAGGCCGAGTGGTTGTGTTGGGAGAGGCTGCGATGATCACAGCGCAGGTGGACCCGCGTGGTCTGCGCTTTGGCATGAATGTAGCCGGTATTGACAATCGCCAGTTGGCACTCAACATAATGCATTGGCTGACTGGCCTGCTCAAATAATAGCTCGTAGCGTTATGATCACTACATGTACCCTGGAAAAGAAGAACTAGTCCGTCGAAACCGCGTTCAATATCTTGAAAAGTGAAGATGTTGTTTATGAAACGAGAGCCCGCAACCGGAGTCTTGAGAATCGTCTCGACAGTTTTCTGTTTTTGCGTTGTTGCTGCGGCAGCGATCACCGCTACAGACGATCTGTTGGCCGCGGTGTATCAATCTCCTGAGATTAACTTTAGCTTGACCAAACACGCCGAAAACCAACGGCAGTATAATCTGCTTATCACCGACACTGATGAGCACATTACCTCGGGATCATTCTCGGTGGAGCAGCTCCAGATCCTGAGAGCCATTATGGTGGAGGCTGATAAGTTTGCTCTGACTGGAGAAGCTGCCGGAACCAGGGAACCGATAACCACCAGGTTTATGGATAAACAGGAACAATCCTTTATTGTGGATGTTCAGAAGATGGGAGTTCAAAGCCAGCTGTTCCTAACGGTCAGGACGGAAAACGATCGAAGGACCTGGGATGCAGGGAAGATTCTCCGGACCACCAGGCGAGAGGAGGGATTCTTCTTCGCGCTTCTATCACGCCTCGAATCGTTGTTGCCCAAACTGCCCGCCCAAAACAGCAAGTGAGCGCCGCCGGGCGCGGCCAAGAAAGCGCCCACCTACGCGCAACAGCACAGTCGGTTGAAGCAAGTGCTCCCCTCCCGCCAACGGCAGGAGGGGAACTGAATCACTTGATCGCTTAACCGGTTACTATTGCTGGGTAGTCATCGCATTTGCGGCTCCCTGGCCGGCGGCGATGGTATTGTTCTGGAATGTCCGCACCGTACCCGCGGTGATCGTAATTCCGGCGGTGTTATTGTTAACTGTCGTGTTCGACATGTTTACCGTGGCGCCGGCGGCATTCGTGGAGATTCCAGTGGCGTTGTGTGCCACCACAGTCCGCTCCAGAGTTATCGTGGCACTGCCCTGGGCGATCACACCGAAGCTGGTGTTGTTCGTGACGACCGAGTCGCTGACGGTTGTGTTGCCAGTGAGCATATTGAAGCCGGCATTCGTTGTTCCCTGAATACGAGACCGGTTGATCGCGATGTTCATAATGCCAGCGGTATTCGTGCCGGATACGCCATCTGCGGTCCTGTTGATGGTCGTGTTGGTAACGTCGAGTCTGCCGCCGGCCGCACCGAGCGAAACATCTATGCCCTTTTGAGTGAACCCGCTAATACTGCAGCTCTCAACAACAACGTGCTTCGCAGCCAGATACCTGATGCCACTTAATCCGTTTCCGGACCCATTTATCGACAAGTTGCGAAGGACGATAACGTCACCAGTTGCCGCATTGTTATTGGCGTTGATGATAACACCGTTCACCAATGAGGCGAGAATACCGGCGAGCGTGCCATCTCCATTGATGGTAATCGATTTGGTAATCGTCACGCCGCCAAACCCGCCTGGATCGAGAGTAGAAATCTCACCGCCTGGTGCGGTCTTTGAGATACAACCGGCGTAGGTTTTGCAGGGTGCGGTGCGGCTGCACGGATTCGCGTCATCTCCCACACCCGATGCCCAGGTTCTAGTCGCCTGCGCCTGCGCTGCCGAACTACAAATCAGGCATACGACAGCCACTGAAAGAATATTGAGAATCGATCTCGTCTTGTTCATATCCAGTCTCCTTTAAATTTACTGAGCCAAGAATTGCCTTGTTGCTAATCGCTCTCTAGATCCGGCACGTCAATGCCGAAGTCAGGACCGAGTCGAAGCCGTTGATTGTGGCCCACCAGGAGCTCCGATCCAAATCGGAGCCCCTGCTGCCTTAAGCACCTTTACCTGAACTTGAAGTTCGCGACGTACTGGCTGCCGTCATTCAGTTTCACAACCAACTGACGACAGGTGCCAGCCCATGAGTCTTGTGTTGCCCATACGTAATTATACGTATCGGTGGTTGCGTCATAGCTCAGGCTACTACTACCAGCTGTAAGAGTCTCTGTTACTTCAGAGGGCGGAGCACTCGCGTCACAAGCTATCTGACCCGACACCGGGTAACCCGCTGCGAAAATGTTCAGACCTTTGTTTCCACTGAGGCTGAACTTCACGGGAATTGCCCGCCCAGCGTTCACCGTATTGAGTACCGGCGGATTGCCAACTGGTGAGAAGAAGCCCGTGAAGTTGTAGTTCACCGTAATCGTGAAGCTGCACGAGCTTGTGTTATGCACCGCATCCTCTACCGAGCAGGTCACCGTCGTTGTCCCTACAGGGAAAACTGACCCGGATGCTGGAGAGCATGTGACCGCTCCCACACCTGCACAGTTGTCGGTGGCAGTAGCCGTCGAGTAACTCACCGCCTTTGACGTAGCTGTGCTATTCAGCGGTAAGGCTGTGACGATGTTCGCCGGGCATGTGATGACCGGCGGCGTATTGTCCACCTTTACCGTAGCAGTGCAGGTAGCCTCGCCGGCGGAATTCTCCGCCGTAATCGTGACAGTATAGATTCCTGCTCCAACCACGCTTCCGGCGGCCGGCGATTGGGACTTGGTTAC
This sequence comes from Blastocatellia bacterium, assembly GCA_049273835.1. Lineage (GTDB taxonomy): Bacteria > Acidobacteriota > Blastocatellia > UBA7656 > UBA7656 > Onstottus_A. The sequence goes on along the minus strand of JBASRM010000485.1, from coordinate 6,170 downwards.
ATTGCATCCAGTCGTAACAACCTCGCCAAGCAGGTTCGGTATCACCCCTTCACAGTCTGCATTGACCGGCACAGACTTATTGGTGGCGCAGGTGGTGATCGTCGGGGCAGCCGGTGCAATCACAGTTACCGTGAAATCGCAACCACCCTGGGGGCTCGTGCAAACCACGGTGGTCGTCCCGACGGGGAACGTAGAACCTGAGGCCGGCGTGCAAGTTACTGTCCCGCAAGTGCCGCTCGTCGTCGGTGCGGAATAGGTCACGACCGCATCGCATTGTCCTGATGCGGCGTTCACCGTTATATCTCCCGGACACGTGACAGTGCACGTCGCACCACTGGTTACAGTCACAGTAAAACTGCATGTAACGACGTTGTCCGAAGAATCCTTTGCCGTGCAATTAACCGTTCGGGCGGGACCCACGTTGAAGCTGGAACCCGAAGGCGGATCGCACGACGTTGTTACGCAGTTGCCGGTGGTTATTGGAGCTGCGTAGTTAACCGTCGCCGAACCTAATCCCTCGGACTCTTCGCTCACCGTAATATTCGCAGGACAAACGATAGTCGGCGTGGATGGCGTGCGCGTATCGTGAACTGTGATTACGAACGAGCAAGCATTACCACCGCTGGAGCAGGTAACCGTGGTATTGCCTACCGGAAAAGTCGAACCCGACGGTGGACTACAAACCACCGGCGGCGTTTGACCAAGTTCGTTGGCGCAGCTCCCTGAGGTGGTAGGTGTCGTATAGGTGTGGATGGCGCTGCACTGGTTCTCAGTATTATTTATCGTGATATCCCCGGGACAAATAATCGTGCAAGCCGCTGCAGGCGCCGCCGCGGTCACCGTTGTCGTGGCCGACGATTGGTTGTCCGATGAGTTCACTTCGTTTGTTGAACTGGACACCTTGGCGGTGTTAACGAGCACCGTTCCGTTTGACAGTCCGGAGTTGACTGTGTAGTTAAGCGTAAACGAAGCGCTCTCGTTTGCAGCCAGGGTTGTTGCCGTGCAGGTGGTAACGTTAAATCCATCTTCGTTTATTGCCGTATTGCAAGTAAAAGTCACGCCTGAAGTCTGTTGCACCGATACCAAAACAGTATTGGCCGGCACTTCATCGGTTATCTCAACGCTCTGAGCAGCATCCGGTCCATTGTTGGTCGCGGTCACGGTATAGCTCAGACTAGCACCGGCATTCACCTGCGATGGGCCGGATTTTATGATCGAAAGGTTGGCGTTGGCCGCAGTGGGGCTGAGTACCGTGAATGTGGCAACGACTCGACCCACGCCTCTATTGTCTATGGTTTTGACTGTCCAGAGTCCCACCTGGGCAAACGGATCAGATAGAGATGAGGGTATTGCATAGTCATCCACAAAATCGTTTGTGGTCACAGGAGTCACCTGTGCTACCGAGCCGTCCGGCGCGATCCATACGACCCGTCGCAGAAACGCTTGCGGTGGCGTCGCCAACGGGGCGAATTCTATCTTTGCGTGCGCCGTCTGGCCGAGGTCCCACGATGTCTTCGGGTTCTGAGCAGCATCGACCGTAGCAATGCTTTCTGTTTGGGCGCTTACCAGACTACCGACGGAAAACGACTCGCCGAAAGGGACGCTTACAATGAAGAGCATTCCAACCAGAGCAAACAAAGCGATGATCACGCCTAATCGCGCATATCGATTGGACAGCCGTGCGGCGAACTGGGGTCGTCTCGTTCCTTTGGTCAGGCGTGTCTTTTTCCTTGCCGATATCTCGAGATTTGTGGAATCAATGCGTATTTTCATAAGTTTTCTCCATTACAGCGTATAGCTCTAAGTCGGTGATACCTGTCTTTTCGTTCGGGACCAATCTCTGACAATGCTTCGTGGGTGCGTCATCTTACGGTTACGTCGGGCAGTTGTCAAGCAGAGTTTCATAAGTTGAGACACTTTTCTTGAAGGTAGGAATGGAGAAAACTATGGTTACCCGAACCACATCGAAACGGTCCAGTTCAGAACACCCTGAGGTCAATTTGGGGCAAAACGCCGCTAAAAAATGTTTGTTTTTGGTCCGCCTTTGGCGGTTCTGTTCTTATGCAAGGTACCCCTTCCCGTCCGAATCTCGGAAAGGAAGGGGAGGTTTCATACGGATGAAGTAATTACTTCAAACAAGTCGGGCAGTTCACGATCGCGTTACCCGCTACGTCAGCTGTGTTACCGAAGAAGCGGTTGTTCTGGGTGGAAGTGGTGCTGCCGGTGTTCGACAGACCCGTGGAGTTGTTCAGAATATCGTTATTGGAGATTCGAAGCGACGCCGCCGCCGCCGCCGTCGAGAGCGCTGTCCCGTTGTGTGACAACACGTTGTTTGTCGCGTTTATGGCCGAGCCTCCCTGTGCAATAACGCCGAAGCTCGCGTTATTCGAAACCACCGAATTGCTGATCGTGGCGGTCCCGCTCAACAGGTTCAGTCCCGAGTTTGTCGTCATCGTGATCTTGGAATTGCTGACTACACCTTTCATAGTGCCGCCGCTGTTCGTCATCACTATGCCGTCAAAGCAGTCCTCGATGTAGGTATTGGAAACGGCGAGGCTGCCGGTGGCGGCAAGGTTAACGTCGATGGCCTTCTGGGAGAACCCGAAGATCGTGCAGTCATCCACGATCAATTTGCTTCCCGCGAGATATCTGATGCCGTTTAGTCCGTCGGCGCAGGTCGTGCCATTCCTGGTTCCATTGATCGAAATGTGACGAAGGATTACAACGGCAGTTGTTGGATTAGTGGTGACGTTGACGATTACCCCGTTTGTGCCGCTGGACAGTATTGATGCCCAACCGGACCCTGTTCCACCGTCAATCGTAATAGATTTGGTGATTGTGACCGATCCATAGCCGCCTGGGTCAATCACGTCAATTTCGCCGCCTTCCGCGGTCTTCGAAATCGCCCCCGCGAAAGTCTGGCAGGGAGCGGTGCGGCTGCATGGATTTGCATCGCTTCCGACGGCCGACACCCAGGTTCGACACGCCTGCGCCTGCGCCAGCGAGCTACAGAAAAGACAGACTCCAAAAATCCCTGCTACATTCAGCGCTAATCTTATCTTTTTCATGAACTTCCTCCTTTGATTTTTCTATCGGATTGAATCGGGCGAATGAGTCGCCGTCATAACTTTTTTTCCTGGCCCAACAACAAAGACGGAATTCATGATTGCTATTATGCAGATGATTTTCTGATGTGATCTAAATCATGTTCCTGCCCAGGGCGGGCGGGCTCCCGCGCGAGAGGTGTCCGGCGCCTGGTTTCTGCGCGCGGCATTATCTGGAAATTTCAGCATGGTGGCCGGATTGACGCGGCTCTAAACGCAAATAGCCCCTCCTATCCGAGGATCCGGCGACAGGAGGGGCGTATCAGCAGAGTTAGCTGGTCAACTACTTCACACAGGTCGGGCAATTCACGATTGCGCCGCCCGCTAAGTCGGCGGTGTTACCGAAGAAGCGGTTATTCTGGGTCGAAGTGGTGGTACCGGTGTTGGACAGACCGGTAGTGTTGTTGAGGATATCATTGTTGGAAATTCGCAGCGATGAGGCCGCGGCCGCCGTCGAAAGCGCAGTCCCGTTGTGGGACAAGACCGTGTTTGTCACGTTTATGGCTGCGCCTCCCTGCGAGATCACTCCGAAACTCGCGTTGTTGGAGACAACCGAATTGCTGATTGTTGCACTGCCGCTTAACAGGTTCAAAGCGGAGTTGTTCGTCATAGTGATCTTGGAATTGGTGACAACACCCTTCATGGTGCCGCCGTTATTCGTCATCACTATCCCATCGAAGCAATCCTCGATGTACGTGTTGTAAACGGCGAGGCTGCCGGTGGCAAGAAGATTGACGTCGATCGCCTTCTGTGAGAAGCCGAATATCTGGCAGTCGTCCACGATCAGCTTGCTTCCCGCAAGATACCTGATGCCGTTTAATCCGTCCGCGCAGACCGTCCCATTCCTTGTTCCATTTAACGAAATGTGCCGGAGTATCACCACCGCTGTGGTGGGGTTGGTTGTCACATTTACGATGAACCCATTGGCTCCGCTTGCCAATACCGACGCCCATCCTGATCCTGTGCCTCCGTCAACCGTAAGAGATTTTCCAATCGTAAGTGTTCCATAGCCGCCCGGATCGAGCGCGTCAATCTCGCCGCCTTCCGCAGTTTTCGAAATGGCGCCTGAAAATGTTTTGCACGGTGCGGTGCGGCTGCAGGGATCGGCGTCATTGCCGAGTGCCGATACCCAGGTCCGACATGCCTGCGCCTGCGCCACCGAGCTACAGAAAAGACAGACTGCAAAAATCGCTGCAATATTCAGCGCTAATTTTATCTTCTTCATGTTCATGAACTTTCTCCTTTAGCTTCTTATGGGTTATGGGCTCAATCTCTCCGAGGCCCAACTCAACAACGCAACTCGGTGTCGCAATTGACTAAGCACCCGAGCCGAGTGCTCATAGACCGGGCTAACGAGATACTTACACCTGTCGGCCGGATACGGGAAGCAAGGCGGCGTCTCAGCTTATCGATTCAGCTACTGGGGAGTCACTGCGATTTGACCAGAGTTTCCTTTGCGATTTAGGTCCCACCCAAGGCCTTGAAACGTGGGTGGAGTCAAGAAAATCCGAGTGAGTTGACCACGCCCACAGTGAGGGAAGGCAGCGAGGGTATTACTTTTTTCAATGATTGTCAATTACAATTTTTGACTGCACGCCCTCACATTATTGGACAAGAGATGCGGGGACAAATCTGCGCTGATGGCGCGCGCTGCAGTGTTAGGGTACCGGGACGCACGAGAACCGTAGCCAAACCGAATCGGCCCCTGTTTCAGGCGTCCCCTCCCGTCCGAAAAGTTCCCTCGACGGGAGGGGCATTCCACATAGCCGGCCTGAACTACTTCACACAAGCCGGACAATTCGAGATGGCATTACCTGCTATGTCCGCTGTGTTACCGAAGAAGCGGTTATTCTGAGTGGAGGTGGTCGTGCCGGTATTCGAGAGGCCGGTGGTATTGTTTGTTATATCGTTATTGGAGATTCGCAGCGTCGATGCCGCTGCGGCGGTCGAAAGCGCAGTCCCATTATGCGACAGCACAGTGTTGGTTACGTTGATGGCCGCGCCACCCTGTGAGATCACTCCGAAACTGGCGTTGTTCGAAACCACCGAATTGCTGATGGTAGCGGTCCCGCTCAACAGATTCAGACCGGAGTTGTTTGTCATCGTGATCTTGGAATTGGTAACCACACCTTTCATGGTGCCGCCGCTGTTGGTCATCACTATGCCGTCGAAGCAATCCTCAATGTAGGTGTTGTAAACGTTGAGACTGCCGGTGGCGGCAAGGTTGACGTCGATCGCTTTCTGGGAAAAGCCGAAGATCTGGCAATCATCCACGATCAACTTGCTTCCGGCGAGATACCTTATGCCGTTTAGTCCGTCGGCGCAGGAACTGCCGTTCCTTGTCCCATTGATTGAAATGTGCCGGAGGATCACCACCGCGGTGCTGGGGTTTGTCGTCACGTTGACGGTCACCCCCTGTGTGCCACTCGCCAGGATCGAGGCCCAACCCGCTCCCGTTCCTCCGTCAATGGTAATGGACTTGTTGATAGTCACTGATCCGTAACCACCCGGATCAAGCACAGAGATCTCACCGCCTTCCGCGGTCTTTACAATCGCCCCGGCAAAGGTCTTGCAGGGCGCGGTGCGGCTGCACGGGTTGGCATCATCGCATGTCCCGCACACCCAAGTTCTACACGCCTGCGCTTCCGCCGGCGAGCTGCAAAACAAGCAGACATTGAATACGGCGATTACGTTGATCATTATTCGGAGCTTGCTCATGACTTCCTCCTGAGGTTTGCAAATGGGTTTACCTGATAAGCACGAGAGGTCGTGCTGGTTCCTCCCGAACGCGACCGAAAAAAGATTGCTGGACCAGTGATCATGGGCTTGCCGTCCGGCGTTCCGCGGTGGAGAAAAGACCTTTTCCTCGTTGCAGTGCGAAACCGATAAGGGGACTCAACGAGCGAAAATTATTACGATCATTGGCAAATGTCAACCAGGGAAGATAAGCTACGAAGAGCCAACCTCAACCGCTTACGCGAACCGATGGATCTCCGGCGTCACTGGTACACTCAAACGAGCCGGCCGGTGCTCAACCGCGATCAAATCTGATCGACATAACATAAG
>JBASRM010000480.1:0-12170 GCA_049273835.1 Blastocatellia bacterium | reverse complement strand
CCCCAGGACACGTTTAATCTCATGCTTTTCAACGACGACGTTGCGGTTTTCAGCAGCAGTCCCGTCGATGCGCGCTCCGGCCAAATTGAACGCGCGCTGGCGTTCATCAAGTCCGGGTATCTATCGGGTGGAACCGATTTGGGATCGGCGCTTGACCGCGCGGCTAACTTGTCTCGAACGATGGCTTCCAAAAAAGAGCGCTCGATCGTGATGATCACCGATGGCAATTCAACACTTGCGACCACTCGGACCAAAGCGATTGTGGATCGGTTTCAAAAGGCAAACGACGCAGGCTCAAAAGCGCGATTGTATGTTTTCGGAATAGGCGCCGACACTAATATTCGACTGCTCGGTGAGCTGGCGCGTGCGTCCCGGGGTTACTTCGATTGGAGCCGCGAGACTGATGATCTCTCGTTTAAGTTAAAAGCCTTTGTCAGCAAGGTCGGCCGCGACCCGATCGATTCATTGCGGCTGCAAAACGCCGATGTGGCCAACTTTTACAGCGTTTATCCGGACTACGACTCGACTGCTTATGAGGGTACGAGGCTGTCTTTCGTTGGCAGGTACAAACGGCCCGGGCCGGCATCACTCACCGTAACTGGCAATCAGGCCGGCAAACCGGTTCGGCTCAGTCAGCAGGTCGTTCTACCGGAGCGTGACGATGCGCATCCACACGTGCCGCGAATGTGGGCGCGCGCTCGTGTTGATGCGTTGCTCAGGCAGATCGCCCTCGAGGGGGAAACGAAGGAAGCCATTGACGAAATTATAGCGCTGTCAAAGAAGTACAAGTTTGTTACGCCGTACACCTCGTTCCTGGCAGCTCCGCGCTCGTTGCTGCGTCCGCGAGTGATTCGTCCCGGCGATCCGGTGCTGAGAGTCCGCGCCGATGAGTCGATTGCCGAAGTCACCGCGGTGTTTCCATTCGGTTTGACGAAGCGTCTGACCTATATCAAGGGCGACGACGTCTGGGAGACTCGCTTTCTGGCGCCGCGGGAGATGGCCGACGGTGTCTATCACTGCCGCCTTTTACTGGTTGACAGGCAAGGCCGGGCCTTTCAGGAAAACAAGAGCTTCGTGATAGACAGTCGCCCGCCTCGCGTACAAGCTACGCTTAGTCAAACGGTCGCGCATGCGGGCGAAGATTTGATCGTCACGGTGCGCTCGGACAGCGATACACGGGTCATCGCAGCGCGTATCTTCGGAGGGTTGCCTGTGCCGGTTGTGTGGGATGCGAAGGCGAAGGCGAACATCGGGCACTTGGAAATACCGGCTGGGTTGCCGTCTGGGACTTATACGATTCAGATCACGGCGGAAGACTTCGCTCACAATTCGAGCGCGGTGGAGTTGATGGTCGAAGTGATAGGCAATTGAATGGGGGAAGAAGACGGTGCCGGTCTTGACATTGCCTCACGCGTCAACCGGAGACTGATGAGACTGGTCATGTTGAAGTCTCTTGTAGCGGAAGTGGCCAAGGATGATGAGTGATCAACGCTTTTCCAACGATCCCCTTTGAGGAGAGCTAATGAGAGGGACAGTCGCTCTATTGATCATGGCTGTTGCGCTGGCCCCGCCGGCGGGTGCTCAGCAAAGAAAATCGGACCTCGAGCATGCCGGGCTAAAAGGTAAAGTGAGGACGGTCAAGATAGAACAAGCGAAATTGTCAAACAAATCCGGCAAGCCTGTCGAAGGCAAACGCGTGCAAATAGAAACCCAGAGCTATGGTGAGAACGGGATGCTGGTGAAAGCGGTCCGCATTGATGCCGGACTTCGAGGCGACTATTTCTACAGTTATGATGGAGCCGGTAACCGGCTCGAGTTGATTAGGAACTCAACCAGTTCATCGAGAGTCAAGACTGAGTTCAAGTATGACGCGAATGGAAACAGACTGGAAGAAGTTCAGACGGGCGATGAGGGACTCGTGGCCAGGATTGTTTCGGTGTACAACTCCAGCGGCCTTCGGACCGAGAGATGGATGTACAACAAACAAGGATTGTTCGCCAGGAGAACATACAGCTACGGCGCCGACGGGAACCCGATTGAAGAAGCTGAGTACGATCCAAAGGGCGCGCTTGCCGGCAAGCAGAGTTACTCCTACGAGCTCGACTCAACTGGAAATTGGACCAGGAGGGTCACGTCCGTTCTAATCGCAAACAATGGGAAATCATCGAGCGAGCCGGCCGAGACTACTTACCGGACTATTACCTACTATTGACGTCGGACGCGCAGAGCTGTTGTGGCGGAGGCTGGCACTGGATTCCTGGTTCCGAAGCTTGGGCACTGTATGGCTAAAAGGATTTGCTTAGGGATCATCATATCGCTTGCGATCGGCTCTATGACGCTGGCTACCTTTGTGGCCCAGCGGGCCGCGCGAAAGGCAAAAGCCCCTCCACGAATCTCACAGGTGCGAAGAAAGCCGCGCCCGACCGTCACTCGGGTCGGACCTGTTCGGCCTGGTGATCCCAGTCGCGCGCCCCAGAAGCTGGTCGATGAAGCGCTCTACTCAAATGAGGAATTCTTTGGCGCGCAGGCTTCAGTCGCGCGACCTTATTCGGTCGCGGCCGATCGAGTCAGTACGTTGCTCGGTAAGTATCCCAAAGACGCGCGGCTTCATTTGTACGCGGCCCGCCTCAGCGAGAAACTCGAGCGGTTTGACAAAGCGGCAACGGAAATGACCGCGTATGTGGACCTGAGAGGACGTTCCACTGATGCCCTACGAAGACTCGCGGATTTCTATCACCATCGTGCACGGTTCACCGATGAAGTGAGGACGCTTCAAGAGCTGGCAAAAGCGCTGACACCCAGCGATCGGACCCCCATCTACAAGCGGGCCGCTGAACTTGTTCGAACTCGCTCTCTAAAAGAGTTCAAGCCGGCTGATTTCTTTGCGGAATTGGTCGCCGCGGATCCTGCGAGCATTCGGCCGATCAAAGACTACGTCGAAGAGCTGCAGCTTTCCAGGCGCTACAACGAAGCGCTCGCAGTGCTGGCTTCCTACCAACCAAAGTTTCCCTCGGACCTCGCGTACTTCCTGGCGACCAGAGCGCAAATACTCGAGAAGCGGGGTGATCGCCGCGCCGCCGAAGACGTTTACGCTTCCGCGTTCGATCCGAATTGGCCGCGCGCAGTCGCGGCTGACTACTACGATCTGCTGCGGCGGTTCGGACGATATCGCATTGTTCGGCGAGCGTTGCAGGAACGAGTTCGAGCCGGCGCGACTGATCTTGAAACGGTTGGCCGTTTGTTCAGCATCTTTTCCTACGAAGGTGGCTATGAGCCGGCTGCGCGGTTGCTGCTCGATCTCGAAGACCGGCGCGCCGGCAAGGCCGCGCAATCAGGCACGCGGCCCCAGGGCTCGCAACCGGCCGCCGTAGCTTCATCGTCGTGGACGGCTCGCGATCTTGAAACGGTAGCCGAGATGTTTTCCTCGATCGGCCACTATGATCAGGCGTCTCGTTACCTTTACACGTTTTATCTTGGTGGCGGACTTCAGCCCGGGAGCGAGTCTCGGGAAGAAGCGCTGTACCGCTTGTTCAAAGTTATGCTGGACGCCGCGGGCACTCCCACCCGCGTGGGCGGAGGAGATCTATCTTTCTATCGGGATATCGCCGAGGTGGATCAACATCCAGGATTCATGAACGGCGTCCTTTCGCTGATACTATCTGGAACAAGTCCTTCTGAAGAATTCGCAAATCAGGAAAAGGCTGCCGCAAGTTACTTCAATCGCGCGTTCGCCTATCGCATCTTCACTTCGTTCAAGCAGGAGTATGCAGCGTCGAAACACTTGCCCGAAATGTATCTCGGTATCGTCGATGTATTCGCGTCGCTTTCAGAACACAGGCTCGCAATTGAGGCCGGCCGCGAGTTTCAAAAACTGTATTCGGAGTCGCCTCGTTACGGCGAGGTCTCGTTGCGCATGGCTGACTCATTCGTCGCGTTGAAGGACCGGCCGAACGAACGCACGGTGCTCAGCGAGTTGCTTGATCGGCTGTCGCGCAATCAACCGAAGGGCCTTCCGCTGGTGCCGGTTTCGCCGAAGCATTGGAGTTACGGGATAACTCCTCAGATTGAAAACTTAATTGATCGAGCCCGCTACAACAACGAAGCTTACAGTGATACCTACGACCCGACCGATGATAAGGCCACAAGTGAACGCGAAGATAGTGAGGTCGACTCGGAGGCGACCGATGCGGAGCCGCCGGCAGGAGACAGCGAGTTGGATCGCGGCACGACGTACAGCGCAGTGCTCGAGCGTTACGTCTCGTCGCTTGCCGCTGAAGAAAAGAAGACGGAAACGCTCGCGTTCTTTTGGCGTGAAATCAAAAAGCACCCGAGAGAAGAAGGTCTGTACGAGCGCCTTCTTCGATGGCTCGGTCAGTCACAACTGATCAATGAACAGTTGAAGGCATACGATTCGGCAATCAAGCAGTTCGATTCGAATACCTGGTATCACCGTCTTGCCCGGTGGTACGTGCGTCAGAAGCGGGGCAGGGAATTGAGTAAATACTCGCGAGAGTTGATCGGTGTCTTCGATGAAGACGAGATCACCGAGTACCTGCAACGCTTTGCGGGGTTTGGCCCCACTTCAGCCGGCGACACGTTGAATTGGGATGAACGCTTAGCGTTCGACCTGTACAGCTACGCGCACACTCGTTTCCCGAGGAACGCCTTCTTTGTGGGGGGAATGCTTACATATCTCGAGAAGAACGATCGCGCGCGATGGGAGAATCTTTCGGCCGAATACTATTTCGCGGACCGATCAATTCGGGAACCATACCTTGCGTGGCTGTCCAAGCAGGGACGGTTGAGGGAGCGGTACGCCCAGTCGAAGGCGCGACGAGGCGACGCGGCGACCGGGCGAGTGGGCGAAGTCGCCCCTTCTCCCCCTCGTCCTCTCGCCCCCTCGGCTTATTCCGTTTTCGCCGCGGACGCCGCGTTATGGTTGTCGCATCACGACGAAGCGCTCGATGCCTACCGCCAGCTCGTGGCCCTATATCCCGGCGAGCCGCAGTATGCCGACCGACTGGCAGACCTGACGCGTTCGTTTGGCCAACAGTCCGACAAGCTTTATGAGGAGGCAGCGGGCGTGCTGGTGCGGATGGCTGACATCTTCGCATCCGATCACTCATATCGAATCAAAGCAGGAGAAGTTTACGCTCAGCTCGGCGATTTCAAACGCGCGGCCGAGCAATGGGACAAGCTGATTCAACTCGAGCCCGCCGAACGCAACACATATCTCGAAGTTGCGACGGTGTACTGGGACTACTATCAATTCGATCAGGCTGTGCGGGTGTTCAAAGAGCTGCGCAACGCGACCGGCGATCAAGCAATCTATGCGTATCGGCTTGGCGCGGTTTATGAAGCAAAGGGCGACATCGATTCCGCGATCGCGGAATACGTAAAGGTGTTCTCCGAGCCCGGTGAGGGACGCGATACCGTAGCGACGCGGCTAGCGCAGCTTTCGCGGCGGGCGGGGCTCGCGGAAAGAATTGCGGCGGCTTACGAGCGCGCGCGCGCCGCCAATCCCGGAGACTGGCAGTTGATCGTGGGGTATGCCGACTATCAGGCCGAATCCGATCATCAAGCCGACGCGCTTGCGATGCTGCGAACCGAGGTCGAGCGCTCCAGCGACGTGGCTTTCCTGGAATCGGTTCGCGATCTGTTCCGCTTGATTCTTCGTCCCGAAGACGAACAGCGAGTCATCTCTCGATTGGCGGCAGTCGCGCGCGACGAGCACGAAGCAATGATGTATCGCCTCCAGCTCGCCGCTTTTCTCGAACGCCACGGACAGGTAGACGCCGCCATCGCGCTTATCGACAAGCTGGTAACCGAGTATCCGACAAACGTTGGCGTCGTGGAAGAGTCGGCGCAGTTTTACTGGCGCGCGGGTTTGCTCGACAGGTCGCTCGATCTTTACAAGCGCACGCTGGCGCGTGCGGCCGGACCGAACCGTAAGAGCTTCACGCTCTTGTTGGCGCGGAGACAAATTGATGCAAACAAGCTGGCGGACGCAGAAGGGACATTACGAGCGTTCTACAGCGAGAGCCGCTCGGACAGCGAAGTGTTTGCCGAGTTGGCGCGAACGCTCGGAGCCGAGAACAAACTTAACGACCTCGCCGCGCTTTATCAGGAAGCCTTCAAAGAAGCTCGGGAAGCCGGTTTGGGGGGTGAGGAAACCAGGGCGCGTATCGCCGAGCTTCGCGGTGGGATGATTCGCACCCTGGATTCGCTGGGAAAGCATCAGGACGCCCTGGATCAGCACATCGAGATCATTAACAGCTTCCCGGAAGACGCTGACCGGCTTGCGACTGCCATGGACTATGCCGAGCAGCACAATTTGATCGAGCGCCTCACCGGCTACTACGAGAAGTTGTCCAAAGAATCGAATAAGAATTACCGATGGCAGTTGGTGCTCGGCCGGATCTACGAGCGCAGAGGAAACCTTGCCGGTGCGAGCGATCAATATCGCATTGCGGTATTAAATGAACCTCAGCGCTCGGACTTGCGCTTCACGCTGGCGTCGGTGCTGACCCGTCAACGACGCTATGAAGAGGCGATCGCCACTCTGCGCGAAGGCTGGACGCTTGCCGGACGAGATCCCCAGTGGCTGATCGAGGTCGCGCGAATTCAGGTGCGGCAGGGCCAGCACCAGGAAGCCGTGAAGACGATTCGCCAGGCCCTCGCGGCAAAGAAGAACCCGACGTCTGAAACTCAAATCAATATCGCCGGCCAACTCGCGAGTTGGGGATTGGACGGCGAGGCGGTTCGAATATATGAACAGCTGTTCGCCGACTTGCCAAAGAAGCTCGAGAGCGACGAGTACTTTTCGACCGCAAGTGTCGCCGGTTACGTGACGTCGCTGATGCGCAGCGAGCCGGCGCCAGCGGCTTATCAAAAACTCGAACGCCTGCGCGCGCAGCTTGCAGCGATCGCGGATAACACCCAGGACTACAAACCGCGCAGCATCGTCCAGGCAATCGACGGCGCTATGCGGTCAGAATTCGGGAAAGGTGTGATTGATTACGCTACCGCCGCCGAGGCGTCCGCGCTTACGGCCGCGATTCAAGCTTCAATCGCAAAACTGACAATGTATTCAGACGCGCCGTCGCTTCAGCGCTATCTTGGAATCGGGCGAGCGGCGGGACTGGTCGATATCGAAGAGCAGATTCAAACGCGACTGAAAGACGCGGCGTTCGAGGCGCGGCCTAAGAACTCGCCTAATGCTACCGGCCAGGACTCCGCTTACTACAACGAGCTTCGGTCACTGGTGACGTTCTACGAACGGCACGCCGCATACAGGAGAGCGGCTGAGGTGGTTGCCGCGGAGTTCCGGCGCGACCCGTATAAAAATCGGTTCGACTATCAAAATCAGATCGCGACCCAGTACCGGTTGGCGGGCGATCAGGGCCGCGAACTCGAATGGCTTCGACAGGCATATGCCGCCGCGAGCGGGGATTTGACGTCCAACTACACCGACTGGGTTGACCGGTATCTGACGCTGTTACACTCCATGGGCCAGCGAAGCGAGCTTCAACGACTGGCTTCGACTTACAGCGCCTATCAACTCCAGCTGATCAACTTTCTTGTCGAAAAGAATGAGAAGCTGCTGGCGCTCGATGCGATCGGAAGCGCGAAGCAAACGCGCGCCTGGGTGCAGGAGCGAAGCGGAGAAGTCGGGCTTCTGCTGAAGGACAGTTCACCTGACAACGAACCGTTCTTCAAGGAGGCGCTCGACATTAGACCGATAGGTCAGATGTTGGGGCGTCGAATCGAGGGAGGCCGCGCGCTGGTTGGAAGCGACTGGTTCGTCGCGTCCCGGAACTATGGCTACTGGCTTGGGCTCGTTGGACGGGAATTCGACAGCCGCAAGTTTATCCTTGGCGAGATAGAAGGTCATCCCTCAAGCGCGCGAGCTCAGTTGGAGCTGGCCGCGTACTATCTCGACAAGAAGAACGCCGTTCGTGCGGCCGATCACGTAGCGCTGGCAAGCGAGCTTGCGCCGGGCGAGCGTGAGGTTGCGGTGATGCGCGGCGCGGTTGCGCTGGCGAACCGGGATCGGAAAGCCGCGCTCGACTCCTGGGGCTCGATTATGACCGGTCGAGTGACCATCGCCGCCGCGCAAAGCTACTTGAAGGTAATGGCCGACAACGGTCTGCTGATCGATGCATTGCCGCGACTCGAAAACTTTATTGTCTCGTTTGTTAATCGAGCCTCTCGCGACAAACGTTCATCTGATCGAATAGAAGCGATCAAGCCGCTAGTTCGCGAGATCGCCGCGCGCGCCAGCAGCGATCCCAAGTCGATAAGCGAAGTTGCCGCGTCCTTTAGCGATGCGATCACCGGCATGCCTGGTGATCTGATCATCGGGCGCTTGCTTGTCGAAGAGAGGTTGCTCCCGGAGAACGCGCTGGCGGTCATCTACCGCACCATGCATCAGCGAATCTCTGATATTGCGGCATCGGTGCTGGGCACGCCTGCTTACGAAAACGGGTATTACAGCGGAAGCGACTACATTTATCCGGCGCGCGATCTTGCGGACTGGCGGAAACGGCTGATCGATTATCTGATTCGGGCGCGTTCCTTTGACGAGGCGCGACTTTTGATCGCGACCATCAAACGAGAACAGGCCGACGAGGAGCGCGCTCTCGAAAGCGATGAACAAGGGGGCTCGAGCTCCGAGAACCGTTACGATTGGTTGCCTCTGGCCTCCGCGCTTATTGAGCTCCGTGGAGGGCGCGATGCCGCCACGGCGATCACCGAGTTGCGCCGTTATTGCGGGCTGGAACAACCGGATGGCGGAAAGCAGCAGGCGGAAGGCGGTGAGGAGCAAAGCACACACGAGCGATGCCTTAAAGCTTATGCGCTGCTAATCGCCGAGCGCCGAGAAGCAGATGCGGATGCGTTGATCTATGACGCATACAGCAAGACGGCGCGGTCGCGCTATTCGGATGACGCGAGCCTTGCAGGCTTGGCGGAGATCGAGGCCCGCCGCGGCCGAGGTGACGAGGCGTCGCGCCTGCTTAAGCTGCTCGTGGAGCGCTCGACTGACAACAGCCGAGCGTTGCTGCTTGCCGCTGAGACCGCGGCTCGATCCCGCCGCTATCCGGATGCGATTGCATTTCGCGAGCAGATCGCGCGAGCTAATCCGGGCGATTCAGTGAACAAGCTCGAGCTGGCCCGGGTCATGGCGGCGTCTGGGCGGCCCGGGGATGCGGTGGATCAGATTGTAGGGTTGATCTCCGAAAGAACAACTCCCAACACCGTACGGGCTCAGGGAGCCGAAGTGCTCGGAGAGATTGTAAGAGCGGACCGGTCACTTGCATCGCGAGCCGCTTCCGCGCTGGAACAACGCGGACGGAACGATGCATCGGCGCTCGCGCGATCTGCTATCAGCGAGGCAACGGGCAATCAAGAGGAAGCTCGCGCGGCGCTTGCCAGTGTGAACGCAGGACCGCTTGCCGCTGTCGCTCAATTGAAGCTTGGTGTGATGGCGCTTGCGGCGGGGCGAGAGGCAGAAGCTGTGACCAGTCTTGAGCGAGCACTTTACCTGGATGCCGATGACCAGATCACCAGCGCAATTGCGTTCCGCTCGGCAGGTCCACGCGCTCAGTTGATTATGCTGTATGGAAGAAACGGGCGCGACCTTGCGGCTGTTCGACTCGCCGAGGGCGAACCGCAAGGCCCGCAATCACTGATCAGCGGCACCGTGCGAAGGGCGCTTACTTCCGGGGTCGCGGGAACCGACGCACCGGCCACGCTGTCTTTCGAACCCTCGGTCGATGTCACTCGAGCCGGAGCAACCGGTCTTAAGACGCTGGCCGAAGTGAACGAGTCCGCGGCGTCCAACATTCGGGGCGGGCTGCTGGCGTCGCTTGTCGAATCGACGGCGAAACTCGGACAGTACGATCGGGCGATTGCGATTGAGAGATTGCGCGCAGCGGAGGCGGCGAAACCCGACGAGAGAGCGGCGATTGAAAAGCGGCTTGCCGAGATTGCCGTGGCTGAAAAATCTCGGCAGTTGAGACTCGCGCTGTTGACGAGAATCGATCGTTCTAATGCTATCGAGTCTGTGTATGCCAGGGGGGTTATCGGGGAGAGATGACGCGCCGGTGAAGCGGTGTTCCGTCAGGCGTGAGCCGTGAAACCTGCTTCCTCGGGTCACGAATCGCGGTCGCCCTTCGAACTGTCTAGGGGTTTGCTGGAGTTTGATCTTAGATATGAGAACAAGAAGATTGATCTTCGTAATCCTGATTGCGGTGCTTACGCTGGCGCACCGCTCCGACGGACAGCAGACGCGACCGGTTGCGCAGCAACTCCGGCTCGCCGGAGTGATGCCTCCTGGCGCAATGGTGTACGTTCAGGCGAGCGATCTGTCGGCCTTGATGAAAACCTGGCTTGCGTCCCGAATGCGCTCGCAATTTTACGACAGCCCGAGCTTCGCCGCATTTCAGAAGTCGCGTGTCTATTTGAAGCTACAGGACCGCAAGAAAGACTTTGAAGGGGCGATCGGTTTTGGGCTGGACGAGAATCGGCTGGCGGAGCTGGCTGGCCGAGCGTCTGCGGTCTCGATCTACGATATTGGTAAGATCGAGATCGTGCTCGTGACCGAAGTGCCCCGGGCACGCGCTGTCGCATCAACGCTTTTCAAACACTCTGCACAGTTCCAGGAGCGGTCAGCCGATGGGACTTCATATTATGTTCACGATGTGACCACCGACGGCGGGCGATTGAATCAGCAATTCTGCTTTGCCTATGTCGAAGGCAAACTGATTGTGACAACGACTGAAGGGTTGATGATTCGCTCGATCGCCAACGCCAAAGCGCCCGCAGGCGAATCGTTGCTCTCGGATATCGTTGCCTTAGCTGACGTAGCCCAGGGGTTCGCGGCCCATGACATCACGATGTGGCTGGACCAGGCTCGCTTGAATCGCAATCGTTACTTTGACAACTATTGGATTCATCGCAATCGAGACACCGAGCTGGCCAGGATCGAAAACGGGTTGGTCGACATGAGACTCACCCGGGACGGAATGACCGAGCAACGATGGTTCAGGATCGCGAGAGAGGGAACGGGCCCACCGCAGATCTCCAACGAACAAGTCGCAGCGTTGACGAAATTTGCACCGGCCGACGCGCAGCTGGTTGAGGTTCACGGCGCAGTGCCGGAAACATTCGCATCGGCGGTTGAGCGAGCCTTGTTCGTGAAGCTGCCCGATCAGTCCTGGTCTCCTCCGGAAATCCCCGATCGCACCCGCAACCGCGGCGGCGAAAACGACAGCGCTAGGGCTGAGCGTTACAGCCGGCTTGACGCTCGATTCGACATCGACGTGGATGATGAGCAAGCGCCGAAGAGGGGATCGGCGGCGGACGGGGGACGGGGAAAGAGTTCCCAGCAGTCGCTTTCAAGCAACTTTTCAAAACGTGCCGGTCCGGTTCTGAACAGTCTGTCGGGTCACTCTTATTGTGAGATTCTCAGATCAAAAGCTGAACCGGGGAAGCCGTTCGTTCGCTTCGAACGAGCGATTGTGGCTCAGATAAGTCCGCAATCCGCGGTGAATCGCAACGCCTTGGAGCGCTTGATCACCGATGAGCTGCGCTCAAGGTTTGTAGTCTCCGGCACAGAGGCACGCCTCGAGTGGCGGGACGAAGGGGAAGTTCGCTTTGTCGCTCAGTCTCTCTTGGACCAGGGCGCTGCGTACTCAATTTCTGGCGGCTTTCTAGTGCTTGCTTCCAGCAAGGAATTTGCAACCGACATTTTGCAGGCTGGAAGGGCAACTGCACCGTCGCCGGGAACCTTCGATGCATCAGTGGACTTGTACGCGATGGTTCGGATCGCGGCGGCAAAGCCGGTATTTGACACACTGATGTCGAAGCTTGACGGTCGAGATCAGATAAGTTCGCCTGCTGCCATAAAAGACGACGAGGAAGAGCGGGAGGTTAAATTCTTCAGCGAGAATCTATCGAGCTTTGTCTCGGCATCGGGGGTGCGTGAGCTTCGCCTGACCCACCATACCGACGGCGTGCTGATGACCGAGCGAGTTGTTTATCTTTGGTGAGAGGAGAGGAACTAGGGGGTCAGGCTTGACATTCTGGACATTTGATCTACGAGGGAGATAGTCTCTGGCATTATGCCGCGGAAACCAAGGATCGAAATCGGCGGGGGCCTCTATCAC
>JBASRM010000477.1:0-20524 GCA_049273835.1 Blastocatellia bacterium | reverse complement strand
GCGAAGTATGTCGAGTGAACTTAGGAAGGTCGATCGCGAGGACTCCGACAATCCGACAGGTAAGATTGTGTATTCGGTGAATGTCGGCGGCGATCTGAGCACCGACAAGCTCAGCGAAGAGATTTTTAGCTCCGATCCGGAAAACATCGACAGCATTCAGTGGGATCAGAAGAAGAGCAGCTCATATATTTATCGGTAGCTGCGCGCCGCCGAGCTCGGCTGAAATCAGATCAGCGGTAGCGTCCCATGCTGTACTGTTAGAGTTCACGACTCCGACCTCCCAATTACAGAAATAATAAGAATCTCCGCTTTGTCGGGGGCTTTACGCCTTTTCTTAAGCTGGCACTCACTTTGCCCTGTGTCGATCAGGAGAACAATCAATGAGGTTGGCGAGCACTGGAGCACTCAGTAATCCGAACATCCCACCGAGAACGAGGGTGCTGCGGGACCTCCCCAATTCCGCTCCACTATCATTGAGTGACCGGTTCGCTGAGATTTCAAACCGATTACCTGCGCGTGTCAAGTCATTCGGAAGATGGATGGCTCGACCGCAAGTACTTGTTGTAGTCGCGATCTTGGCGACAACTTTTTTCGTTTCGGTTATCTATTACTACAACAAGTTTGCCGGCGAAATCGACTCTCGTCTTCAAGGCGCATCGCTTGATAACTCGGTTGGAATATTTACAGCGCCGTTCAAAATATCCGTGGGGGACCGGGCGCCGATTGATGAGTTGAGCGACTACCTTCGCGCGGCCGGATACCAACAGCGCTCGGCGGCGAACCAGGGTGACCTGATCCGATCGTTCGAAGTTGACGGCAACGCTCTCCTGGTCTTTCCGGGGGACGACACATTCTCACTCACCCCTGTTCGGATTGAAGTAGACAAGAGCGGACGCGTCATCTCGCTTACGAGCCCGGTTACCAGCGAGAGGCTTGCTTCGACCACGATTGAAGGCGAGTTGTTGGCGGCTGTCCGCGGAGCTGAGCGTCGCAAGAAGATCGCCGTGCAGTTCTCCGATATTCCGGCCAATCTGCGTAACGCAATTGTTGCGACCGAAGACCGGCGCTTTTTTAGTCATAACGGCGTTGATTGGCGCGGCATCCTTCGTGCGCTCGGAAGGGACTTGGACCAGGGTGAGGTTGTTCAGGGAGGTTCGACGATTACACAACAGATAATCAAAAATGATTTCCTGAGCGCCGACCGCACGCTTAGCCGGAAACTAAAAGAGGCAGCCATGGCGGTCATCCTCGAGTCGCGGCTGACCAAGGAACAAATATTCACTCTCTATTGCAATGAGGTGTATCTCGGACATAGCGGCACCTACGCGATCAACGGCTTTGCGCAGGCATCACAGGTTTATTTTGACAAGGAACTGAACGAACTTACGCTGGGCGAATCGGCGTTTCTTGCAGGCTTGATCTGCGCGCCGAACCGTTATTCGGCGCATCGAGATCAAGCGCGAGCACTGGAGAGAAGAAGTCTAGTTTTGGATGCGATGGTCACCACCGGCACGATTACCCGCGATGAAGCAGAGGCCGCAAAAGCGGAGCCGCTTCAAATCAAAAAGCATGAGACGCAGGATGATGATGGGACAAGCTACTTCATAGACTACGTGCAAAGGTTCATAGACGAGCGGTACGGACCGGCGCGACGGGCGACACAGGACCGCATTACGACAACAATGGATGCGAGACTTCAGCACGCGGCGTATGCCGCGGTGAAACGGCAGACCTCTAAGCTTGACAAGGTGTTCGCTCGTCCTCGGAAGGGCGGGGTCTCCCAGCCGGTTCAAGCAGCTCTCGTGGCCCTGGACGCACACACCGGTGAGGTATTGGCTATGGTCGGCGGTCGAAGCTACGACGAAAGTCAGCTTAATCGCGCTACCGACGCGATGCGTCAGCCTGGTTCCGCATTTAAACCCTTTGTATATGCGACCGCGCTAAGCTCTCGGTCATTCACGGCGGCGAGCATGCTCTCGGATACGCCTCAGACATTTACCTATGATGGTGGCCGCTCCGAATACAAGCCGAGCGACTATCACGGAGGCTTTACAAATCGCAATGTGACGCTGAGGGAAGCGCTGGCGCGATCGCTCAATGTTCCGGCGGTGCAGCTTGCGATGAGCGCGGGGCTGAACAACGTTGCCGGAGTTGCGGAGAGGAGCGGGCTTGATCGGCCTCGCATCTATCCGTCAATGGCGCTCGGCACCAGCGAAGTCACGCCACTTCAGTTAGCGGGGGCATATACCGCTTTCGCAAACGGCGGAACCGCCCTGCGACCCATTCCGGTCAAGACCATCAGCGGAACCGGAACTAGCTCGACCGAGCGAGTGCAGGCGTCAAGCATTAATGTGTTCTCGCCACAGGTTGCTTACTTGATGACTAATCTGATGCAAGGGGTAGTCGATGAAGGAACGGCATCAAGGCTTCGCGGGATGGGTTTGAAGGGCGCGATAGCAGGAAAGACCGGGACGACGGGAGATGGATGGTTCGTCGGTTACACGCCTAAGGTAGTTTGCGTGGTGTGGGTAGGATTTGACGACAATCGCGATCTTCGAATGAAAGCGTCGGACGCTGCTCTTCCAATGTGGGCAGATTTCATGCAGCAGGCGCTTGAACTCCGCCCGGATCTAGGAGGCGAGTCCTTTGGAAAGCCGAGCGGGATCGTTACGGTTGAAATCGATCCGGCAACTGGCTGCCTGGCTGGCCCTGAATCGGCTCGTAGGCAGGAGATATTCATTTCGGGAACGGAACCGGTTTCGACTTGCTTCCAGGAGACTATTACCGAGGACGTTCCGGAAACCGAGGAGACATCGGTCGAAGGCCTCACACCCGAGGAAGAGCACAGCGACGAAACAATGTCAGCGGAACAAGTTTCAGTCGAAGTGTGCGTCTTAACCGGGCTGAGGGCGTCCCTTGATTGCGCTCAAACCGAAAAGCGTACGTTTAGATCCGGCAAAGAACCTCGCACAACCTGCCGCGCGGAGTTTCATCGAGATGGGTTTGATCGCCAACCTGCGTCGCAAAGCCTCCCACGTCCTTAGGTAAGCCGGCCCCACCAATCTTGCGATGGGTGTGATGGCTCTATACACGTCGATTACCGTCCTGGTCTATAATTTCAAGGGCTTCAGGAAAACTACAACTTTTCCGGCGGGGGATGAATCTCATTACACAGCATTCGAAGTACTCAGTTCACATCGGTTGATTCTCAGTTGGAGGCTCAAATGAATAGGATTAGTTATCTGAGAGCGGGCGTAACCACGCTGGTCGCGGTATCCATTCTCTCGTTGCCAATGAGTTTGATGGGCCAGACGCGGGTCGTCGCTCCCAAGAATCCCTACAGCGTCGATAAGGACTTGCAGCTTGGCCGGCAGGCTGCGCGCGAGGCCGAGCGCCGGTTGCCGCTACTTCGCGAGAGCGATGTTCAATACTACGTAGAGCGAGTGGGACAGCGCCTGGTTGAGGCCATCCCCGCGGAATTTCAGCATCCGCAGTTTCGTTATTCCTTCAAAGTAGTCGATTCCCGAGACCTGAACGCTTTTGCGCTACCCGGCGGCTTCACCTACGTCAACCGCGGTTTGATCGAGGCGGCTCACAATGAGGGCGAGATGGCGGGCGCGATGGCGCACGAGATCAGCCATGTCGCCTTGCGTCACGGGACGGCTCAGGCCGCAAAGGCTCAAAAATATCAGACCGGCGCCGCCGTAGTTGGAATACTCGGCGCGATCCTGGGCGGTGTGGGAAATGTCGCCGGTCAGGTTGGACAGATGGGTATTGGTGCTTACTTCTTGAAGTTCAGCCGCGAATACGAAAAGCAAGCCGATATTCTTGGCGCTCAGATAATGGCCAACGCCAGATACGATGCTCACGATCTTGCGAACATGTTTCGGACCCTCGAACGACAAAGTGGCGGAGGCGGCCCCCAGTGGTTGAGCGATCACCCCAACCCGGGCAATCGCTTTGACTACATCAATCGAGAAGCCGACGCTCTCCGGGTCTCGAATCCGACCCGAAGCACTCCTGAGTTTACGCGAGTCCAAGCCCTCCTGCGCGATATGCCTCGCGCCCGCTCGATGCAGGAGATTGGCCGCTCCAGCCAGCGTTACCCTCAACAGGACGGGCGCCGGCAAACTGGACGGGTGGAATATCCATCGTCGCGCTTTCGAACCTATAACGGGAACTTTTTCCGCATCGCCGTGCCGGACAACTGGCGGGAGCTGCCATCAAATGACAGCGTAACTTTTGCTCCCGATGGCGCTTATGGTGAAGCGCAAGGCCAGTTCGTATTCACGCACGGTCTACAAGTGGGGACCACGCGAAGTTCTGCGAGATCGCTGCGCGACGGGACCGATGAGCTTATCAATGCGCTTTCTCAGGGGAATCAAAACATACGAAGACAGGGCGGATACGAGCGTGAATACCTTGGCAGGCGGGAGGGGCTGTCAGTCTCGCTCCACAATGTCTCTGAAATAACCGGGCGCGCGGAAATTGTAACGGTCTACACCACAATGCTGCGAAACGGCGATTTGTTGTACGTGATCGCGGTCGCGCCTCAGGATGAGTACCAAAACTATCAGAGGACGTTTTTGGGAAGCCTTCGTACTCTCGACCTCAACGACTAAATAAGCCGCCCCGGAAAAGCAGGCGGCTTAGCAGGGTAGCATAGACTTTAGCTGGTGCGTGCGTTGCGAAGTCACCACAGCCTAAAGTCTATGCTACCCACTGTCATTTAGGAGCGATGGCGCCAGCCCAGCTACTTCTGGGGCAGAGGCGGCTCCAACAACCTGCAGTCAACTGTCAGCGATCGAAGGAACTCCAACAGATCGCGTTTCTGCTCGGGCGTAGCGGTTCGCTTCTCGAGATTCTTTTTGTCCAGGTACTGGTTTGGCTTGCCGCCGTTCAACATCAACTCGACGGCATCTTCCAGGGTCGCGACGCTGCCATCGTGAAAATAAGGCGCTGACTTCGCAACGTCCCGCAGCGTCGGGGTCTTGAATGCGCCGGTGTCCTCCTCCTTTTTCGTGGCATTGAAGCGCCCTTTGTCAGGCTCCGGCGCGTCCATTCCTATCCCGACGTTGTGAAATTGTTGATCGGTAACCAGCACGCCATCGTGGCAATTAGTGCACTTCGCCTGCTTGAAAACTTCGAACCCCCGCTTCGCGGCTTCAGACACCGCCGACTCGTCTCCGGCTTGCCAGCGGTCCCAAGCTGTATCGCCGTTTATGATGGTGCGCTCGTAAGCAGAGATAGCCTGCATGATGTTCTCGGCGGTTGCGTCACCGCCGAAGACCTTATGGAACTGGGAGTGATAGCCCTGAAGCGAATTGATCTTGGCCACGATCTCCGTCTCATGATCCTTGGCGCCCATGTTACCGCCTTGCCATGCGGCCATTGCTTGTTTTTCCAGTGAAGGGCTGCGGCCGTCCCAATAGAACGTCTTCTGGTAGCCAATGTTCCAGAGCGTTGGGCTGCTGCGGGTCAATGGTTTGTTGAACGCCCCGACTGCCTTTGGAAGCCCATCGGTGAGCCCGTGTTCGCACACGTGGCACGAGTAGCACGAACGCGACTCATCGCCGCTCAACCGCTTGTCAAAGAACAACTGCCTCCCGAGCGCCACTTTTTCGGGCGTCATCGGGTTATCAGGAGGAACCTCCATCGCTTCATAACGTGTAAGCGGTTGTGGAAGCGGCAGGATTTCAGGTTTGAACTCCGACGTCTCCTTATTTTCGCATCCATGCACGGTCAGCGCCGCCAGGACTGCCAGCGCTGCGAAGAGTCTTCGTAATTCAATTCTTGATTTCATGTGAAATCCTCCAATGAATGGACCATAGGTTGTCCAACCTGCGGTTGGGTTTCGCAGCGCTTCCGCAGATCGGCGAACCCACGTACTAACCAGTTTATTCGTGCGGGTAATCTCGGTAAATCCGCACGCGGTTTTGATTCAATTCAGGCGCCGCCCAGAACGCGAACGACTCCTTGGATCGAGAACCTTCCAACGCCGCCCCCCGTTCGAGCGATGGCTTCACGCTAACGATCTATCTCGCTAGGCGCGCTGCAGGGTAGAACCGGAATGCCAAGATGCGGCCCGGGATTATTTAGCGCGGTGCGCAGCGCAAGCTCGAGCGACGCACGCGTATCTTCGGGGGTGAGTATGGCATCCACAAAGGCTCGCGCGGCGGCAAAACGAGCATCCAGCTCGGCGTCGTATCTCGCGCGCACCCGCTCCATTTCGGCTTGCATCTGTTCATCCGCCTTGAGACCTTTCCGGTCGAGCTTCTCGAGTTCACCGCTGAACAGAGCCATCACTGCCGACTCGCCCTCCATCACGCCCATCCTGCCGGTCGGCCAGGTGAAGATGAAATCAGGATCGAACCCCTGGCCAGCCATTGCATAATAGCCGGCGCCCGATGCGTGATTGATCGTGAGAACGAGCTTTGGCACCGTTGCGGTTGCCATCGCTTCCACGAAGCGCGCCCCCGCGCGGATTATCCCGGAATGCTCAGCCTCAGTGCCGACCATGAATCCCGATACATCCTGCAAAAAAAGAAGCGGCGTCTCGTGACGGTTGCACATCTCTATAAAATAGGCAACTTTCTCTGCGGAATCTGTGTAAATGATCCCGCCGAACTTCGGCGGGGAGCCCGCAGGGCCCCGAACCAACCCGCGCTGGTTGACGACTATTCCTACCGGTATGCCCTCGATTCGCGCGTAGCCTGTGATCATCTCCTTGGCGTAGTCCGCCTGGAACTCATCCAGTTCACCGCCGTCCAGCAGACAACTCAGAACGTCGCGCACGTCATAAGGCAGCCGATGGTCAGCTGGGATGATGTCGTATAGATCGGTACTCGGGCGTGAGGGAGGGCGCGGGTCCCTGAGCTGAACTCGTAACTGCTGCGGTGGTGGAAGCTCCGTTACAAATTCCCGGAGCTTTTGTATGCACTCTTCGTCGGTCTTCGCCCTGAAATGAGCGACGCCGGAAATCTCATTGTGAGTGAGTGCCCCTCCGAGGGTTTCGCTGTCAACGATCTGTCCTACCGCACCCTTGACGAGATTCGGTCCTCCGAGTCCCATAAACGAAGTGCGCTCGACCATGATGATGAAGTCGGAAAGTGCGGGCAAGTAAGCGCCGCCAGCGACGCACAGGCCCATGACCGCCGCGAGTTGAGGTACCTTCAAATAACGACGCATCACCGAGTTATAAAAGAATATTCTGCCTCCGCCATACTGGCCCGGGAACACGCCGCTCTGGTACGGAAGATTCACTCCTGCCGAATCCACCAGGTACACTATCGGTACGCGGCAGCGCATTGCGATTTCCTGGGCGCGAAGAATCTTGCGAACAGTTTCCGGCCACCACGATCCAGCTTTCACCGTAGCATCGTTGGCAACGACGACCGCTTCGCGGCCCGCGATTCGGCCGATGGCGGTTACGACCCCCGCCGCCGGGGCCTGGCCGTCGTAAAGGTCGTAAGCGACCAGTAAACCGATCTCCTGAAAATGCGAATCGCGATCCAACAGCATCTCTACGCGTTCGCGCGCGGTGAGTTTGCCCTTGCGATGCTCTCGCTCAATACGTTCCGGTCCGCCTCCCTGACGAAGACGGTCTTCGAGCGATTTCAATTCACTGATAAGTCTTTCGAAGTGTACGCGGTTCGTGGTGGGAGCCTGGGTATCCATAGGAGGACGATGTTGTGATGAGAAGCAAGAATAACAACGCGTTGGGACGGTGACAAGCGAGCGCTTGTATTTGTCGACTGCCCGGAGTCTTGGGAGCCAGACAGGCTTGTTGCGAGCGCACAATGGTCATGGAATAATCAGACTGAACAGCAGTTAGAATCAATCGTGACGAAATACCAAACACAAGATGTTTCCGGGGCGGGACCGTTGAAGGTAAAGCGACGATGTCGCATGTCTCGAGCTTTCCTCATTCTTCTCGCGATCACCACAGTGGTAGCCGTTAGCTTAGCGCAATCAGGGAAGGGAACAGCCGCAGGGCGGCGAGTCATCTCGCTAAATGTGATTGCGCACGCCCCCGAAGGGAAGCAGGTGACAAAAGAGGACTTCGACCTCTACGACGGCGGTGCGGCCCAGGAAATCGAAAGCTTCAGCCGGCTTGATAGCGGTTCTCGACTCGTCCTCCTCGTGGACAGCAGCTCTAATCTCAAGGCCGAACCTGTGCAATTGCAGAAGGCCATGGAATCCGTCATCAACGAACTTTACCAGGACGATCAGATGATGGTGGTGGGGTACAACGAGACCGCCGAGATCATCGAGGATATGACTCCAGATCTGGCGAAGCTCCAGGCCACACCAATGAAGTTGATTCGAAAGGGGTTTCCAAGCCTTTTCGATGCACTGCTGGCGGTGGCCGACGCGCTGGCAAAACAGGCGAGCACAGGTATTGAGAAACGAGCGATCATTCTGATCAGCGACGGATACGATAGCGAGGGCAAGACCAAGTTTGACGACGCTCTGCGTGCGCTTCAGGAAGGGAACATCGTGCTGTACGCGATCCAGGTTCCGGACAGAACACGCGGCGCGCTCCAACGGGACAAGCCGAAACCGCCCGCTGCGCTCGAGCAATTGACCGTCGGTACCGGCGGCGCCATCTATCCATTCGATAAAGCCGCGGATGCTGCAAAAATCATCTCAGATGACCTCAGAAAAAACTGGTACCGGCTGGTGTATACACCATCGGGTATTAACACGCTCGGGATGCGCCGGCTGCTGTTGATGACTCACAACCAAAACATCACACTTCGTACAAAGGGTTCTCACCCCGCTAAGTATCATCGACCCTTCTAGGCCGCACAGCTTTTTGGGCTGATCTTTCAGCGGCAATATAACCAGCATTTGGTATCAAGGGATCTCTTGCATTAAAGAAAAAGGCATCGGACTAATCCGATGCCTCTTGGCCCCTCAGGTTGTATCTTGCGAGCATCGTTGGGTGGGTGATGCTCTAAAATATGTCTTCCATCTCTGCAACGTGTGTGCCGCACCAGTTTTTGTCAGCGAACCTTCTGCTTAACTACTGAAAACACTAATTGAAATGCCGACTCTAGTCACGCTTATCGTCTATCGACGCTTACGAGTTATTGAGACACAAATGCCCTTCGCGTGTGGAAGGTTGGCACAGAACTAACGGACCGGAACAAACTCAGGCTTCTTTTCAATCGTAGGACGAGAGGCTGCGTTCTTGTGAGAAAAGGCGAGAAGGACCCCGAGCATTGCGAATGAGGTTATTAGCGACCAACCGCCGTGGCTTACGAAAGGGAGAGTAATACCAGTCATGGGAAGGAGCCGGAGCACCCCTCCGATGTTTACAATGGCTTGAAACCCTATAAAAGCGGTAAGCCCAGCCGCCAACAACTTGGTGAACATGTCTCCGGAGGTGATGCTGATCGTCGCCCCAGCGAAAACGAATACGCTCAGCGCGATGAGAATGGCCGCGCCGCCCGCCAAACCGGTCTCTTCTCCGACCGCGGAATAGATAAAATCGGAATCTGAGATTGGGACAGTTTCGGGGAAACCGAGTCCAAGGCCCTCACCGAGGGTCCCGCCCTCGTTGATACCAAACAGTCCCTGAGATTGCTGCAACACCTTGTCAGCCCACGCCTCGTTGTTTCGCTGCCTTATTTCTTTAGGATCGTCGGGATCGAGAGTTAGGTTTTTGGCTTGAAGATACCGGTCGAAGTCGCGCTTCCACCACCAGGTGTCGGGTGGGGGAGCCTCCCATGTATGCATCCATTGGTAGAACCGGAAATAGACCCGTCCCGGTACGCCAAAACCTGTTGTGACTCTAGTCGCGCCGAAAAACACGGCAAACAAGACTGCCACAACCGCCACCGCATAGACCAATTGAGCCTTACGGCGGACGGCAATTACGTACAGCATCACATACACGCCGAAGAACACCAGCATCTGGCCGAAGTCCGACAACGCGAAGAAGGGCAGAACAGGCATCGCTGCTATGACAACAAAAGGGATAAAGTAACGCGCGGTTGGCAAACCCCAGCGCGTCCGTCTTAGATGGCGATAGGAATCAGCGAGCATTCCCGCGAAGCTCAGCAAGAAAAGTATTTTTACGCCCTCCCAGGGCGTCGTTTGTCCGAGAAATTTCCCCTCCTGGCTGAACAACAACACGATAATGGCAAATGGGACCAATGTCGCGAGGCCCAGTAGCAATGCGTGCTGCTGAAGCCACAAAACGAACTTTTCGCTACGAAATACGCGAAAGGAGAGCACCAGAGCAAACAGCGCTGCCAGCGGAATATAGGTGTTCAACGACGTCAGGATGTCGGTAAGTGAGTAGTCGTTTACCGGACTCTTGTCCGTGCCCGGAGTTTTTGGGACCGCAGTAGCTGACCCGAACATGAAAGTCTTCTTTTCGTTGTCATAGGCGGTTTCGATGTTTAGCAATCGCACTGTTTGCGCCTTCATCTGACGCGCCTTCACTCTTGCCGCGCCCCGCGCCCCGTACTCGGGATCCGAGAACAGGCGGAACTGCATCACCATTCCGAACGCGAAAAGAAAGATCGCCGCAGTCAGCAAGATCATTTCGCCGCGGTAGCGCTGTTTTCGCGTCAACCAGAAGAAGACGCCAAGCACCGGAACAAACAATGCCAGATCTCGCGCCGCGACGATCTTACTGGGCTGGTAACCGCGAATGTCGCCGGCCCAGATCACCGCGACATATCCCAGCAACGCTGCACCGAAAATCGCAATGAAGAATAACAGGTGCAGCGAAGGACTCGTCCGTTTTACCCGTGGGCTCGAGGCCATTGATTCTTCGTTAGCGGCGGTCATTTGCTCCTGTGCTGGCGCTCGAAGATCGAGCACCGGTTAGATAGCCGAGCGACGCAGCCTTGGCGATTATCCTTGCCGATATAGGCGCTGCTGCCTTGGCACCCTGCCCTCCGTTTTCGACCATTACTGCAAACACGATTTGAGGATTGTCAGCCGGTGCGAATCCTACGAACCAGGAATCAGTGGAGCCGGTGGTTTGATAATGCTTGCGCTCTTCCTTGTCCACGTAGTCGACCACAGGATTGCCCTGGCGGTCGTATACGTAAACATCCCGGTCCGCTGTGCCGGTCTTGCCGGCGGCAGAAACTCGTCCGTCGAGAGAACCGAATACTCCTGCGGCGGTTCCGCTTTCGACTACCGACCGCATCATGGTTCGAAGCTGGCCGGCAGCCTGGGGCGATATGAATGGACCAATCACCCTTCTCGGTGCATCCATCTCGAACGTTGGCGCGACGAATGAACCATCCGCGCTTACCGACGACGCCACAAGCAAAGCCATCGACATCACCGTCAAATCGTCGTAGCCCTGCCCGAAGCTCTGTAGCGCAACGTCGAATTTGGTTGCTTTACTCGAGAGGTCCATGCGAGGAGTTGGCGGCGCGAACACAAAGTCAAACTGTCGTTGTTCGCCGTGCAACACCTGCCATAGATCAACCGAGCGAGCGGCGCCGTCGTCGGGCGAAGTAGAAAACTTCAGTCGCCTGGCGTAATTCGCTAACCTGTCTTTGCCGATCTTTAACCCCAATTGCGAGAAGTACTGGTTGCAGGAGACGCGAAATGCATCGTTAAGCCCGATTGTCCCGTGTACTTCGCCGCCGAAGTCGCGGATCGCACGGTTCGAGCCTTCGGGCGTGAAGCCTTCCGCCCTGCACGTGAAGCTTTCGCCGGTGATTCCCAGATCTACAGCTGCGGCCGCAATAAATACCTTGAAGGTTGACCCGGGTCGATAGTAAAACGCGGCGCCGCCGGTCACCATCGTGCCCAGGGCGCGATTCACCAGCGGGCTCAGCGGTTGGGTCTTGTAGTCTTCGGCCTGGTCGGTGAGCCGTCTCCAGGTGCTCTCGTCGGTGATCGAGCTGGGTTCAAAACTCGGTGTCGTACCCATCGCCAGAACCTCGTTGTTCGGCAGCAGGAGCACGACGGCGGCCGAAGGTTTGCCCGACGCCTGCAGAATGCTGAACACCTCGCGCTGGAGATCGGAGTCAACCGTCACTCTCAAATCTTTGCCGACTGGATTTGGGGAGACCAGCCGGTTGTAAGTGCTTGTTGGCTCGGTCAGCCAATCACGAAATGCTGCCTCCAAGCCCCCTGCTCCGAAGATGAAATCCGAATATCCGGTTAGGTGAACGGCGGCCGCCCCGAGCGGATACTCGCGTTTAATTACCCCACCATCGGATCTGTATCTGATCAGCGCCTTGTCAAGCTTTCCCGTGCGGTCGAGCACCCAGCCCTTCAAACTGCTCTCCGCCAATCTCAGATTGCGGGCGTCGAATCGCCGAGCTTTGTTGAATTGGGCATCCGTATCAGAATCGGCCCAGAACACCCAGTAGGAGTGAAAGCCCAGCACAGTGAGGATTAATACAAGAAAAAAGAGCCTTAGCGCGCGCAGCCAGCGGTTTGTTTCAACCGGCCCAAACCCTTTTACGCCCTTTAGTGATTCATCCTCGATTGGCGTAGGAGGATTGCGATGACGCCACGCCGCCCAGGCCAGCACGAGCATCAGAACGATAGCCACGGTAACGAATATCAGAGTTAAGACAACCGGTATCCACATCAGCGATCTCCTACCGTGCTGTGGACGGAAGCATAGAAAGGACCTGTGAACCCAGGTTGTAAGCTTCGATATGACGAATCAAAGCTGGTGAGTTGCGCACATTCATCTGAAGCGGCCGTGAGGCGTCCTCCTCAGCAAATCTCGGAAACAGCCAGTCTAAAGTCTCCAATCCCAATTACATCGCCCGACTGAAGAGCGCGCGCCTCCTCGCGGCCGAGCATCTGCTCGTTGACATAAGTGCCATTGGCGCTGCCAACATCTGCGATCACCACGCTGCCGTTGGTTCGTAGCGAAAGCGAGCAATGCAGCCGCGATACGCTGGGATCATCAATTCTCACCGCGTTGCCTGCCGCTCGGCCTATGTAAACCGGTGCGGCCTCAGGTTTCAATTCGACTCGATACCTGGGCCCTGCGTCGCTGATGAGAAACACGTCTCTTGTGCCTTCAGTGCGCGAGGTCTGGCTGGTTCCTGCGCTTTGCGGGATATCCTCGGCCTCGCCGTCAACACTTGCTTTCACGACTGTTGTCTTCGCAAACAAGTCCTGTCCGGCTTCAACGCGCACCTTACCGCGCGTCGCGTAGCGGCGGTTGTTGATGTACTCGAAAACTGTTGCGGTCAGTTCCTTTCCCACTGCCTCGATATACTCCGGGGTGAGGCTGGAAGTTTCCTCGTAGGTAAACAGCACCTTAAAACAATTTGGCGCGAGCCGGCGTACGCCGCGGTCGTCATCCTTGAGGCTGGACTCAATGGTGTGTTCGATACGTGAAGCGAGATCGCCCAGAACACGGGGGTTGAGGGTCGCGGGCTTATCACCGGAGCTGAGCTTGTTATCGATCTTGGCGCCGAGCCGTTCCAGGAGTCGTCTCGCGAGAGTTTCGGCTTTGTCGAGCACGCTGTCGCCAGTGTCGGCCATCGTTTTCAAAGTATACGCCGTAGCCGTGGAGGCAACCAGCTTACTGCCTTGAATGTGCCCATCCTGCTAACTATACTGCTCCGCTATGGCCGGGCTCGATATCAACATCCGAGAGTGTTCTTCGATCGAAGACTTCCAACAGTGTGTCGAGCTGGAGCGGGCGGTTTGGAAGGACGACGACCTCGGGATAATGCCCGTCAGACTGTACATGATTTCAAAGGCTTGCAACGCCCCAACCATTGGCGCATTCGACTCGTCGGGCCGGCTGGTCGGGTTCGTGCACACCATGATCGCATTGATGAGCGGGCATGTCGTGTATCACTCGCACCTGGCGGCAGTGGTTGAAGACTTAAGGCATAAAGACATCGGCTTCAGGATGAAACTCGCGCAGCGACAGCATGCCGTAGACGCAGGAGTGCCGTTGATTACGTGGACATTCGATCCGCTTCAATCGCGCAATGCTCATCTCAACATCAATAAGCTCGGCGCCGTTATTCGGCGCTACGAAGTCAACTATTACAGCGAGGGTCTGTCCACTGTCTTCGACTCCGGAGTGCCATCGGATCGTGTATTTGCTGAGTGGTGGGTGTCATCGCCTCACGTCGAGTCCGTGTTGGCCGGGAAAAGCGTGCAGGTCGAAGGCGAGGTGCAGTCGGTAGTCATGCGCGAAAACATAAACGAAGTGCGCGCACACTCCATCGATGAACATCGGAAGTGGCGACTGCGTGTTCGGGAGGGGTTTCAAAGCAAGCTTGCCGACAATCTGATCGTGCGCGGATTCGAGCGAGAAGCCGGTACCAGCCGGTATCTTTTCGCGTCCGATGATCCCCAGTTTCACTATGAGGCGTACGGCTGCGCAGTTAGAAGCGAGAGCTAACACGAAATCAACTTTCAACATCACTAATGAATTTGAATCTTACACATTGACTTATGAAACTAGATCTTCAACAAATCGAACTTCGAGAAATTGAGTTGCCGCTGAAGTGGCCTTTCGAGACAAGCTTCGGGCGGACGACCAAGCGACGGATAATGATCGTTCGCGTGTTCGACAAGAGCGGCGCCTACGGTTATGGCGAGTGTACCGCGCCCGAGGATCCTTTTTATAACCACGAGACGATCGATACGGCCTGGACGATCGTGAGCAATTATGCCGGACCACTTCTCGCGCGTGCTCGAATCGAACAGGCCAATGAAGTGAACGGCGCGTTGGCACGGATACGCGGGAATCGAATGGCCAAAGGCGGGGTGGAAACGGCGATCTGGGACCTGGAGGCGAGACTCGCAAAGAAGGCTCTTTGGCGGCACATTGGCGGGACGCGTGAGGAAGTACCGTGCGGGGTCTCGATCGGTTTACAGCCGACCCCGGAAGGACTGCTCGAGAAAGTGTCTCGCGAACTTGAAGCCGGCTATCAAAGGGTCAAGATAAAGATAAAACCCAGACAGGACGTCGCATTGGTGCAGGCAGTCCGATCCAGGTTCCCGGACATTCGCCTTTCGGTTGATGCGAACGCCGCTTACTCGCTTGCGGATATCGACGTGTTGAAGAGACTGGACGACTACGGGTTGATGATGATTGAACAACCGCTTGCGCCTGGTGATTTGGTCGACCATTCAAAACTTAAGCGTGAAATCAAGAGCCCGATCTGTCTCGATGAATCCATATTGACCGTTTCGGACGCGCGCCACGCTTATGAGCTCGACGCGTGCTCGATAATAAATATCAAGCTCGGACGAGTCGGCGGACACGCCGAAGCGAGATCCATTCAAGAATTTTGCGCGGCCCGGGAGATCCCCGTCTGGTGCGGAGGCATGCTTGAATCCGGCATCGGCCGCGCGCACAACATCGCGATGTCAACTCTGCCGGGTTTCGTCTTGCCTGGTGATGTTTCGGCTTCGGCGCGCTACTGGGAAGAAGACATCATAGAACCGGCGGTCGTAGTAAGCTCTCGTGGGACGATTTCAGCGCCTGTCAGCCCAGGGATCGGTTACGAGGTGGATGAAGAACGCATCGAATCGCTCACAATGAGACGTGAGCACATCAGAGTGGCCTAGCGTCCTTTTTCTTCTTGAGGCATTTCATCATATGACCTGATAGCCGATTTCATCTCTCGAAAAAGGGTGATTCGATATGCCGGCAGAAACTGATAACTTTCCCGTAACCAGGACTCTGAATCTGATCGGAGCCGGAGGTTGAGCTGCAAAACGCAGTTGTTTTGTTCGCTGCGGTTGAACATCGAAAAGGAAGCTAAGAGCAAAAAACAATGTCAGAGTTTGCGAATAGAACCGCGATAGTGACCGGCGGCTCGCGAGGGATTGGGCGAGCGATAGTGAGCGAACTCGCGTCGCGAGGCGCACAGGTGGCTTTTAGCTTCACCAAGAACCGCGAACTGGCGGATCAGCTTGTGGCGGAGCTAGCGAACTCGGGGCTTCGCGGTCGCGCGTTTCAAGCTGACGTGACCGACTTCGCCGGCGCCGAAGAAATGGTGAAAGCCGTTAAGAGCGAATTCGGGTCGGTGGATTACCTTGTGAACAACGCGGGAATAACTCGCGACAAGCTGATCATGATGATGAGCCAGGAGGATTGGGATGCGGTCATCGATACTAACCTCAAGGGCGTGTTCAACGTTACCCGGCATGCCGTTTCTGTAATGGTTCGCCAGAGACGCGGCGCGATTCTGAACATCGCCTCGATCAGCGGGATCGTCGGGATGGCGGGTCAGACGAACTATTCGGCTTCGAAAGCCGGTCTCATCGGATTCACCAAGGCGCTCGCCAAGGAAATCGGGCGCCGGAACATAACCGTAAACGCTCTTGCGCTGGGATTGATCGAGACTGATATGACCAGTTCACTGCCCGAGGACTACAAAAAGAAGATGCTCGAACAGATTCCGCTGGGACGTTATGGAACGGTCGAAGAAGTGGCGCGGGTGGCTGCGTTTCTGCTGTCAGACGACGCGCGATATATCACCGGACAAGTCATACGGGCAGACGGCGGGCTGGCGATGTAATGTGACGGTCACTCGCTCTGGTATTGTGAAACAACGAGGGCGGCCCCGGGGCCGCCCGATACGTTTTTTGAAGTTAACCTTGGCTTACTCGATTGTAACCGTCAGGAAGAACGTGCGCTGACCGCGTTCGACCTCGAGCATATAATCACCTGGCGACAGCGACTTAAGCGCTTGAGCCAATTCCTCAATGGTCTTGACCGAGGTTCGATCAAGGCTGTGAATCACATCTCCGTGCTGGAGTCCCGCCTCAGCGGCAGCGCTGCCGGGTTGGACAGCGGATACGAAGATCCCGGTTGGAACTTTAAGTTTGAGCTTCAACTGCTCGACCACCTCCGGCGTAATGGTTCGTCCTTGTATGCCAAGGCGTCCCTGCTGGGTCGATCCGCCCTCGCCTTCGCT
The DNA here is from genome assembly GCA_049273835.1 of Blastocatellia bacterium. Classification (GTDB taxonomy): domain Bacteria; phylum Acidobacteriota; class Blastocatellia; order UBA7656; family UBA7656; genus Onstottus_A. Next base: position 3,623 of record JBASRM010000477.1, on the reverse strand, counting down.
GTCCTCTCGGTCCGATGGGACGGCGAGGGCGTTGGCGGTCTTGGGTCGTTCTGTAAGCTGCACCGTCACCGATTGAGCCTCGCCGTCCCTAATAAAATCGACCCGCGCTTTTTGCCCTACCGGTGAAGCGGCCACCGTTTCAGTTAACTCTCTGGCAGCCCTAACAGGTTTGCCATTAAAAGCGGTGATCACGTCCCTCGGCTGAATCCCCACGCTTCCAGCCGGGCTGTTTGGGTCCGGAACCTCGGAAACGAAGACGCCTGCCTTCGGCTCGAGCTTGAGGGCATGCGCCTTTGCCTCGTCGAGGTCTGTGACATATACGCCTAAATAGCCGCGGGTAACCTTGCCGCCCTTCACTAACTGTTTGAACACCTCGCGGGCGGTGTTGGAGGCGATCGCGAAGCCAATACCGACGTTACCCTGACTCAACCCCCCGGTCAGAATCATCGTGTTTATACCCGCTACTTCGCCTTTCATATCCACCAGCGGGCCGCCTGAATTGCCGGGATTGATCGACGCGTCGGTCTGGATGTAGTGGTTGTAAGTGGACTCGCGAAGCTCACGACCAGTCGCGCTGACGATTCCAGCGGTGAGCGTTTGTTGAAGTCCAAACGGGCTCCCAATTGCCAGCACCCAGTCCCCCTGCTGAAGTTCGTCCGAGTCGCCAAGTACCGCGATTGGCAAACCCGTGGCGTCGATCTTGATCACTGCGATGTCTGTCTCAGGATCGGAACCAATGACTTCAGCCTTGAATTTCTTCCCGTCGGAAAGAGTCACGTTGATAGTATTCGCCTTTCCGACTACGTGGTGGTTGGTAAGGATGTAGCCGTCTTCGGTCACGATAAATCCAGAACCTGCCCCCCTAAGCCGTCTGGGAACGTTGGGTGCGGGAAGACCAAAGATATCCGGCTGATTGGAGTCGCGTTCGGCATTTTCCACGATGTTGATATAAACGACTGCCGGCTTGACGGATTTAGCAACTTCGCGAAATGAACTGGAAAGCTCGGCAGGCGACGGCGCATTCACAGAAGCCACATTGCGGGACTCCGGAAGCACAGGCACATTCCTAGATCCGCGATTATACGCACCTTGGATTATTGCGACGGTGACTACGAGCGCCGCGACTATGAAAGCGATTGCCATCCAAGCCGCCCGGGCGCCCTTTCGTCGCTTCCACGGGTCCGGGTTCTTATTCAGAGTATCGAAATCGGTAAAGCTCCCAGTATTGTTCATGGTTTCATCCTCGCCAAAAACAAGATTAGCAAAATAAGCTTAGCGAAAGTGCGTTCGGATACGCAACCGAGAGGATTATTCCGGGCTCGCCTTGCGTGTTAGAATGGCCCCCACTTCTCAATCAATCTGTCTGGACCGGGGAGGCCTTGATGGGATCAACTGGAGTGCCCGAGCTGCTAATCCTCGTCATTGGTTTTTTGGGAGTCGCTCTGTGGCTATGGATGATAATCGATTGCGCCACTAACGAACCGGCCAGCACCGACAAGATCGTTTGGATTCTGGTGATCCTGATCGGCGGTTGTCTCGGAGCATTCGTTTATCTCCTTGTGAGACGGCCAAAGCGCATCGAACAAATAGGGGGTTAATTGTTAGGCGAGGGCGTTCGCAGCAGACGTCCCTTTTTTTTTCCGGCAGAGTCGCGAATCCGTCCAGCGGCGTCATAAGGGAGCTCCGCTACGAAGTCCTATGTGAACTGTGTGGCGAAACGTCCTGAGCACAAGAGCTCAGAAGGCCTGCTCGTGGAGTCGCCTTGATCGAGTTAGTCCGTATGCCTTCAACTGGCGATAAAGGGTGCTAGGCGAGATGCCGAGAATCTCGGAAGCCCTCCCCTGGTGCCAGCCGGTCTGCTCGAGCACGGTCAGAATCTGCTTGCGACGCAATTCGTCGAGACTTCCAGGGCTGGAGTCTTCGCCGTCGCCTGTATCGCCGCTTACCATGCGGTGGGTTCGCAGCTCGAGCGGGAGATCCTCCTCTGCTATCTCATCGCCCGTCGATAGTATCACCGCGCGCTCGATCACGTTTCGCAATTCTCGAACGTTGCCCGGCCAGGAGTAACTCATCAGCACCTGCATCGCCTGATCGCTCAGATGCGCGCGTTCGCCGCCGGACACTTGAGCGAGGAAGTGCTCGGCCAGCGCAGGAATATCCTCGGGCCTTTCGCGAAGCGCGGGTAATTTGATTGTGAAGTTGTTTATGCGAAACATCAGATCGCCTCTAAACTTTCCCTCGGCGACGTCCTGACTGAGGTCGCGATTCGTGGCGGCAATGAACCGGACGTCGACTTCCACCTTCTTAGTGCCGCCTACCCGGTAAAACGACTGAGTCTCCAGGACACGCAGTAGTTTCGCCTGAAGGGTCAAACTCATCTCGCCGATTTCATCCAGGAACAGCGTTCCGCCGTGTGCAAGCTCCAGCAGCCCGAGTTTCCGTTTTCGCGCGCCGGTAAATGCGCCCGGCTCATAGCCAAAGAGCTCCGATTCAAGCAGCGTCTCCTGGATCGCAGCGCAGCTAATGTCGATGAACGGTCCCGCGTTACGTGACGAAAAGCAGTGCACGGTGTTGGCGACCAATTCTTTTCCAGTGCCTGAGTCTCCGGTGACCAGCACCGTAGCATTCGAGGCGGCAATCTTGCGGACCAGCGCCATTACATCGTTCATCTTTTGACTGCGCACAACGATGTCCGGAGCCTTCTCTTTGTAGGTCAGCCGCGATTGCAGGATCATGTTTTCGAGTCTTAGCTGGCGCTTCTCGTGTGCCTTGGCGATGATAGCTTCAAGCTCGCGAATATGGCACGGCTTGGTAAGGTAGTCATAAGCCCCGAGCTTCATCGCCTGGAGCGCAGTTTCTACCGTCGCGTGCCCGGTCATCATCAACACCTCCGGCGGCTGCTCCTGCTGGCGAAGCTCGCGGAGCACCTCGAGTCCGCTGCGCCCCGGCATCATTATGTCCAGGAGTGCCACGTCAAACTCAGATTCGCGGGCCTCTTTTATTGCGGCCTCCGCATCGTGCACCAATGAGACGTCGTGCCCCAGCCTTGACAACTCCTTTTGAAGAACGAGCCCGAGATTCTTTTCGTCTTCGGCGATCAGTAACTTTATGCTTGGATTTGAACTCACAGCACTCCCTCCATTTCCAGTATCGCTTCGAATGATTGCTCGCGCGCACCGGCGCTCATTTCTTGATAAGGCGGCAGCAAAACGCGGAAGGTCGTACCCGCGCCTTCGGTTGATTCCACTTCGATTCTTCCACCGTGCTCGGAAACAATTCCGTAACAAACGGACAGCCCGAGGCCGGTTCCACGTCCGAGAGGCTTCGTTGTAAAGAACGGGTCAAAGATCTTGGCAAGGTGCTCGGCTGGAATCCCGCAACCGGTGTCGCTGAACTCCGCGCACACCAGTCGTTCACCCTCGGTTTCGCTCCATTGGGTTCGAATCGTGAGATTGCCTTCCTCTTCCATCGCATCGAATGCATTGGACATCAGTGCTATAAAAATCTGCTTCATCTGGCCTTCATTGACGTAGACGGGAATGAGCGAGTGATCGAGCTCCTTCACCACACGCATCTTGCCAAGCTTGGGATGATGCTTTATGAGCTGAAGCGTCTGCTCGATA
>JBASRM010000470.1:0-5385 GCA_049273835.1 Blastocatellia bacterium | reverse complement strand
TTGCGGTTTTACAACGTCTAAAGCGCCTTGTTAGAATTTCGATCGTTCCTAGACAATTGATTTTGGAAGCGAGCCTGTCTATGGCGTGGCACGGTCAAGAACGAAGATCGGGCAGCCAGCGCAGAGTTGTGGAGCGTCGCCGCACGATTCGATACAACGTAAGCACTCTTCTGATCATCGACGGAATAACCTGGTTGACCGGGAGGGGGGCGAACGGAGACGAGACATGAGGCGCCGGGCCGATCGTGAGGCGCTTGCGATCAAGTTCGCACATCACGCCCATCCGTGACCATCAACTGGCTCACCCAGGCGAACTGCTCTGTTCAAGACTGCCGAATTCCTTTTACCCGAGGACATCAAGCGTGTATCGGGTTGAAGTTTGGAACATCGGCCATTAGACTAAGGTCACTGCTATGAGCGGAATGAAATTTCGTCGAACGTGTTCCGTTTGCAACGCTACATTCTTCTCACCGGATCGAAAAGCCGCCTTTTGCATAAAGTGCATGAAGAAGCGCGTGGTGAAACACGTGCCTTCCGAAGCGAAGATAGTCGCGCAGGCAACGCGAGTCGCGCCTCGGCCGTTCGCGTCGCCCAGGTCGCCTCTTGATGAAGCTCCGAGACACCGGCCCGCGCGAGTTGCCAAGATTGGCACTCTCACGCCTGAGCTACGCACTCGAATCATCGAGATCTACGAAACGGAATACGCGGACAGCCCGGTTCAGACTCGCGAGGTCCACGCTCAAATCGCGACTAAATTATGGCTTAAGCGGCAGCTTGTGGCCGACGTCATACGCGAGATCACACAATCAAAGGTTGCGCTTACCGACGAGTTGAAAGCCCGGGCAATCGAGGTGTACCAGCGCTTTGTCGAAAGCGGTCATCGCCCTGAAGGTGGGCGCCGCCGCGCAATCAGCTCGGCGCTCGGCCTGCCTTACAAACAGGTGATGAAAATCATACGCGAGTGGTCGATGACTGAGTACGAGAAATCGCCCACACCGAACCCGAGCCGCCAGCAGCTTTTCGAAGTGGAGAAGATGTACTGGGACGAGTTGAACGAGCGGCGCTACCGGCTTACGGAACTGCCTGGCATCATCGCCGACAAACTCGGATACATCAGCCGTTGGCAGGTTTTGAGATGGCTGGACGTCCTTCACGACGATCAGCGCGCATTTGCCAATGTTCCTGATCCTTCGCCCGAGGCGCAACAACAAATACTCGACGCGTACGTCGAATACCTGCAATCTCCAGCGCCGCCAGAACACGGGTTGCATTACAGCATCGCCGGACAGATCGCGAAGGTCAGCCCTCGTCAGGTCCACAAGATCCTTCAGAATTACAGACACAAGATGCGCGCTGAATACCCGCTGATATGAACCAACCGGTTCAGGGTTCAGAGCTCAGAGTTCAGGTTCAGAGTTTTTGGTTTCTGGTTTATGGTTTGAGGGTCTCTTGTTGTCGCGGACATAATCGGAATGAAGAACCAGAAAACAGAGACAAAACTAGATCCAAGAAGCCAAAAACCAGAAACCATAAACCAGAAACCGAAACTCTGAATCCTGAATCCTGAACCCCTCGCTCGTTATGAAACAAGTCGTACAGAACTTTCGGACCGGCGAACTGATGGTCGAAGAATTGTCGCCGCCGGCGCTTAAGCCGGCCGGTGTGTTGGTGCGTACAGCCTGCTCGCTGATCAGCTCGGGAACTGAGCGGACCATTATCGAAACGGCACAAAGTTCTCTCATTGGAAAGGTGAGAAGCAGACCTGACCTGGTGCGACAGGTTTTGGATACCGTTAAACGTGAAGGTCTGACCTCGACTTATCAAAAGGTGAAATCGCGCTTGTCTCAGATGAAGCCGATGGGATACAGCGCGTCCGGTGTGGTAATCGCGGTTGGGACCAGCGCCGAAGAGTTTCGCGTCGGCGACCGCGTCGCGTGCGCCGGGGCCGGCTACGCATCGCATGCGGAAGTCATCTACGTCCCCAAGAACCTCTGCTGCAAAGTTCCCGACGTGGTCTCGCTCGAATCTGCTTGTTACACAACAGTGGCGGCCATCGCGCTGCAAGGAGTCCGTCAGGCCGACCCGCGGTTGGGTGAAACAGTTGCAGTGATCGGTCTCGGATTGGTCGGGCAACTCACCGTTCAACTCTTGAAGGCGGCCGGATGTCGCGTGCTGGGCGTCGACATCGACAAGCAGGCTTGCGAACTTGCTACCAGGTCAGGCGCGGACTCTGTAGCAGGCGATCCAACCTCTGCGGCGAAAGCCTGCGCCGCGTTGACCGGAGGATTCGGAGCCGATTGCATCGTCATAACCGCGGCTACCAAGTCATCAGAACCCGTCGAGCTTGCCGCTGAGCTTGCGCGAGACCGCGCGCGAGTCGTAGTAGTCGGGCTGGTTGGGATGGACGTGCCGCGTCACAGCTTCTATGAAAAGGAGATCGAGCTTCGCTTGTCCCGTTCGTATGGTCCTGGCCGGTACGATCCTGAATACGAAGAGAAGGGAAGCGACTACCCGATAGGTTATGTGCGATGGACCGAGCGGCGGAACATGGACGCTTTTCTTCGGCTTGTCGAGGCGGGGAAAATCAACACCGATCTCCTGACGACTCATCGATACGAGGTCGCCAAAGCGGGCGAAGCCTATGATCTCATCCTGAGCGGCGAGCGATGTTGCGGCGTCGTACTCGAGTACCCGAAGGCTGATTCGCACAACGCGCCCCAACCCAAAAAGCCTCGAGTCCCGGTTGGAAGTGATGAGTTGGGGATTAGCCTTATCGGCGCGGGCGGGTTCGCTCGCGGCGTCCTGTTGCCGATAATCAAACGCTCAGCGAAGACCAGGCTGATCGGCGTCGGTGCGGCAACCGGGCTCAGCTCGAAAAGTGCTGCGGACCAGTTCGGCTTCGCCTACGAAACGACCGACTACGAAGAAATACTCAACGACGAAAACTCTCAAATCATTTTCATAACAACACGTCATGATTTGCACGCGCAGCTTGCCGTGGAGGCATTGAATCGCGGCAAGCACGTGTTTGTCGAAAAGCCCCTGGCTCTAACTGAGGAATCACTCTGGAAGGTCGCCGCCGCCGCCCGGGATTCAAACGGGTTGTTGATGGTCGGTTACAATCGCCGGTTTTCTCCGCTCGCGATCGAGATCAAAAAGCGTCTTGGGGATCGTATCGGACCGATGACAATAGCGTATCGAGTGAACGCCGGTCAGCTTCCGCGCGATCACTGGACTCACGACCCGATAGAAGGCGGTGGCCGCATCATCGGTGAGGTTTGCCACTTCATAGACTTCGTGCAGTTCTTGACCGATGCGTTCCCGTTGCGCGTAAGCGCCTCATCCCTTCCCCAAAGCCAGACTGCCGGGATGGTAGACGACAGCGCGGTGATTTCTATGAATCTGTCAGACGGGTCAATCGCGTCCATTGCGTACGCCGCGAGCGGCGACTCATCGGTGGCGAAGGAGCGCGTTGAGATATTCTGTGACGGCACCGTCGCGACGATTGATAATTTCAAGAACGGCACGTTTGTTCGTCGCGCAAAGCACGAGAAGCTTGGCAGAGCGATGCAGGACAAGGGCCACTCGGCTGAACTGGCCGCGTTTCTGAAGGCTGCGCGAGGCAAAGCCGATGCACCGATCTCGCTTGAGTCGCTGATCGCAACTACGCTGGCTTCTTTTGCGATTGTCGAATCAACTTTGACCGCCGAGCCGGTAAGGATCGATTTGAAATCCGCGCGTATATGAAACATCAGGAGGTCATTGATGAAGGGGTTCAGAATGCTTTTTGTGTCAGTCGCGATTGGGCTGTTGAGCCTTTCGACGCTCGCTCAAGGCTCAGCGAGCGTGGTGAAGGTCAGTCCCGGAGAATCGGTTTACAAAATCAAGCGCGGCGGCGCCGTTCAAGTTGAAGTCGTGATCAAGGTCGGTGAAGGTTACCACATCAATTCAAACCGGCCCCTGGAAAAATACCTGATCGCAACAACCCTAAAGATTGACCGCTCCCCAGGGCTCACCGTGACGCCCGTAGTATATCCTAAGGCCAAGCTTGAGAAGTTTGAGTTCTCAAAAAATCCTCTGTCTGTCTTTGAGGGCAAAGCGGTGTTGAAACTCACCGCCCGCGCATTGTCGTCGCTGGCTCCGGGCGCTCAGTATCTCAAGGGAAAACTGATGGTACAAGCTTGCAACAACCAACAGTGTCTCAGGCCGCAGTCAATTGACGTCAACATTCCGCTGCAAGTGGAGTAGAGGATGTTTCGCTTCAAGATGGCAAACGGCACGGCGTCGCTCGCCGGAAAAACCGCACTCAGGATCGGGATTGGAAATCGGAGCAAAGGGCAAGCCCAGAAGGAACGCACTTACCGGTATCCCAAACTCCTCCTCTTTGACCGCGATGATCGATGAGTGTGAGCATGCGCTCTCAAGGCTCCTACGATACTGCCGCAGCGAGTCGTGGGCGGGTTACGACCCATACGATGGCTTGAATAGCCCGCTGGCGCATTCGTTTCTTTTCAAACATCGACTGACCAGAACCCTGTTGACCCAGCTCGTCAAGCGCAGCCCATTCAACTTGCGGCCGATCCTGCGCATCAACAAAGAGCTCAACCCGAAGGGTGTTGCCCTGGCCGCGCGTGCGGTAATACTGTTGGCGGACCTTAAGCGATGCAGTCTCCCTTCAAAAACAGAAGCTGCGTCTGAGTCTCACCAAACACTTCAAACAGACTTCAGCTTTTTGATGGGAAAGCTTGGATCGCTGCGGACGCCGAACTTCGCAGAGTCCTGCTGGGGGTATAATTTCGACTGGCAGTCGCGAGCGTTCTTTGCGCCGCGCGGTACGCCCAATGTCGTGTGCACCGCGTTTGCTGCACACGCGTACCTCGACTGGCACGAAAGGACGGGAAACGAAGAGGCGCTCGACGTGGCCACAAGCAGTTGCCGGTTCTTGCTCGATGAGCTCAACCGTTTCGAGGAGCCGGGCTCTCAATGCTTCAGCTACACTCCGCTGGATCATTCAAGGGTCCATAACGTCAATATGCTTGCCGCCGAGCTGCTGGCGCGCACATTCACCAAGACTGGAAGGGATGAGTTCCGGGACGCCGCCCACCGAGCTGTCGGTTTCACACTGGCCAGGCAAAAGGAGGATGGTTCGTGGGCTTACGGCGAAGCCGAATCGCAAGGCTGGATTGACAGCTTTCACACCGGGTTTGTGCTGGTGTCGCTAAAACATCTGATCGATTATCTTGGCGTTGAAGGCTGGAGAACTGCGCTCGATGTCGGATATCGATTTTACGAAAACCAATTCTTTCTTGCGGACGGCACACCCCGGTATTATCATGAGCGGCTGCATCCTCACGATGTCCACAGTGCAGCACAGGGCGCAATAAC
>JBASRM010000458.1:0-4582 GCA_049273835.1 Blastocatellia bacterium | reverse complement strand
GTTCAAAACCAATATGCCGCGCTCGGCGTGCAAGTCATTGGAGCTTCGGCCGACACACTCGATGACAGGGCGAGGGTGTTGCAGTTCATCAGGGAAACCAGGCTTAACTTTCCGGTGTGGTTGGGAGCGAGCGCCGCCGATATGGAACGCTTCGGTTTAGGCTCAGTCCTTCCAGGCACAGTCGTCATCGATCGGGATGGCAGGATAGTTGCCGCAATCGTTGGCGTTGTTAACTCACGCGAGTTGAAAAAGCACATTGAAGCGCTTCTCGCTCAAGGACAGAAGCAACCTACTGAGCAAGCAAGGGCGATTGAGAAGCCCAATAAGGCATCGAGCGTCCCTTCGTGACCACTCTGACCGGGGGAAGGCCGCGCGGTCAGCGGGGCGGAGGGCAACGTTACCGAAAGATGGACCGTTGGGGTGAGGCTGCTAAGCAACCAGATTCCGCGTGCCAGCGTGCGAACCACGTTGACGTATCGATTGCACCAGAGGCTCTCTTTCGGTGTCGAATACAATCCCCGGGCAGATGACGTGGGACTGCTGGCTAACGTTGTCGCAGTTACTGAAGGGAAACGGAGGCCCGCGCTGATCATCGGCACAAGCTCAGACCGGATCGGCACACCCAGCGGGCGATCCATTTATGCCACATTGAGCAAGAACTTATCTGAATTCGTAAAGCTGCCGGTTGCTCCGTACGTCGGATTGGCGTGGGGCTCTTACGAGCATCGGTTTCTGGCGATAGGCGGACTCAACATCAACTGGCGAGAAGATCTCTCCTCGGTCGTAATCTTCGACGGTGTAAAGGTTCATCCGACGTTGACCTTTAACAGCGGTCGCCATGTTTTCACCTTTTTGCTTGCACAGGGAAAGAATCCTGGCGGCAGCTATAGTATTTCGTTTTGATCTTGCGGCAACGCATCGCCGAACTGCGCGAACGAGGTTGAGAATGTCTGTAGTGCTGGAACCGTCCGACCACAAGTACACGCGAGTCGAATACGAGAGAAGGTTTCTGGTTTCCCCGGACTCAAACTGGCGAAACGCGGTCTCGTCTTATTTTAAGACCTTCGAGGACAAGTACCTGAATCATTCAAGACTTCGATTGAGAATCATGACCGACTCTGACACCGGGCGTCGCGTTATCAAACTGAACAAGAAGTTCGACTCGCCGTCACCCTTCTTCCGGACGGTCAGCCGCATCCTCTTGTCGCCAAGCGAGTACGAAATTGTCGCCGGGCTCGAGGGGTATCACCTCACAAAGGTTCGTTACTACCACACCCATCTTGGCAGGTTGTTCTCGATCGACGTTTTCGAAGGAGAACTTGACGGGCTGGTTCTTTGTGAGACCGAAGCGGAAGGGCTCGAAGACCTGATGCGCGCCGAGCCTCCTCCGTTCGCAGCGCGCGAAGTGACCGAGGACGCTTTTTTCACTGGTGGAAACCTGTCCCGCACAGCCAGGGCAGACTTGACCCGCAAGCTGTCGCGATTCGATTGAGGTTCAGATGAGGCCACGCCGCGTTACTTAAGCAATCTGATGCAAGAAAAAGATAATGAGTATTTACATGGGCAGAAGACTCGAGGATGTTTTGAGTCTTTTCAGAATGCGGAAGAGAAGCCGGCAGGCTGCGCTGTTCGCCGAACAAGGTCTCACCGGTTTGAAGGAAAATCTGGCGCATGAACAAGACGAAATCAACCAAGCTCGTGATTACCGCGCTCGTTGTTGCTCATCTCGTGGCCTCGCTTTGGCACGGAGACGCACATACAAAGCTGGCGATAGGGTTACCGCCTGAAAAGACCCTCTTCGTGTACATCGTAATCCTCATCGCGCCGATTGTTGCCGCCGCACTTGTGTGGACGCGCTACATCAATGTCGGCCTGTGGGTGTTCTTCCTCTCGATGCTTGGGGCGCTACTCTTTGGCGCGTACCATCACTACGTGCTGGTGTCGCCTGACAACATTGGTCATCTTCCGACCGGCAGCACGGAGTCTCAGTCCCAATTCATCTCCAGCGCCGCCGCAATAGCCTTGCTTGAGTTGGCATCCGCACTCTACGGCGCCTTCGGTCTCGGCGCAAACAATGCACAATCAAAGACGCAAGCTTAACCTTCCTTGTGCGCCGTCGCTGCAGAAGACAACCCTCTAGATTGAAGTGAGGTAAGAAGGGCCCCTCCATCTGCAATGCGCGTCGAAAGACTGCGAGTGGCCCTTCCCTGGATAGAGATCCAGGCGGATTGCAACCGCGTCAACGGCCCTTTCCGCCCGCCTTTCCAAGCGGATCACCGGCCTGGGCTTCCATCCCTCGCGGGATCTTAGCTGGTGCCGCACCTTCTCGTCTCTTGCACACGAAGTAATTGATGGCCCCGGCGGCAAGACCGCCCTTGCTGAGGTCTCCTACTCCGCGCAAGAGGTCTAGGTGATCGTTCCGAAAGCCTGGACCGAAGGGTGCACTCTCCAGCACGGCTTGCGGAACGTTGATGCCGACAGATCCGGCGCCGGCGGCATCTGTTGGGAGGACGCCTATGTTAATGAACCCACAGGCAGCGGCATGGGCGGGCCCACAAACAAGGAACACCTGGTATTTGGTGTTGGGTTGCCCGAATTCCAGACTGATCTTGAGGACCAAGTTACCACCGGGCTGGGCGTATCTTACGCCTCCGATCTCTGGCCCGTTCATATCGAGCGGTCCTCCGAACCCACCGGAATCCGTATCGTAAACAACCAGGACCCGGGTTTCTTTTATTGGTCCGACTACTGGCATGTTCATTACCTCCTAGTGTTAATCTACACACTTATATATAGACGGGCTGAGGTGAGGCACCAATGCATTTTTCGATACACGGTCTAAAGAAGGTTGAAGCGCTGCGATTGACGCTTCCGATTTCGATGAAACCCATAGTAATTTGTTACCCTCGCCCAGCTACCTTGGCCACTGGCCTTTCTTGATGCTGTTTTGAGAAGCTGCAAGGTCGCCCAACGCGACAGGCTTTTGCGTAACTCCGGTGAAGTCGTCTACCATCTCGTGCTGGGGCGCGGCTCTTAACCTCCGCGGCACGGAAGGACGAAACGATGCCAGAATCAAAGCGTGACCCGATGCTTAAGCTGATGAGCTTGCTGTTCCAGTCGCACCCGTGGCACGGAGTGACTTTAGGTGACCAGTTCCCCGATCTTGTTACCGCTTATATCGAGATCGTGCCGACGGACACCGTTAAGTACGAGCTGGACAAGAGCAGCGGACTGTTGATGATAGATCGGCCTCAACGTTTCTCAAATGTGTGCCCATCCAACTATGGCCTGGTGCCGCAGACCTACTGCGGTGAGAAAGTGGCCGAGCTTTTTGGCAAGCGTGCCGGACTCTCGGGGCTGGTCGGCGACGGCGATCCTCTGGATATATGCGTGCTCTCGGACCGAACAATCTCGCACAGCAACCTGTTGCTGAGAGCAATACCTATCGGCGGTCTCAGCATGCTTGACGGCGATGAAGCTGATGACAAGATAATCGCGGTCATGGAAGGTGACGTGGCTTTCGGAGACTGGCGCGATATTATCGACTGCCCGCGCTCGGTTGTCGACCGGCTTAAACACTATTTCTTGACCTACAAGAAAGCTCCAGGTTCTGAAACAAACAAGTGTGAGATCACCGGCGTGTACGGACGCGAAGAGGCTCAGCGGGTCTTACGAGCCGCCAATGAGGACTATTGCGCGCGTTTCGCAGATATCAACGAGGCGTTCTCTGCCGGGCTGCGCGAGTGAGCCGTGGAGTCTGATATGGAAACCATAATAGTTACGGGCGGAGCGGGCTTTATCGGCGCGAATTTCGTTCGGTACGCGCTCGCCCATAGCGAAGCCCGGGTAGTGGTGATAGACAAGCTGACGTACGCCGGAAATCGCTGCAGTCTGGAAGACCTGGCCGCTGTTCCGCGCTTTGTGTTCATCGAGGCGGACATCGCAAACCGCGAAGCCGTCGAGACGGTGTTCAGAAACTACAACCCCGATTCCGTCGTGAACTTTGCAGCCGAGACTCATGTGGATCGCTCAATAGATGATCCGACGCCGTTCATCGATTCAAACATCTGCGGCGCGTTTGAGCTGCTCGAAGCGTCTCGAAAGCACGTCTCACGGCTCGACGAGTCGGCACGGCAAACATTCCGCTTGGTACACGTGTCGACTGATGAGGTCTACGGAACGCTTGGCGACGATGGGTTGTTCAGTGAGGCGACCCCTTACGCGCCGAACTCGCCTTATTCGGCTTCGAAGGCGGCAGCAGATCATCTGGTGCGAGCTTACTTCGAAACGTATCGGCTCCCTGCGATCATCACAAACTGTTCGAATAACTATGGGCCCTTTCAGTTTCCAGAGAAACTGATCCCGTTGACGCTTCTCAACGCAGTGGACGCCAAGCCGCTGCCTATTTACGGGGACGGCGGCAATATTCGCGATTGGCTCTACGTCGAAGATCACTGCTCGGGGATCATGCTTGCGTTGAAACATGGCAAACCCGGTGAGAAATACAACATTGGCGGGGCGAATGAACGGACTAACCTTCAGGTGGTCGATCGAATCTGCGAGACGGTGAACTCGATAATTC
>JBASRM010000457.1:0-2563 GCA_049273835.1 Blastocatellia bacterium | reverse complement strand
CGTAGCGACAGGAGATGAGAAGGTGCTCCGCAATCTGCGAAAGATCTGCGCACCTCAGGGAGTGATGGAGATCATCATTGGACTCGATCCCGAAAAGGACCGCTCTGAAATCGAGCGGCTTGGATTGAAGCTCCTTTCCACTGATTTCATCGATAAGGAACTTGCCCCTCGCTATAAAACGGCCGGTTTCGAGATACTTGAACGAGGTGTGATTGATCACGCAGAATGGCACCGCCTACGAACGTCCTGGGCCAGGAGACTTGGAGGCAGCACAGATCGAACCCTGGTCTACATCATCGCGCAAGCCCGCGCTTGACCGCACTGGAAATAAAGCTTCATGAAGGGCACCACTCAACGTAAGAACGCCATCCCTTTTCCATTTGTCATCGAAGAACTGCGCGCGATTCGGCCAACGATCAAACGGATGTTTGGCTTCACCTACGTCTACCTCGATGAGAAACTTCTCTGCTCACTCCGGGACAGCCCGAAGCAGGCAGCTTCAAACGGCATGTGGTTGTATACCACAACCGAGCACATTGAGAGCCTTGGCCGGGAATTCCCTCAGTTGTCCAGGCGATACCTGTGGCGTTCCGGAAAAAACGCATGGGTGATACTGGCAGCGAAGCTCGAGCACTTTGAAGAATACGTCTTCAAGGCTTGCGAGTTGATTCTTGACCGGGATCGGCGGGTAGGCAGGGTAACTCGCGGAGGCATCAGCACACAAAAAAAGAGACTCTCACTGCACGACGGATCGAAGCGCCCGCCTCTCTTGGATTCCACATTCCAGAAAACTGAACATGACAGAAGCTGAAGTCGCGCGCCGGCTGCAGAACACCTTGCCCCGCCTCGAGGTCAGCCGGTCGCGCTTTCTCGGAGCTGGGGACTTCACTCTCGCCTGGATAATCAACGACGAACTCGTGGTTCGCCCACGTAAACGAGCAAAGTTCTGATCAACGGTTACAATCGAAGTGGTTCTTCTTTTGAAGAACGAGATGATACAGAAGAGAGGCGATATGGAAAAGAGGCGAATTCTTTATCTGATCCTCTGCGTTGCTGGAACAATTCTTCCAGGTTCCCAACTCGTTCCTTTCCTGGTCGAGCGCGGGTTGGATGTGCCGTTAATTGTTCAGCAGCTTTTTGCCAATCGGATTTCAGCCTTCTTTGGCTTGGATGTGATCGTTTCGTCGGTGACGCTGTGGGTGTTGGTGTACTCAGAGGGTAAAAGGTTGAAGATGCTTCATCTGTGGATATACATCGTCTCAAATCTGCTGGTTGGTGTTTCCCTCGGCCTCCCTCTGTTTTTAGTAATGCGCGAAGCAAAACTAAAGAACCCCGACCCCGCTTAGGGGGACTTCACATCGATGCAGCTGGAGTGGCGGTTTAGAGAGATCAACCGGGCCTTGCGGCGCGACACTGACAAAGGTACTTTGATCACTGCAGAAGTTCTCCTAAACTCGCGCAATGCGAATTAAGCATAAATTGACGAGGGCCACGCGCCGCACATCAAGGTGGGGACCTTGCTCCTCGCGCTGCCTCGCATCGTAGCCATCTGCGACATTCTAGGCGATTGGTCCTGGTCGATCGAATCCGCGGTTGCGCGACTGTCTCAAACATCGCGACGGGTCTTAGTACGCGTCGAGAAGTTAAAACTTGTCTCAACGATGCTGTTTGACGTGCTGAGTTGATTGTGTTCAAGGAGAAGGAAAATGCCTCAAGGACCCTTGACCGCGCAACGCGTCTTCGTTATTTCGGACTTGCATCTTGGCGGCTCACCACCAACGATGATGTCAACCCCGGAACGGTTGGCACGGTTCATCGATTCGCTCCCAGCCCGCCTTCAACCTGATGAAACGCTTGAGCTTGTGATAGCCGGTGATTTTGTAGATTTTTTGGCGGTCGCGCCCTTCCAGTCCTGGACGGTTGACCGGCACCAGGCGCTCACCAAGCTGCAACAGGTGATGACCGATGCAGCTTTCGGGATTGTGTTTTCTTCGCTTGGGAAATTGGTGGCGTCGGGGGCCGGGCTTACCGTCTTGATTGGCAACCATGACCTCGAGATGGCGTTGCCGGCCCTCCAGCGCTTCTTCCTCGAGCGGCTGGATGCCACACCGCATCAGGTCAGTTTTGTGGACGACGGACACGCTTATCGCCTCGGCCGCATGCTCATCGAGCACGGCAACCGTTACGACGGGGCGAACGAGAACGATTGGACGAACCTGCGAATAATCGCGTCCGCTCAATCCAGGATGGAAGATTCACCGGTTGAGCTTCGTGCTTCGGCCGGGAGCTGGCTGGTTGAGCGAGTAGTGTCGCCGCTCAAAGCTCGTTACCCCTTTATCGATTTGCTCCAACCGCAGGGCGAAATGGTGGCGTTGCTACTGGCTGCATTCGAGCCTGGCTTGATACTGGACTTACCACAGATGGCTCGCGTACTCCGCGCGCAACGACTTCAATCGATCAATCTAAGCGGGTCGCAGCCAGGGCGGACGCATGCAGTGGCCGCCCGCGATTTGACGGCGGCCCCCGACCCGGAGCTTGCGCGTGTCTTCGGCGAGGCATACCA
>JBASRM010000420.1:0-8480 GCA_049273835.1 Blastocatellia bacterium | reverse complement strand
AAGGATATCAACAAGCTCACCGGCCATTACATCGTCTGCGGCGCCGGGCGTGTAGGCTCGGGTGTGGTCCGTGACATAGCTCGCAGCGGGCACGAGTTCGTGGTGATCGAAGGCGACGAATTGATCGCTGACCGCCTGCTGACACAAGGCCACCTCGTACTGATGGGTGACGCAACCAATGATGATGTCCTCAAGGCCGCCGGAATAGAGCGCGCCCGAGGGATCGTCTGCGCGGTATCATCGGATCCGGATAATCTTTATATCACGCTGACCGCTCGCGATTTGAACAAGGATGTCAGGATCGTAGCTCGCGCAAACGACGAATCCGCAGTGGGGCGGCTGGTCAAGGCTGGTGCGAACAAGGTTGTATCGCCTGCCTTGACCGGATCGACAAAAATGTCGCAAATGCTCCTGCGTCCCGCGGTCGCAGACTTCATAGAGCTGGCCACGATGACCGAACGACTCGAGCTCGAGATCGAGCAGGTCGAAATAGGTCACGACTCACCGTTCATTGGCCGGCCTCTTCGCGAGACCGGCATCCGCTCCGAGCACGGTGTCATAGTGATCGCAATCAGGCGAGCGGACGAGACCATGATCTTCAACCCTTCCGCGGAGACAGTCATTGAAAAGCAAGATGCGCTGGTCGCGCTCGGAAGCCACAGCAGCCTTCAGACCCTTGAACGGATGGCAAACCCCGGCAGCTCCGGTTCGATAAAACACCATCGCCACTAACGTGACATGTGGCGTCAGTATCGTGATCCCCAACCTCGAACGGGCTTGACTGCGCAACCCACCTCCTGCCGTCTGTCGTCGCCGTTAGCGATATGGTTATCAGTCGAGATCGCCTGTTGACCTCATAGTCGTTCAGCGATGGCAGTCTGGATGATCCAGGATGGGCTTTGTTCGATATGTCGACTATCGGAATAGTTGAAAGGCGCTCGGCCCAAGTGAGGAAAGTAAGCCTCCAGACGAGCTCTGAGCGCGCCCTTCTCAGTTCGCTCGAAGCTGAGCCGTATGTTTTTGCACACGACACCTACCGGCAGAAGTGGTGATAGGCCCGATTGACGAGCGGCGCGCAGACCGTGAATAATCACGGGGCCGGCGATAAATGCAGTTGCCCCTTCCGGCAAGATGACTATGCCAACAACGCTAGAAGCAGAGGTCAAGCTCGCTTGCAATGATCTGGACCGGCTGCGCAGGGCCGGTTTTGAGTTAATCATCGCCGAGCCCCGCCACTTTGAAGACAACGTGTTATTGGACTCTTCCGATAAAACCTTGCTGAGGCAGCGGGCAGCCTTGCGGATTCGTTTTGTGGACGATCGCGGCTGGGTCACGTACAAAGGCGTTGTTCGCGAAAGCGACTCGCCGGTGAAAGTACGAGAGGAAATTGAGCTGGAAATTCCCGGGGCGGATCGAATGGTCGTGTTGTTCGAGCGGCTGGGATTTCGACCGGCATTTCGCTATCAGAAATATCGGACGGTCTATGACCTCAGCGTTGAGGGCCGCGATCTCAAGGTTGTCCGGGACGAAACGCCAATGGGGAACTTCATTGAGATCGAAGGTGATGAAGCAACCGTGCTTCGAGTGTTGGAAGCCGCCGGTTTCACTGAGGCGGATGTTGTTCGCGAAAGCTACCCTGAGCTTCAGGCCGCACGATGCCGGGCGCGCGGCGTGCCTCTGGAGGATTTGGTCTTTCAGGAGGATTGAACTAGAGAGCATCCAACACCATTCACGAACATACGGCGCATTGATCTTATAGGATCACAGCCACCCTGCTCTCGCACTGAAATCCGGTGTGACTGTTTTTTTGGACTTCTGACCGCTGACTTCTGACTTCTTAACTTTATGAAAGCATTTATTCTCGCCGCAGGATTCGGCACCAGGCTATGGCCGCTTACCGAGGACCGAACAAAGGCTTCGATACCCTTTTTGAATCGCCCGTTGATCGCTTATTCCGTTGAATATCTCGCCTCGCACGGGTTTCGTGACATCATAATCAACCTTCACCATCAGCCTGATTCTATTCGTCAAGCGCTCGGAGACGGATCGAACCTCGGGGTGAGCATCAGTTACGCCCTGGAGGAAGAGATACTGGGCACTGCCGGCGCCCTTGACCCATTTCGCGAGTCATTGTCCGGCGACGACTTCGTTGTGATAAACGGCAAGATCGTTACGAATATTGATCTTGGCGCCGCTGTTGCCGCGCACAGACAGCAGGGCGCTTTGGCTACTCTGGTTTTGAAGGAAAACGGACGCCGGGAGCACTTCAGCATAGTCGAGGTGGGCGAACGAAGACGGATCACGCGCTTCGCCGGGTTTCCAGAACCCGCGGCGTCAGGTATCACTGCGGAGGTTTCCTCAGGCCCCGGTTTCGTGGCTGCACCGGAGCACCCGCCTCTAATGTTTACCGGCATCCAGATACTCTCGCCTCGGATCTTTGAGTACATACCTCGCGGGCGTTTCTCTCATTCGACCATTGATGTCTACCCTCAAGCTATCGCCAGGGGCGAGGTGCTGATCGGCCATGTGACAACCGGGGATTGGTTCGAATTAAGCACGTTGGGTCGCTACCTGGAAGCGAGTCTGCGGTTTATGCATGACAAGCGGCTATCGGTGATCCAAGGACACGAATGCGTTATTCAAGAGGCCGCAAGTGTCGAAGACTCTGTGCTTTGGGACCGCGTAGTCGTCGAGCGCGACGCCCACGTGCGTCAAGCCGTGCTTGGGGACAACGTGCGAATACCGGCGGGCTCAATGATCGAGAAGGCCGTGGTCGTGCGTCGCAACAGCCTTCGCTCAGTCGAGCGAGGCGAAGTTGCCGGCGACAATCTTATTGTTCCAATTTGATGGACCCGTGTTAGCCGATGACTTCAATTGTAGAGACATCATCGTCAGCCATTGCTCGACTGGCGTCGCTGCACCTCGGCGCTTCGGTTGAAGAAATTGCGGTCACCAAGCTCACCGGCGACGCGTCCACTCGTTCCTACTTTCGTGCCGAGGGGCGAGGGGCAAGCGTCATTGCCGCCCTGTACAGCGCCACTTTCGATCAAAACGAACGGGCCGTCGACAGATTGACGAGACTTGAAGCAACCGATCCGTCAGCCCGGCTTACCTTTTCAAACGATCCGTGCGCTTATATTGAACTGACCGAACTCCTTGTTGATTCCGGTCTTCCTGTCCCGCGCGTTCTCGCGATCTCTGGCGCGGAGAGAGTGATGTTGATCCAGGATGTGGGCGACATCCGGCTACAGGATTGGCTGACAACCCACTCGGATAGCGAAGCACTCGAAGCTTACCGGCGGGCAATCGACATCGTGGTCCGAATTCAAGAAGCCACAAGCAGGGCGTTGTCACTCGATTCAATCTGCTCGCACCTTGCATTTGACGAAGCCAAGCTTGGATGGGAGCTGGGCTTTTTCTTTGCAAGCTACTTCAATCGTTATCTTCACATGCGTCTCGACCCGTCTACGTCAAACGCTGTGCAAGCGGATTTCAAGGCCTTGTGTTCGGAGTTAGCGTCGCGGCCCAGGGTCCTTACCCATCGAGATTATCACGCACGCAACCTGATGATGTATCGGGGCGAAATGTTCATAATCGATCACCAGGACGCGCGAATGGGGCCGGCAAGCTACGATGTGGCCTCCCTGCTCAGCGATCCATACACTTGCCTCACTCAGGAGGTGTCAGGCGAGCTGATCAACCGGTTTATCGAGCTGAAGAAAGCGTCGAGCACCGGTTTTCCCGACGTCGATGAGTTTCGGATTGAACTGCAGCTTATGATAGTCCAGCGGATGCTCAAGGCGGTTGGCACGTATGCATCTCAGGCCGCAATCGGAAATGTTATGTACATTGGATACATCGAGCCGGCAATCACACGAGCGATCGCGGCGATGGAACATCTGGGCCGATTCGAATCGACTCGATCTTTGCTGGATGCGTCGCGTTCTCATCACCTCTGAGACTGGTTCGGTATCTGTCTGTTTGAAGCAATCACATAAGCACAGGTGGGAACGGGCGGCGCTTTTTTTTCTCAAACCAGCATAGCAAAAAGCGCTATTGGTGACCGGTGATGCTTGAGGATCCGCGTAGATCAGCGTTACGCCCGTCAGCGTAAATCAGCGGTTAATTGTCATTCGTCCTTGCAATCGGAAGCGCGCAACTAAGTCTGAATGGAGACAAAATCATTCCTAAGATGAAGTTGAAGTGCTAGCGAAGCTATCACTTCTGCAACTGCGGCGGCAGCTTCGTCATGAACGGCGGCCTCTCTACTTGCTTCACGCAGGAATCGTCGAGCCCTTTTGCTGAAGCTTTGGCTAAGAATTCCACGAACAGATTATCAACACACTCAAATCGAAAATAGTGACCGGTGTTTGGAATTGAGATGTGCCGGCCGTTGGGAAGGAAGCGCAAGGCGCCCGCTGCCAGCCAGGGCGGCGCAACCGGGTCAAGATCACCGGTGATCATCAAGACCGGTGCGTCGGACTTGACGGGCTGGCTGAAAGCACTCGAGATTTTGGCCTTCGGCCATTGCTCACAAGCCTTGATTGTCGATCGAACCCTGTAGTCTCCGTAAAACGTTCCCGCCGTGTCACGCTTGATCTCATCCTCGGTGATGAACGGAATATCCTCGGCGCATAGAATTGAAAGCGACATGCCCCTGGCGATTTGATTGTAGAGGCCGAAGGCGTTAGCGTGCGCAATCGAAGTAAGTGGACCGAAGTTGTTCTTGTTCGCTTCGTGAATCAAGAGCGGAAGCCACCGCCAATAGATCGGAATATAGAGCATCGAACGAATCACCTCGCCGAACACCGGCCGCGACATCGTGATCTGCTCACGCTTGCCGGTCAGGAGGTTGGTTGATTCGAATGATACCGGCTGCTTGTCGAGCTTAGCTGTCAGCTCTTTGAACTCGGCGCGCAGATTTGGGAACGTACCTTGGCAGTCGTTGTCAGCCGCGCAATCGGTAAACAGCCGCTCGAGCGAGTGCTCGACTCCCTTCGCGAACGGAAGATAGATCTTGGCGTCCAACGGCGTAACACCTTCGAGTATAGCCGCGCGAACGCGGTCGGGGTGCTGCCGCAGGTAGACAAAACCAGCGAACGTTCCGTACGAGCCGCCCAGCAAGTTGATCTTGTTGTAGCCAAGCGCTGCCCGCACCTCATCCAGATCGTCCATTGCAACCGGCGTTGTGTACAGGGTCAGGTCGGCTGTCTTTTCGAGCGCGGCGCGGCACTCGCGGAGGCTATCGCTCGCGTAAGAATCGGCAAAGTAGCTGCGCATTTCGTCCCTGTTGACCCGTGAATTACACTGCAGCGGGTTCGATTCGCCTGTTCCCCGTTGATCTACAAAGACCAGATCACGATCGCGCCGAAGCCTTACCAAATAGTCACCGGCGGCCCTCACCACGCCGGCGGCTGCCTGGCCGGGTCCGCCCGCAAGCACAAATAACGGATCGGGCAGGGGCTTTGCCGATAACGCCGGAAGAACCAGAATGTTTAACGCGATCCTCCGCCCGGTTTTCGCGGCGCGGTCTTCGAAGACTTCATACTTTGCGCAACCAGCATCCCTGGTGAGGTTTGGAACGTTGCAGGGCTCAAGGTTGATCCGGCCGCGGGCAAAGCCTGCGCTTGACGCCGTGCTTTCAGTTCCCTCCCGTTTGAGTACCAGAGGTGTCAATAATCCCTGTCTGAATTGGCCCGCTATTTCAGAGCCATCTCGGCTCAATCCGCCGTCAAAAGTTGCCTGTATCATCTTCATCTCAAATCGCAGATAAGAATCTTTGAAGCTGATCGAATCGACCGGCAGATCCGTCGCGCCTTGATCCGGGCTGTCGAGCGTTGCCTTAAGATTGCCGTCGGTAGCTTTGGACACCTTCAGAACGAGGCGCAGTTTGCCCGCTGGAGAGTTGATCGTTCCTTGCCAACTGCCTTGAATGCGCTGGGCTAAATCCACATCTGAGCGTTTGTCGTTGGCGGTTTGGAAGCGGGGATCAGCGTTCGAGGTTACCGCGGCATAACCGGAGACAAACAGAATCACCAGGACGGTCCTAAAGAATTGCATGTTGAGATACTCCAGTTCTTGTTTGATGAAGGCCAAGAGAGAGGATGCTACCTGATAGACCGAAGGGAGGACAACCGATTTTCTGACAGACAACGTGCGCTTACTTAATCCTATTCAACGCTTCAACAAGGACGCCGGTGAGCGGTCTAAGCTTGTAGTCTTCCTCGAAAAACGACCAGCGAACTATGCCTTTTGTATCCAGCAAAAAAGTAGCGGGCTTTGAGATATTTTCCTGCCCGTTGTAGAGATCGTAATCGCCAATTGCTTTGTGATCTACATCTGACAAGACAGGAAAAGGAATCTGGAGTTTGCGGGCGAGCTCGCGGCTCTTCTCCGGCTTGTCCACGCTGATAGCAATTATCTCGGCGCCCGCGGCTTTTATCTTATCGTAATCAGCAGCCAGACCGGCCAGCTGTTTTCGGCAATAGGGTCACCAGTAGCCGCGATAGAAAACGAGTACCAGCTTTTTCCCGACATAGTCCTTCAGTGCGACTGTCCGTCCATCCGACGACGGAAGGCTGAACTGCGGAGCGCGATCACCCTCCTTGGGCGTGGACGCGAACGCGGCTACCCCGATGATTAACAAAACCAAACAAGGGCTCGTCAAACGCTTTCTTGGAACCCATCCTGGCCGTTTGCACTTCATGAAAGTTAAATCACAGACAAGAATGTGTTTATTCCCGAGTCTGATCGCGTACCGAAGATGCTTCTCACATCGCGGCGTTCGCCCTACGCAGCAGGCTGCTGACGGAGGGAAGCCGCCAGCAAGGCACGAAGACATCAGGCTACAACAAATCCTTCATTGCAATATGTTGTGGGCTTTTGCTGCTTGTTGCCTTCCTGGTTCGTGGCGATGGGTTAGTTAGCCTCGCTGTTCAATCGGAACGTACTTCAACCCGCGCGGGCCGACGTACTCAGCGCGAGGCCGGATCAACCGGTTGTTCCGGTATTGCTCGAGGACGTGCGCCGTCCATCCGGAAATGCGGCTGCAAGCAAAGATCGGAGTAAACAGATCAGTCGGAATTCCCAGCGCGTAATAGGTCGAAGCAGAATAAAAATCTACATTCGCGTTCAAATGCTTCTCGCGCATCACGACCTCTTCCATCTTACGTGACATCTCATACCACTTGGTTTCGCCTGTACGCTCGCCGAGTTGGCGCGACATTTCGGAGAGGTGAGTCGCTCGCGGATCGCGGGTGCGGTATACCCGATGCCCAAAGCCCATGATTTTCTGTTTGTTCGCGAAAGCATTCTTGACCCACGGTTCGACTCCGTCGACGCTGCCAATCTCCAGCAGGTTTTTGATAACGCCTTCGTTGGCGCCTCCGTGAAGCGGGCCTTTTAGCGTGCCTATCGCCGAAACGATTGCAGAATACATGTCCGACAATGTTGCCGCCGTCACTCGCGCCGCAAACGTAGACGCATTCAACTCATGGTCGGCGTGAAGAATGAACGCAACATCCATCGTGCGTGTCGCGACATCATCCGGCTGCTGTCCGGTCAGCGTATACAGGAAATTGCCGGCGAGCGACAGTCCATCCCTCGGAGTAATCGGCTGGAGACCGTTGCGCACCCGCTGAAACGTCGTGACGATTATCGGAAACTTGGCGGTCAGCCTTACGGCCTTCCGGGCGTTCGCCGGCAGCGAATTGTCTTCGCCATCGGGATCATGTAGCCCAAGCGCCGACACAACGGTCCGAAGCATATCCATGGGGTTGGTGGCCTTCGGAATCTGTCGAATCAGCTCAATGATCTCGGTCGGCAGTTTCGCCTCACCGCTAAGCCGGGTCTTGAGCGTGGCTAATTCAGATTCTGTGGGGAGCTTTCCGTTCCATAACAGGTAAATGACTTCTTCGAAGGTAGCGTGTTGTGCCAGGTCGTGAATGTCATACCCGGCATAGATGAGCTTACCTTCTTCGCCGTTGACGTCGCTGATTGAGGATTGGGTGACGACGATTCCTTCGAGTCCCGCCTTTGCTACGTTGGCTTCTCCGGCCATCTTTTCATTCCTTTCAGCCTGGTATACCACTTTTTTGTTTTGGCATTCCGGCCCAATAGTCAGGATAGGACAGGCGCTTGAGAGTGTCAACGAAGGGTCCAACTAAGGCGCCACAACTTCGACTTCGATCCCCCGACGGCCTTCAACCGCCCGGGCCGCTGACTGCCGCGGCACCGCAAGCTCAAGGAAACCGGCGCTGCCAAAGTAGGCAAAAAGCTCGTTTGGATTCGCTTCTGAAAAATGAGTGAGGATGCGAGCTGCTTCGTGCTTCCCGATTCGCACCCGAGCGCCCGCGCGAATGAGTTCTTCGCTCAGCTCCGCCGTGGTTATGTTTGTGATCAAGTTGCCAAAACGGTCGGCGTGAATCACGGTTCCACGAACTTGTTTATCCGAAACGACCGTGGCCGTAGGCGTGTTGAAG
>JBASRM010000417.1:0-3828 GCA_049273835.1 Blastocatellia bacterium | reverse complement strand
GGTAGGCGCGATGGGCTGGAGCCAGGGCGGGTATATCTCGGCGTTCATCACTTGCAGCAGTGACCGTTTCAAAGCAGTGTCGGTGGGTGCGGGCATTTCGGATTGGATGACGTATTACGTCAACACTGACATTCATCCTTTCACGCGGCAATACTTGAAGGCCACACCGTGGGAGGACCCCGAGATCTATCAGAAGACTTCGCCGATCTTTTACGTAAAGAACGCAAAGACCCCAACGTTGATCCAGCATGGAGAGCTCGATAAGCGAGTCCCGATACCCAACGCGTATGAGTTGCGCCGGGCGCTCGAGGATCGCGGAGTGCCGGTGAAGATGGTTGTCTACAAAGGCTTCGGGCACGGCATAGACAAGCCCAGGCAACAGCGCGCGGTGATCGAGCAGAACTACGAGTGGTTCACGCAGTGGATATGGGGCGAGAAGCCCGCACAGGAGGGCAAGTGAGGCAGTACTTCCGGGGATGAATTATCTCTCGGAGTAACGCAATGGGTCGGCAATGCCCGCTTCGGCGAACCCTTTCAACCGCAGCAGGCAACTGTCGCATTTGCCGCACGCAAGTCCTTGCGGCGTTGGATCGTAGCAACTGTGCGTCAGCGAATAGTCAACACCAAGGCTGAGACCGGTCTTGATGATCTCAGCCTTCGACATTGAGATTAACGGAGCATGAACTGTGAGTCTCATGCGTTGTTCAACGCCTGCCTTTGTCGCAAGACCAGCCAGTCGCTCGAACGCCTCTATGTATTCGGGCCGACAGTCAGGATAACCGCTATAGTCGAGAGCGTTGACCCCAATAAAGATGTCTTCAGCGCCGAGCACTTCAGCCCACCCAAGCGCGAAGGATAAGAAGATTGTGTTGCGCGCGGGCACATAGGTTACTGGTATGCCCGAACCGATCTGAATCTTGTCACGTTCTTTTGGGACCTCTATTTGATCGGTGAGCGCTGAGCCGCCGATCGCTCGCAGATCGAAATCGACTATCAGATGCTTTGCTACACCAATCTGCTCCGAAACCCTGCGCGCGCAATCGAGTTCGTGTGAGTGTCGCTGGCCATAGCGAAAGGAAATTGCATAAAGTTCGTAGTTTTGGGATCTCGCAACCGCAAGCACTGTGGAGGAATCAAGTCCGCCGCTCAACAACACGACAGCCTTTTTCATGACGCTCATAGAAATTATTCTAAACGCGGAAATCCGCCGGTGCTACCGCGAGTGTGGTTTCACGTGATATCTTCTGGCGCTGATCGGAGAATGATGAGCTATCAAACCTATCATCACAATAGGAACTACGGGTGCCGGATAACCGAACTAACGCTCGAAGGCCACCGCTGCGTCGCTCTGGAGAATGAGAAGCTGCGCGTGACGATCATCGCGGACAAAGGGACCGACATTTACGAATTTCTTTACAAGCCCCGCGATCTTGATTTTATGTGGCGCACCTGGGTGGGCCTGCGAGAGCGCTCTCACTTCGCGCCGTCGAGCCCGCGCGCTGCCGGCCTGCACATGGACTACTACGAGGGTGGATGGCAGGAGCTGTTTCCTAACTGTGGCAACCTTTCGCTACACCAAGGGGCAGAAGTCGGACAGCACGGCGAAGTGCTCCTGTTGCCGTGGCGCTACAGCATAACTACTGATGATCCCGACGAGGTACAGGTTCGTTTTGAAGTCCGGACAGTCCGCACTCCATTTCATCTTGTAAAGACTGTCGGCCTACGGCGTAACGAAGGCGTGTTGCGAATACACGAACGCGTCACGAATGAGAGCGGACAGGACGTGGATTTTACGTGGGGCCATCATCCAGCGTTCGGCTGGCCCTTTATTGAGGAGAACTGCCGTGTGGACGTCCCCGCTTGTCGAATTCGCACCATCGCCGGACTAACTCCCTCCAGCTCTCGATTGAAGCCTGATCAGCTGACCGGCTGGCCGCTTGCTCTGGGCGCCGGCGGCGGGAACGTCGATTTGAGCCTCGTTCCCGGGACCGATGCGGCGGCGAGCGACATGGTGTTTCTGGAAGACATCACCGACGGGTGGTATGCAATCACAAACCCTCGAATGCGAGTCGGCTTTGCGATGCGTTATCCGGCTGATGTCTTCAAGCACTTGTGGTTCTGGCAGGTTTATCGCGGCGGGAGCGATTATCCCTGGTGGAGTTCGACTTACAATATAGCTCTGGAGCCTTGCGCGACCTTGCCCGTGCTGTCGCAAGCTTCAGCGCGCGGTGAAGCACTAACCCTTGGCCCGGGCGAAAGCCGCACGGTTGAACTGATGGCGGTAGCGTTCGAGGGAGTGGAGCGAATCGTTGGTGTCGCTTCGGATGGAGGTGTGAAGGTTGAGTGATTGGGTGACGCTCGACGGCTCAAGCGCCAAGGTCAACGACTCGATTGCTTTGAGTTCGGTGGCCGTTCCGCTATTTCCAAACGGTGCATAACCAAGGGCGTAGCGAGATTGAAGGCTAAGGTCTTGAAACAAGCCGCACGGTCGGCGGTAATAGCTGTACAGTAAAAAAAGTAAGACGATTTGCCACCGGAAGTAAGTTTTCCCACTACTTTCTTCTTGCATCAAGAAACCCTTTGGAGTATTCTCGGCGGCAAAGCGAAAAGCGCAACGGAGGTAAGCCAATGAAGAGGGTCATCCGATTCCTCGGCAGTAGAAAATATGTTCTTTACAAGAAAACAATAACGGCCTATCAGCTGTCCGTGGGTATCACGAGGACAATGGTCGACACTCTTACGAGTGTTACAAAGATCGGCATTGAACCCGGCGAGGTCGCAGAAAGGCTCGATGCGATTGACTTCGACCCTAAATCGAAGGAGGTTGAAGTCGCTGTGCTTGCAGTGCTTTTCGACGACGCTACATCTGATGGAGATCCTGAGTTCGTGTTAGAGATTCAGAACTGTCGCATCGGCGAAATGATGCAGGTGCACTTCATCTTCACTGAGAGAGGATTCAACGTCCTTCATCAGTGACACGTTGTCGCGATTGAATAAGGCAAAAACTGGAATGCTTAATTTTAAGGACGTTTCCTATTCGACAATGCCTGCCGCGACTAAGTCAGGGCTGAGGCGTATGAGACGAGTGCTCACCTACTATGTTGACTCAGCAATAGATAATACAACGGGCAAGGATCAACAAGAGAACGCTGCGACGGTTAGGGAATTATTAGCCCATTGCGAGAGACAGTTCGCCGGACTTCGAGGCTACACCGAGCGGGTAAAAGGCTTCGGTGAAGTCAGGTGAAGCGACCCGAGACCTTTCGTTTCCTTAAGACTTCAATCACAAGGGTATGACTATGAAGAGCTACTCTCAGAGATTGCGTGGCCTACACTTCCTAGTGTTCGCAGTAGTCCTTTCTTTTGTTTCTGTGACGTTTTCAGGTATGAGTGAGCCGCTTTCTGGTACTCCCTCCCAAGGAAGAGGGCGGAGCCTCGAAGAACTCGAGGGAAATCTGAATGTCAAAAGGCTTAAAGTAACGAATAAGACGAGAGCATTTGAAGTCATAAATATGGAGAAAGTTGGGTCTAAAACCATTCAACTAACATTCAGAAATAGTTACGATAAGAAGATAACTGGCTTTCAAGTATCCGTAGGCCATGGAAGGGTGCAAACAGACTTAACCTTAAGCGGTGACGATTCGTATTTTATTCTTCCCGGAACCACGTATCAGAGAATATACGCGATTCAGGACGACACTGGCACTCGGGGTATCACTATTCTTGCCGTAGTCTTCGAGGATGGAACTAGTGATGGTGATTCAGAAGCCATCGAGGAGATCGAGTATTACCGCTTGGGGATGAAAAAGGAACGCGAACGTGTTCTCA
>JBASRM010000414.1:0-19506 GCA_049273835.1 Blastocatellia bacterium | reverse complement strand
AGGTTGCAACGTGAGACTCCCACGCCTGGCGGCTGTTCTTCGCGGCGGAAGGCTAAGCGGTAGGTTGCAACGTGAGACTCCCACGCCTGGCGGCTGTGGGCATCTTCGCGGCGGAAGGCTAAGCGGTAGGTTGCAACGTGAGACTCCCACGCCTGGCGGCTGTGGGCATCTTCGCGGCGGAAGGATCAGCGGTAGGTTGCAACGTGAGACTCCCACGCCTGGCGGCTGTGGGCATCTTTGGCGGCGGAAGGATCAGCGGTAGGTTGCAACGTGAGACTCCCACGCCTGGCGGCTGTGGGCATCTTCGCGGCGGAAGGATCAGCAGTAGGTTGCAACGTGAGACTTCCACGCCTGGCGGCTGTGGGCATCTTCGCGGCGGACGCCTGGCGGCTGTGGGCATCTTTGGCGGCGGAAGCTCGGCTTTCAGCCCAGAGCCGGATTGAACAGCTTGGTGGCGTCGGTATTACGGAGCAAAAGGTCATGTCAACAAATAAGCAATTGCAAAATTACATCAACGGCGAATGGCGGCGCTCAACCGCGACTGAGTACCTTACTGTAACCAATCCGGCAACCACCGAGGCCGTTGCTCAAGTGCCGCTCGGCGGAGATGACGACGTGGGCGCGGCGGTCCAGGCCGCTTCCGCCGCCTTCCCCGGATGGCGCAACACCCCGCCCGAGGAACGGATTCAGTTTCTGTTCAAGCTCAAGCAATCGATGGAAGAGCACTTCGAGGAAATCGGGCGGTTGATCACGATCGAAAACGGCAAGACACTGACCGAGGCTAAGGCCGAGGTTCGTCGCTCCATCGAAAACGTCGAAGTGGCGTGCGGTATTCCGACGCTGATGCAGGGATACAATCTTGAAGATGTCGCTCGCGGGATTGACGAGATTATGATCCGCCAGCCGCTTGGCGTAGTGGCGGCCATTTGCCCGTTCAATTTTCCGGTGATGGTGCCGTTCTGGTTCCTGCCCTATGCCATCGCCTGCGGCAACACGTTTGTCTTGAAGCCCTCTGAAAGAGTGCCGGTATCCATGCATCGGCTGTTTGAGTTGATCGACGAACTTGGCTTGCCCAGGGGAGTGATCAATCTGGTCAACGGGGGCAAAGCCGCGGTGGACGCGCTGCTCGATCACCCGGCGGTTCGCGCGATCAGCTTTGTCGGGTCAACCCCGATCGCGAAGTATGTGTACTCCCGCGGGTCGTCGAATGGAAAGCGTGTTCAAGCTCAGGGCGGAGCGAAGAACCACGTCGTCGTTTTGCCTGATGCCGATATGGATATGACTGCCCAGATAATAAACGACAGCGCATTCGGCTGCGCGGGTCAACGATGTCTGGCGGTATCAACCGCGATTACCGTAGGCGAAGCGCGACACTCTTTCACTGAAGCCATCACCGATCTCGCGCGCTCGATCAATACCAACTACGGCCTCGAGGAAGGGGCGCAGATGGGCCCGGTCATCACGCGCGAAAGCAAAGCGCGCATTGAAGGATTGATTGCCAAGGGCGCCGGCGAAGGCGCGACTGTTGTTTTGGACGGACGAAGCGCGAAGGTTAACAAATACGAGAGCGGCAATTTCGTAAAGCCGACCATTCTCGATAACGTGCCCCCCGGCGGTGAGATTTCCAATACGGAGATCTTCGGACCGGTGCTCAGCGTAACTCACGCGCAGAGCGTTGACGAGGCTATAAGACTTATCGATCAAAGCGCGTACGGCAATGCCGCCTCGATTTTCACCACCAGCGGAGCCGCGGCGCGCAAGTTTCGATATGAGGCATCGGCAGGCAACATCGGAATAAACATCGGCGTGGCGGCGCCGATGGCATATTTCCCGTTCAGCGGCTGGAAGGACAGCTTCTTCGGTGTGGAACACGCGCAGGGACGAGACGGAATCGAGTTTTATACGGAAAAGAAAGTCGTCATCGAACGGTGGCCGAAGGAGTGGTCGCGCACGTTTTAATTCCAGGACGTTTCGCCGGTTGCTAGCCGTGAGGTGCCGCGCGGATTGCAGCCGATTCAACTGACACTTAACGTGGGGCAGGTAGAATGCGCGCTCAACCTCAGCTGATCTGAGGTTGAATGTACGTTCGAGCGAACCCAAAGGGAGGAAGGATATGTTCAGGCCATTCTCACGTTGCATCAGCAGCTCTCTGATTCTCGTGTTGTTGTTCGCTTGGCCGATGGCTGCGCGCGCGCAGCAGGAGTTGGCGACGATCACCGGCGAGGTGAAAGATGCCTCGGGCGCGGTTGTGCCCCAGGCAGTTGTCACTATCACCAACGTTGGGACGAACATCAGCGTCAAGACCGAGACTAACGACCAGGGCTCTTACACCGTTCCCAGTCTCCGGCCGGGTGATTATACGGTGACGGTCGAGAAGAGCGGGTTCAACAAAACTCTCCGCAGCGGCGTCACGCTGCAGGTGAATCAGTTCATCCGCATCGACATCACCTTGCAGACCGGTCAGGTGAGCGAGGTCATCGAGGTGACCGGCGGAGCGCCCTTGCTCGAGACTGAAACCTCCTCGCGCGGTTCGGTCATCGATCAGAAGAAGATCGTCGATCTGCCGCTGAACGGGCGGGACTACAACCAGCTCGCGCTGTTGTCGCCCGGCGTCTTGCCCGGGACTCCGCGGCTGGCGAGCGTCAATTTCAAAGGAGTGCTGAACGTCAATGGTAATCGCACCTTCAATAATGTCTTCCTGCTGGATGGAGTGGATAACATTTCCTACTCCAACTCATTCCGCGGTGAAAACGTCCAGACGGTGCAGCCTTCGATTGAAGCGCTTCAGGAATTCAAAATACAGACCAATGCCTACTCGGCTGAATTCGGCCGCAGCTCCGGCGCGGTGGTCAACGCCACTATCAAGTCGGGGACCAACAGCGTCCACGGCAGCATCTACGAGTTTCTGCGCAACGACGCCCTCGACGCCAACAACTTCTTCTCTAACGCGCTCGGCGCGCCAAAGCCGGTTCGCAAGCGCAATCAATTCGGCGTCGCGGTCGGCGGCCCGGTGGTCAAGAACAAAACGTTCTGGTTCGCCGATTACGAGGGACTCCGTGAACGTGAGGGCGTCCCGCGCGTTCGTCTGGTTCCAACCGCTGCCGAGAAAGCAGGGCTGTTCAGTACGGTGGTCGTAGACCCGTTTGCCGCGGGCCGGCCGGCGTTCAGCCAAAACTCGGCAGGGCAGTGGGTCATCCCGTCGAGCCGTTGGGACCCCGTGGGGGCGGCCGTCGTCAAGCTCATTCCCGATCCGAACGTGCCCGGCACGACGATCTATGCCTCGACGCCGGTAACGAAAACGCGCCAGGACCAGTTTGATGTGCGTGTGGACCATTCGTTCTCGACCAACATGACCTTCTTTGGGCGTTACAGCTTTGTAGACATCAATACGTTTCGCCCTGCCCCGCTGCCCGGATTGGCTGAAGGGTCGTTCAACGACGCTTTTGGCTCAAACTTGAATCGTTCGCAAGGGCTGGCTTTCGGCTTAACGTGGATGTTTTCGCAGTCGCTGATCGGCGACTTCCGTTTCGGGTTTACTCGCGGGAACTACTTCACCAACCCTCCGAACGCCGGCATTGACGGCGCGGCGGAGATTGGCTTGAAGAACGTCCCCAACGATCCGGCTATTGTTGGTGGAGTGCCCAAGTTTAATATCCAGGGGTTCGATGCGGTGGGCCGGCACACTTCCACCCCGCAGTTCCAAACACCACGGGCATGGAATCCGCGTGCGACAATCAGTTGGAATCACGCGCAACACTTCTTCAAATTCGGGACGGAGTTCTTGCACGTCCAGACCAAGATCAACGACTTGAACGCCACGATCGGACGCTTGAACTTTGAGAATCGATTCACCAACCGTGCTGTTGGTGATTTGCTCCTCGGATTGCCGTCGCAGCTGGCGCTGACAAGCTTCACGGTCATGGATCAAGGCCAGAACATGCAGTTCTACTTCGTTCAGGATGATTTCAAGGTCAAGCCAAACCTGACTTTGAATCTGGGCCTGCGCTATGAGTATTCGACTCCGCCGCGGGAGAAGAATAACCAGTTCGCCAATTTCGATCCGCAGACCGGAACAATGATCTTCGCCAAGGATGGCGAGATCTTCGATCGGGCGTTGATTCATCCCGACCGGAACAACTTCGCGCCCCGCTTCGGGTTCGCATACTCGCCCACCTCGCGATGGGTGATTCGCGGCGCTTATGGGATGTTCTACTCGCATACAGTCAGGCAGGGACGCGAAGGCCTGCTCGGATTCAATCCGCCGTTCCTGGTCGACAATCTGTTGCAAACGAGCGTTAGCGGAGCGGCGGCGGTAGCCTCGGCGGCTCCCTTCCGTCTGGTGAACGGTTACCCCAATGGATTGTTGGATCCGAATTCTCTCGCGGCAACTATCTTGCGGCGTGCGCAGGACGCAAATCAGCGCTCGCCTTACATTCAGCAGTACAATTTTGGCATTCAGTACGAGTTGATGAGGGACTTGCTGTTTGAGGTCGCATACGTCGGCAATAAGGCAACGAAGTTGAACGGCTTTCGCAACCTTAACCAGCGCGCGGTGATCACGAACGCGAATGGCTCGCAGTCGGCGGGAGCGCGGCCTTACCCGCTGTTCGGCGACATTCAATGGATGGAGAACCGAGTGCTGGCGAGCTACCACTCGATGCAGATGCGACTGGAGAAGCGCTTCTCACAAGGATTGTCTGCGCTGATCAGCTACACCTGGGGCAAGGCCCTGACCGAATCACCAGATCACATTTCCACCAGTGGCGGTGGCGCCGGGATTGATACCGGCACCTTCCGCGAGCCGCAGGACGGCAACAATCTGAAGGCCGATCGCGGGCTGGCCGAGTTCGACATAAAGCACCGCTTTGTTGCGAGCTACATCTGGGAACTGCCTTTCGGCCACGGCCGGAGGTGGGGAAAGGATTGGCACGGGGCGACGGATATGCTTTTCGGCGGCTGGCAGGTAACCGGCATTCACGCGCTTCAGACCGGCCTCGGGTTGACGGCGACCTTAGGCGGCAGCAGCGTGCTGAACATCGGCGGGGAGCGTCGAGCCCGACCGAACCTGATCGGCAACCCGGTTTTGAAGGATTCGGAACGCACGTTAGAACGTTGGTTTAACATCGATGCCTTCCAACCCGCGTTTAGTCCCTCGCCGCAGGCCTTCGGTAACGCCGGCGTTGGAATCATGCGCGGACCCGGCTTTGTGAACTTCGACTTCACGCTGGCAAAGAACTTCAGCGTAACTGAGCGGCTTCGCGTCCAGTTCCGAACTGAGCTATTCAATGCCTTCAATCGAGCCAATTTCGGACCGCCGAATATCGCCCGCGAAAGCACTGGATTCGGCCAGATCCTTTCTGCAAGCAATGCCAGAATCATTCAGTTTGGACTGAAGCTCTATTTCTAAACTGAAGGCAGTTTCCAGGTTGGATTCACCCTCGGGTCACCGCATTCAGACGGGCTGCCAATCGCAGCCCGTCTGAAGCGGTACCCCCAACTTTTCGTCTTCACCCAATGTCAATCTTCACTTCAAGCCATTTCCGAAGTACACCAGTCTGGCCCGCAGGTTTTGTACTTGCCGTGGCTAGCTTTGTTGGCCA
The DNA here is from genome assembly GCA_049273835.1 of Blastocatellia bacterium. Classification (GTDB taxonomy): domain Bacteria; phylum Acidobacteriota; class Blastocatellia; order UBA7656; family UBA7656; genus Onstottus_A. The sequence goes on along the minus strand of JBASRM010000414.1, from coordinate 13,906 downwards.
TGTTTTCGCCGCCCCAATGCCCACGACGGCTCGCCACCTTGCGTCCCGACAGGCACAGCGAGTGGAAGAGACCGCCGAGTTTCACCATCAGTTGGGCGTGGCTTATCACCTCCGGCGCTGTCTGGATGATGCGAGTCGGGAATACGCACGCGCCCTCGAGCTGGATCCACCACGCGACCTGACTAACGATGAGTGGCAGCTCGTACGGCGGTTCGCCCCTCGCGTGTACGTCACCCCTACCGAATTTTTCCCGCTCAAGGATTTTGCAGTCGTGGTTCATCCAACGGACCGGCTGATTGCCTATCACTTCTTCTGGGAGGATGACATCGACTTTCCCGAGGACAACGACCCGTGCGATCACGAATTGATATGGGTCAGATACTCGGCGGATCGGATGTCGCTCGAGAAAGTGTGGACCTACTTTCACGGACGCTTGCTTGACGGCGGTGATGCCGCCTTGAGCGATGCGCGCAGCAACCGAATGCGACCGCGGGTAAACGTCCAGTGGGGTAAACACGGGTCGATGCCCCAAGGCTGGGAAACGCTAAAGATCATCGGCGATCGTGGCGATGCGGAGAGCAAATACTATCCAATCGATCAACCTATTCCACTGAAGCTTTATAATGAGGGAACCTTCCGCAAGTTGTCCGTAGAGGGCCGGCGGTTAGTGAGTCATCCGCTCGGCCGGCGGGCGAACTGGCCGCAAAAGTTTGCCGGCGCCTGGGAGGACTTCATTAACTTCTCGCGGCTCATCGAGCCCCTCGACTGGCTTGATAAGAGCAAGCTTGCCGCGGTCTCGCGTTGGAATAGCGCAACCATCAATCAGCACTTCCTCCGATACAATTTCCGCCCTAAGACCGAATGGCCGGTCGAAGAAGCCAAATCACGGGTTTCAAACGTTACATCCGCGGCGCCCGCGCTCGGGTCACTCTCGCTCGATGATTTCCGGCTTCCGCCGAAGTCGGCTTTCGATAAGACCATGCCCCGCTATCCCAATCTTTGGTTCTACGTCGAGGCGTCTTTGGCGCCGACTTATCAGGCTTCGGTCAAGCTGGTGACGGAGCAGCTTCGCCAGGCGATGCGTTTACGGGAATACTACGGACCGTTTGACAATGCCGAAGGCTGCGACTTCGAAGTGCGGTTGGAGCATCTTCAACCCTGGGAAGTCCGCGAGCAACGCGCGCTGCAACATTCCCACGCTTTTCACATGCGGTACTACTACACTGCGCTCGCGGGACAGAAGTTGGAGCGGGTAAAAGTCAACGTGACGGGCGGAGTACGTGACTTTTTCCGCTTCGCCGCCAGCGTGCACTACGAAGTCGAACACACAAATCCTAATCACGCCGATGTCGAGACTTGCCCAATTTGCGGGCGCACCGGTGACTATCGCGAACTAAAAGGCAATCTGGTTGAACTGGTGCATGACCCGTTGGGACTGGAATTGGTAATGACCGGCAAGATTCGCGGCGAGACTGTCCGGTTCGAAGAATGGGACCAGCGCGAAGTCGGCGGCATTGCCCCGCTCACGGCAACCTTCGCTGTGCGAGACTTCACCTTTCCGGCGCAGGCTGGCGACCGAAACACTTTGCGCATCGGCGTGGTGGTGCTCACACCCAAAGACGAAGCCGGCAAGCGAGCGTTGAAATGAAGCTCTCGCTCTGTCTGGAAATGCTTTTCACCGATCGCCCGTTTATCGATCGGCTCGCGATCGCTTCACGGCTCGGCTATCGGGCGATTGAGTTTTGGGACTGGCGAGACAAGGACCTCGTGGCGCTCGCGGACACAGCGGCGCAGCACGGCCTCACCGTCGCAGCTATGAGCGGGAATCGCCGGCACGCGCTAATTGACCCTGAATCCCGCAACGGGTTGCTGGAAGAGATGGAGCCAGTGTTCGCGGCGGCCAGGTTCTTGGACTGCCGACACATAATGATGCTCAGCGACGTGCTCAACCAGGATGGAAGCGCGGCAGCAACTAAGCCGCGGCCGGCCGCAGAAAAGATCGAAAGCATCGCGGAGCACCTGACAGCGCTGGCTGGGGAGGCGGAAAAGGCGGGCGTCACGTTGCTCCTCGAGCCGCTGAACACTGCGCTCGATCATACCGGCTGTTTTCTGAACCATTCAGCGCCGGCGGTTGAGATCGTCAAACATGTGAATAAGCCTCAGGTGAAGCTCCTCTACGACATCTACCACATGAGCATGATGGGGGAAGACGTATTGACCGAGATCGACGGAAACCTCGAGTGGATCGGTTACCTTCACGTTGCCGACATGCCGGGGCGACATCAACCAGGCACGGGAAGGATTGATTATCAAGCAGTGAACACATTGCTCAAGCGCGCCGGGTTCGATGGATTTATCGGGATGGAGTTTTCCGCGCTCGGCGCTGACGAGTTGGCGGCAACGGCAGCGCTGGAGGTTTTTGGATGATTGAACCCGCGGCGGAAACCAAGCCTTCTCTTATCAATTGTCTGTCGTCGCTAGTCATCAAAGGCTTTGCCGGGAAGCATCCCGAATCCAATTCGCTTCGGTTCAACGTGCTCATGGCAATCGCTGCACTGGGTCTTTGCTCGGTCTCGGCCTCGGGTCAGCCGCTGCTGGAAAAACAGTTCAGGGTTGAAACCGAGGCTGAAGCGCTGCTCGACTTAACGGCGGCTGCACCTCACGCGTCGTGGGGCGAGACCGGAAGCGAGGCTGCGATTACAACCATCCTGATCGACGGCCGATACAATCAGGACATCTATCTTTTTTCGGGAGCGAGCCGCTTCACCTATCAAGTGATGCTTGGCCGCGTGCAACCGGGGGAGCACTCGTTGCGGATCGAGTTAAACCGCAAACGGTCAGCGTTGAAGGCCTCGAATGTCGAGATTCAAGCCGCGAAAATCTCCTTGGTTGACCATACCAGGAGCGAGTTTCAGGCGCTTGCGCTCGCACCGATTCTCTACGCTCGGCCAAACACCATCGGACGCTTCACCGATATCCCGCTTCTGATGTGGTACGAGACTCAACGAGCCGGTCCGACAACGACGATACGCTACAGCATGATCTTCACGAATGAGGACGGGGGCACTCAGACCAGCGCGTTGATGGCCCGATGGGGAAGGACCACTGACATCGAGTGGATCTACGAAGTGCAGATTGATGATCAAGGGAAGGTTCAGGCGGCGACGTTTCAAGGCGTCGAGCACGAAACGCGCCCATTCCAAGGAAAGGTGGAAAGCGGCCATCCGATTCTGATCGTGGTCTCGGACAACAATAACGTCTCGGATTTCGGAGTGTCAGAGATACGATTTGCTCCTCGACCCATTCTGTTTGATCTGAATCGCAGCTCGCGCGAAGCGATCATGGATCGGAATCCGTGGATCTATCAAATCATGGTGGCCGAGCTCCAACGCGAAGGCAAACTCTCCGAGTCGAGCCGGGGCGGTAACCAGATGGCCGACCCACGTCACTACGTTTACCTGGACGCAGCGTTCGAACTGCGCGGCACGGCGGTGAGTTTCGCCGTCAAGCTCAGAGAGAATCCAAAGTGGTATATGTCCGATCTCGGGATTAATTATTACAAGATCGACCGGAGCGGCTACTTTCGGACAACCGTGCGTGTGCCTGCCGGAACGCGGCTCGATCAAATCGAACGCATCGCAGTTCGATGTGACGCGGCCGGGAATCCAAAATCCGGCGAAGACATAAAGAAGCTCTCGAGGGCGGAGTGCGAATTGAACGCGGTTAACAAGGCGTTCATGCTCGATGAGCACTTCCATCCGGGGGCGTCGCTTCCACTTCAGGTCAAGCCTCTCAAGCTGCGATTCGGAGAGACTATCGAAGTGTATGAGCGGAACAGCGCGCATTAGCGTCAAGCTGCAGCCGGTCATCGAGCATAGACCGTACGGGAAAGGCGGCCTTCCTAACTGGAGACATGACTATGACCCAAGCGATGCAAGCGATAGTCTTTCGGGGACCGGGTAAGTGGGGGTTGGAGGAGTTCCCCCGTCCTCGAATTCAAGCCCCGGACGATGTGCTGCTCAAGGTAGACCGCGTCAGCATCTGCGGCACGGATATTCACATCCTCGCGGACCCTCCAGGTCATCCAGCGACTCCCGGTAGCATTCTCGGCCACGAGTACGTAGCCACCGTCACCGATATCGGAGACGCCGTGGTCAACGTAAAGCCCGGCGATCGCGTGGTGATCGATCCGAATATCACCTGCGGGTTGTGCGAGTACTGCCGATTGGGAATGACCAACGTTTGCGAAAACATGACGTCGCTGGGAATCTTCCGTCACGGCGGGCTGGCCGAGTTTAATATCGCGCCGGCCAAGGCGTTGCACAAAATAAACTTTGATGTCCCAACCGAACGCGCCTGCCTGGCCGAACCCCTCGCGTGTGTGTGGCACGCGTTTGAGAAGACCGGTGTCGTGCCCGGTGAGAGCGTCGCGATTCTTGGCGCCGGCCCCATCGGCCTGTTGTTTCTCATGCTTTTCAAAAGCGCCGGCGCGGGAAAGATCTTCGTGATAGAACCGACCGATTTTCGCCGCCAGACGGCCGAGCGGCTTGGCGCGGATGCGGTGCTGAACCCAAAGACGGATGACTGCCCGGCAGCGGTAAAAGCGATCACGCGAGTTGGAGTAGACGTTGCTGTGGACGCGGCTGGAAGCCTGCTTCCGGAGTCGCTGGAGCTCATAAGACGTGGGGGCCGGGTGATTCTTTTCGGTGTAAATCAGCATGCCGAGCGCAGCTTGAATCAGTACGCGATCACGCGCTATGAAGCTTGCATCCTCGGCTCTTACATCCAGCGAACCGCGTTTCCCAAAGTAGTGAAGCTGTTGGAGGCAGGCCTTGTGCCTGTGGAGAAGTTGATCACCCATCGATTGAGGCTTAATGAGGTTGGCGTAGCTCTGGAAGCGATGCGGGTTGGCGAAGCAATAAAGGCGGTGGTTGAGCCGTGACATGAAGGTGAAAATGGAAAATCGACTTTGCGGTTAGTCGAGGACATCACAGTTCGATGCGAGACCCTGAACCACTCCTGAGAATGGAGAACATCACCAAGACGTTCAGCGGGATAACCGTGCTGGACGGTGTGTGCTTCGACGTGAGACCGGGTGAGGTGCACGCGTTGATCGGAGAAAACGGCGCAGGTAAGTCCACGCTAATGAAGATCGTCACCGGGTCTTATGAGGCCGATAGCGGAACGGTGTTCTGGAAGGGCCGAGAGGTCGAGATCAAGGGCCCGCGCCACGCTCACGAGCTTGGCATAAACATCGTTCACCAGGAACTAATGCTGGTGCCGCAGCTGAGCATCGGCGAGAACGTTTTTTTGGGACGGCATCCGGTGGGGCGTGTGGGTTCACCATGGGTGCGATGGAACGAGATCAACGACCAGGCTGCAAGCCTGCTCGAAGGACTGGGTCATCCTCTGGATCCCAGGCGGATGGTTGGTGAGCTGAGCATCGCCGAACAACAACTTATCGAAATCGCGCGAGCCCTCGCGTTCAGCGCCGAGCTCATTATCATGGATGAGCCGACGTCTCCGCTCTCCGAACATGAGACAAAGCGACTGTTTGAAACTATCTCCCAACTCAAGGTCCGCGGCGTAAGCGTTGTCTACATTTCGCATCGCCTAAAGGAAATCCACCAGGTTGCAGATCGCGTGACCGTGCTACGCGATGGCCATCACATTGCGACCAGACCGGTTTCGGAGACAACCGTTGACGACCTTGTGCGGTACATGGTCGGCCGTGACGTCGGCGATCACCTCGTGCAGGAGCGTTCGCTCGCGAATCACGAAGAGGCGTTGCGGGTTGAAGGATTGACCGCGACCGGCAAGTTCTCGGATATCAGCTTCAGCGTTCGCAGGGGCGAAATCGTCGGCATTGCCGGACTTGTGGGCGCGGGTCGAACAGAGCTCGTCGAAACGCTGTTCGGCGCGGGCGAAGTCGTGTCTGGAAGAATCTATCTCGACGGCCAACCGGTTACGATCAAGACACCGATGGATGCCGTACGCCATCGACTCGCGCTGGTGGCCGATGATCGAAAAGCGAAGGGGCTCGTGCTCGGCGGAAGCGTTCGGTTCAATGTAGCGCTCGCCTCTCCAAGAAAGTCTGCTCGGTACGGCATCTTTCTCCGATCGTCGCAGGAAAAAGAAACGGCTCGGCAATTGGTTCGCGAACTGCGCTTGAAGACACCAAGCGTCGAGGAACCGGTGATGTATCTCAGCGGTGGCGGCCAGCAGAAAGTAGTGCTCGCGAAGTGGCTGTCCGCGGATTCCAAAGTCTTCATTCTCGACGAACCGACACGCGGCATCGACGTGGGTTCAAAGGGTGAGATCTACGATTTGATCCGTCGGCTGGCCGGGCGGGGCGTCGCCGTAATTGTTGTCTCATCAGAGCTTGAAGAGATTCTGTACCTCGCGGATCGGATTCTGGTGATGCATCGCGGGCGCATCAGCGGGGAGATGCCACGGGAAGAAGCGACTGAAGAATTAATTATGCAGCTTGCGACCGGAGGAGAGGTTCATTGAACACTGGTCAGGGCACTGCCGGCGCTCTGGAAGAACAGCCGCCGCTTGATGGGCGGAGCGCGCGCAAGCCCTGGCGGGGTGCACCAGTGAATCTGCTGCGAAGGTTTGCGCCGCTGCTTGGTCTTCTCCTAACCTCCGCAATCCTCAGCTTTCTGTCGCCGTATTTTCTCACCTTTGACAACCTGATAAATGTCTTCCGTCAGTCGTCGGTAAATGCCCTGCTCGCGCTCGGACAATTACTGGTGATCATCACGGCGGGGATCGATCTCTCGGTAGGTTCAATTCTGGGACTATCGTGCGTGTTGGTGGCCCTGATGCTGAAGGCAGGAGTGCCCTGGTTCGTGTGTATTTTCTGCGCGGTTGCGATCGGGCTTGCGCTTGGGATGACCAACGGGTTGCTGCTCACGAAACTTCGGCTGCCCCATCCTTTCATCCCGACATTGGGAATGATGAACGTCGCGCGCGGGCTGGCGTTTGTCATCTCGGGCGGCTTCCCGATCTCGGAGCTCCCCGAAGGTTTTCGTTTCTGGGGAGCGGGTACGGTTGCTTACATTCCGGTTCCAGTCATCCTGGTCATCGCCGTCTACGCGCTTTTCCACATCTTTCTGACGCGGACGACGTTCGGACGAGATGTGTACGCAATCGGCGGTAATAAGCAGGCTGCGATCTTCTCAGGCATCCCGGTCGACCGCCGGTTGACGATGGTCTACGCGCTGAGCGGAGGACTGGCGGGTGTCGGCGCAATCGTGCTCGCCGGCCGGCTGAACTCGGGATTTCCTCTGGCCGGCGACGGCGCGGAACTGGATGCGATCGCCGCGGTGATAATCGGAGGGGCCAGCTTTTTCGGCGGCGTGGGAACGGTGTGGGGAACGTTGATTGGCGCGCTCATTATGGGCGTGCTGCGAAACGGATTGACTCTGCTGGATGTATCGCCGAACTGGCAAAAAGTGGTGATCGGGGTGGTCATAGTAGCCGCCGTGTGGATCGATGTCCTCCGGCAGCGTTCGACGGGGAAACGCAGGCTAGTTAGAAAATGAAGGGAGATCAGATGCGAAACAAGGGTTTGATCTTAGCCGTCGCATTGCTTGGCGCGATGGTGCTTATGCCGCTCGGCGGATGCAATCGCTCGGCGGGGACCCGCAAGCGGATCACGATAGTCACCAAAGCGCTTGACAGCGAGTTTTGGCAGACGCTGAAGAGCGGCGCTGAGGAGGCGGCGCGTCAGCATCCCGAGATCGAGCTGGCGGTTCTTGCTCCCGAGCGCGAGATCAATATCGATCAGCAGGTTTCAATCCTCGAAGATCAGATACTGAAAAAGGTCTCGGCGCTGGCGGTCGTCCCCGGTGGTGTTTCCGAGGTAACGCCGGTGCTCGACAAGGCCAGGGCTGCCGGAATTCCGGTACTGATCGTCGATAACGACACGCCATGGCCCGGTAAGCTGACTTACATCGGCACGGATAACCGGGTGGGAGGAAAGCTTGCGGGCGACTACCTGGTGAAGGTTCTGGGCGGCCGCGGCAAAGTAGCAGTCATCCGCGGAATTCTCGGAGTCTCATCACACGACGACCGGGTTGCCGGGTTTCAACAGGCTATCGCTCAGGCTCCAGGGATCCAGCTAGTCACCATACAAACCGCCAACAGCGAACGCGCGTTGGGCCTTACGGTGATGGAAAACCTTCTCACTTCAAACCCGGATTTGAATGCGGTGTTTGCGACCAGCGATCAAATGGCGCTTGGCGCAATGGAAGGAGTCGCCGCGCAGCACATGAACGGAAAGGTTTTGGTCGTGGGTTTCGACGCCGGCAAAGAAGCCGTGCGCGCAGTGAAGTCGGGAGCGATCAGCGCGGTGATCGCTCAGTACCCGGCGAATATGGGCAAGCAGGCCGTCGAGGCTTCGATCAAGGCGATCAAAGGAGAGCCTGTCGAAAAAGTGATCGACACCGGCACCGCCCTGGTTACGAAAGAGAATGCCGATGAGTTTTTGAAGTGATTGTTAGGTTCTGAGTTTAAGCTTTAGCTTGCTTGATTGAAGTTGGATGGCTTCAACGTAAACTGTGAAGCCAGGGGAGCAAGCTAAAGCTTGAACTCAGAACGTGAACTAGAAACTTGAACTCAGAACGTGAACTAGAAACTTGAACTCAGAACGTGAACTCAGAACGTGAACTCAGAACGTGAACTAGAAACGTGAACTCAGAACGTGAACCGGGAGCGAACGTGCAAATCAAGATAGGAGCCGCCCCTGTGAGTTGGGGCATCATGGAAGTTGAAGGTTGGAACGGGCAGGCACCCTACTCCAAAGTGCTGGACGAAATGGCGGAAGCAGGCTACGAGGGGACTGAGTTGGGGCCCTATGGTTATTTGCCCGCCGAGCCTGAACGCTTGATCGCCGAATTGTCATCGAGAGGACTAAGCCTGGTTTCCGCTTTTGTGCCGCTTCCTCTCGATGAGCCGGAGCGCCACGACGCCAGCTACCGCGAGGCAATGAAAGTCGCCCGACTGCTTGCGAGGGCAGGCGCCCGGCTGATCGTTCTCGCCGGTGAAATGATTGACGCGCGTATGGAGGTGGCCGGCCGTGTGATAGAAGAACGTGATGGGATGAGCGAGAATCAATGGGATGATGCGGTTCAGATCCTCACAAGGATAGCGGCAGGTTGTCGCGAGTTGGGTCTCGCCACGGCGTTTCACCATCATGCCGGAACATTAGTAGAGACACCCGGCGAAATCGAACGGCTTTCGGCAAGCACCGATCCGGCCCTGATCGGGCTCTGCCTGGACACCGGTCATTATTCTTATGGCGGCGGCGATCCAGTGGAAGCGCTGCGGAAGTATGGCTCGCGTGTGTGGCACCTTCATTTGAAAGACGTTTTGCCCGCCGTGCTCGAATCAGTGCGTCGAGAAAGGATCGGATTTTTGGATGCGGTTCGGCGAGGCGTGTTCTGTGAGCTTGGGGATGGCGGAGTGGATTTTCACGGAATCAAACAAGGACTGATGGATTGCGGCTATGACGGTTGGGCCGTCGTTGAACAGGATGTGGATGCGGAGCAAGTTGGAGTACGGCCTTTTGATAGCGCCTTGAGAAGCCGGCGGTATCTGGAAGAGCTGATGGGAAGCTAGTGTGAACAGGAACGCACCACTAAGACAGAAAAGACACGGAGTAACACAAGTCGATCATTGGCAAGAAGTTGTCGGTTCGTGTGCCTTGGTGCCTTACTGGCTTCGTGGCGATGGATTAGTTCTTCCTAGGTTGCGGCGGGAGCCGTGAGTAGCGCGTGTAGTTCCTCGAGCGTAGGCAACGCAGTTCGCGCTCCGATCGCGCGGCATTTCAGACCGGCAACCGCGTTTGCAACTCGTAAAGTTTCCTCAACTGAAAAGCCGGAGAGCAGCCCGTAGATAAAGCCGCCGTGGAACGCATCTCCGGCGCCAGTCGTGTCCCGGCAATCTACCGTGAAAGCGGGAGAATAAAGAAATTCACGGCGAAAGTAGGCGAGCACGCCGTCGCGCCCCAACGTGGCAGCGACAAACATAGAACCCGTCATTGCAGACAACTTCTTCAATGCGGTCTTCAGGTCGGATTCCTCTGTCATCCTCAATGGGAAGCTGGTTGATGAAATCAGGAAATCAATCAGCGGCAGCAGGACTTCCGACCCTGGGTAGATGTTGTCGATATCCAGCACAGTCGGAATGCCTGCGGCCCGCGCGTAACGCGCGGCGGCAATTGAAGCCGCAACATTGTGCCCGTCCAGGAGAAGCACCCGTCCAGAGCAAACTGCCTCCGCATCAACTTCGCTTTCGTCAATCAACAATCGGTCATCGCGATGCCAGATAACTGTCCGTTCTCCGCTTGCTTCATCGATGACGATGAACGCGATTTGACTCTCTGCGCCCTCAACGACGGCCACGCCGCTTGATTCGACGCCTTCGGATTCAAGCGATCGAATCTGAACTCTGCCCAGGTCGTCGGAGCCTACCTTACCGATGTAACGGGCTCGCATGCCCAGCCGGGCGAGCGTGACCATGGCCGTCGCACACTGGCCTCCCGGCGCGAGAGTGTGTGAGAGAAGCGGTACTTTTGTGTTGAAGCCGGGATAGTGTGGGACGACGATCAAATAGTCTATGGCATTGAGTCCCAGCGCTACCGAGTCGAAGGGTTTACCCGTTGGTATCTCAATGCCGAATTCCATAATCAGGAGCCAAGATCCAAAAACAAAAGGCAGAAGGCAGAAGGCGGACCTGCCTGCTGCTTTCTGCCTTCCGCAGTTCTAATTCTGACAATCAGTGCTGGCTGACGGCGTTGTTGGTGAGCAGGCGGACTTCGACTCTGCGGTTCTGCTCGCGGCCTTCCTTCGTTTCGTTGCCCGCGACCGGACGGCTTGTGCCGAAGCCGAGCATCGACATTCGAAACAGTGGAATGTTGTGCCGCTCGGCCATATATCTCCTAACGGCTTCCGATCGGGCCTGGCTCAATCGTTCGTTGAGCTCGGACTTGCCCTCGGCGGAAGCGAAACCTTCAATCTCCAGCAGGAAGCCGTTTCGGTCTTTGATCTGGCTGGCGAGTTCGTCGAGCGACGTCATGGCTTCGGGCAACAATTCTGATTTGCCGGCATTGAACTGAATAGTTACCGTCTTCTGAACGGTATACTTGTCGAGGTTAGTTCTCAAATCGGAGACAGTTTGCTCGACGCCGGTGACTCGCGTATTAGCTTGCTCGGCGGATGAGGCAGCTCGATCGGCCTGTTGTTGGGCGCGATCGGTTCGCTGCCGGGTCTCTTCAATGTCGCGCCCGAGTCTACCTATATCCTGAGTGCTGCGCCGCGAGGTCTCCTCTAACTCTCCAGTTCTGCTTTCCAGCGGCGTCGCCCGCTCGTTAACGCGATTGCGAACATATTTCTTGGTCGCGCAGGCATTGCCTAGCAGGATTGCGGCCGCGAGGCCGAGTACAGCCAATCCCTTAAGCTTCATTTGAGCCTCCATACGCTTTTTGATGTGCCGGTTTTGTGGCCGAGCAAACCTAGCGCGATCAGCACGGGCTGAGGTTCGCTGCGCTAGAGATCAGGATGTTTGCCGTGGTATCACCGACTAACTTATACTTTTTGTGAGCGACGCAGAGTTAATACACGAAAAACCTTTGAGGAGTCAAGAAGTTGATGAGACACCCCTTTCTAACCATCGCCATGGTCGCCTTAACGGCCTGTACCGCGCATGCTCAAACTTGCAACGCGCCGGAGCTGGTTTGTAAAGCAGCCGCCAACCAGGATCGCTCGCTTTATTTTCGGGATCACTGTCGCTACGAACAGAAGATCCATGTCGAGCGGTATAAGGCGAAGGGCGACAAAGTGTCTACGGAGGAACTTCGCGACACCACAGTCAGGGTCGAGCCGTCGAAGAAACCCGATAAGACCGGCAAAACCCCAGTCGTGGTGCGCGTGCTTGGCGACACCGACAAAAAAGGAAATCCCAAAGAGCGAATAAAGGAGGACGAACCAACGCTGCTCTCGTTCGGGGCAGTGTGGGACGTGGCGTTTTTTCCACTGTTGCCTGAACTCATCAAGAACTATAACTTCCAGGAGGTTGTGTCCGACCGCAAAAACGAGCGGTGGTTTCGATTCGTGCCCCGTGCGGACGTGACCAACGTGGCGCTGGCTTCCGGCGTAGTCCAACTCGATCCCCAGACCGGCGAGGTGTTAACCGTCAAGATCGAGGCGCTTCATAACCTCGAATCGCTCGACAAAGAAGCCAGCAAGATGAGGTCATTCAATGCGACCATCGACTACAGCCAGTACGAAGGGACGCTGCGAATGCCGACGCTGGCCAGCGGCGCAGGGGTGTCGGGGATTCGCCGCTTCGAAGGCAATTTCAAGTTCACATTCGAAGAAGGAAAATACGTGCCGCTTTTCAAGCTCGAGTAGTTTTGGAGGAGTGCTTCTGTGCTTGAAATAGAGAGCCCGTGGGGAATGACGGCGGCCACCCAAGGCCCCCTCTCAAGTCCAAATCGTCGCAATGTCGCTTGAAGAGAAACTTTCCAACTTGCCCGCTCAGCCGGGCTGCTACCTGTTCCGCGACACTCGAGGCAAGATCATCTACGTCGGCAAGGCGAAGAATCTTCGAAATCGGGTGCGTCAGTACTTTCATTCCGACCGCGCCAATCAATTCAGGACCGGCGATTTGATCGCCCGCATCACCGACGTCGATCTCATCGTCACCGACAACGAAATCGAAGCGCTTGCCCTTGAATCGAATCTCATAAAGAAGCACAAACCGATCTTCAACGTGCTTCTAAAGGACGATAAGCAGTACCCGCATATCAAGATCACCAATGAACCGGCCCCGCGGGCGATGATCGCCCGAAAGATACTGAAAGACAGTGCCCAGTATTACGGGCCGTTTCTCCCGATCTCGCTCGCGTGGAACACGCTCGATTTAATCAACAAGAATTTTCAGCTACGAACCTGCACTATGGAGATCGACGGTAAGGCTGATCGCCCTTGCCTCGAGTATCACATCAAGCGATGTCTAGGACCCTGCGTCGGCCGGCTCTGTTCGATGGGGCAATACAACGAAGCTGTGCGCGACGTCGACCTGTTGCTGCAGGGGAAGACGGCGGACCTGGGAGCAGAGTTGAAGCGGCGCATGCACGAAGCGTCTGATGAGTTGAGGTTCGAAGCAGCCGCGCGCTATCGAGATCAACTCAAGACTATCGAGAAGCTTGGTGAACAGCAGAAGATGATGGTGATTTCGCGCGATGACATCGACATCTTCGGCTATTATCGGGAAGGACCGTTGCTGGCGATGTCGCTGTTCACAATGCGAGAGGGAAAGGTTGTTGGCAAGCGGGAGTTCTACTGGGAGGACATCGTCGATCCATTTGTCCCGGCGACGTTCGTCGGGCAGGCACTAAAGCAGTATTACACCGCGGGAGATTACGCGCCCGGCGAGATCTACGTGCCGGTCGACTTCGAAGACCGCGAGTTGCTCGAAGAATACTTGACCACGCAGCGCGGGCGACGGGTTCGCATCATTGCACCTCAACGCGGGGTAAAGCGGGACTTGATCGATCTGGTCGAGAAGAACGGGCGGTTAAACTTCGACCAGCGTTTTCGCATGCAGCGACCGGATATGAGGAGGGTGCTTGATGAGCTTCGCGAGACTCTCGAGTTGCCCACGGTTCCCGATCGCATCGAGTCGTTCGACATCTCGAACATACAGGGCTCCGAGAACGTCGCATCGATGGTGGTCTGCGAACACGGTGCAATGAAGAAGTCCGACTATCGCAAATTCAAAGTGCGCTCGGTTGAGGGCCGCGCCGACGATTTCCAATCGATGTATGAAGTCGTCGGCCGGCGTTATTCGCGGCTGCTGCGCGAAAACAAGCCATTGCCTGACCTCGTCTTGATCG
>JBASRM010000409.1:0-14181 GCA_049273835.1 Blastocatellia bacterium | reverse complement strand
TGTAGGCTGGAACGTGAAGCTCTCACGCCTGACGGCTGTGAGCATCTTCGAGCATTGGCCGGCTGTGTAGGCTGGAACGTGAAGCTCTCACGCCTGACGGCTGTGAGCATCTTCGAGTATTGCCCCTGTAGGCTGGAACGTGAGTCTCTCACGCCTGACGGCTGTGAGCATCTTCGAGTATTGCCCGGCCGTGTAGGCTGGAACTTGAAGCTCTCACGCCTGACGGCTGTGAGCATCTTCGAGCATTGGCCGGCTGTGTAGGCTGGAACGTGAGTCTCTCACGCCTGACGGCTGTGAGCATCTTCGAGCATTGGCCGGCTGTGTAGGCTGGAACGTAAGGGTCACTGCTTGATTACTGCTTCGATAAGCTCGATTCGATTAACAGGCGCTTCGCCGTTGCGAGCCGCCTTCTCGATTTGCTCGATAGTGTCGAAGCCGACTACAACCTTGCCGAAGATTGTGTATTTGCCATCAAGATGGGGCGCCGGGGCGAGCACGATGAAAAACGAAGTCTGAGCTGAGTCGGGATCGTTGGTTCGCGCCATCGACAGCACGCCGCGAATGTGCAGCGCTGTGTGGCTGAACTCACCCTTGAGCTTGCGCACCCACTGGTCCGCCTGATGGGGCTTGTGATCGGTGCGGGTGTTGCCCTCCCCGCCTTGAATGACAAAGCCGGGAATAATTCGATGAAAGGCGGTGTGATCGTACCAGCCAGTCTCGACCAGCTTCAAAAAATTGCGCACGTGTTCAGGCGCGAGATCGGGGTCCATCTCGAGGGTTATGTCGCCCAGGCTGGTTCGAAGCAATACTTCTTTGCGCATCTGATCGACGGTCGCGTCTTTGAAGGGTTCGAGCTTCTTTCGTTCGATCTTGATACTGATGATCTTGACTGGAGTGACAGTCAATCCGTTGCCGTCGGCGGGTGTGAGTGAGATTCGATCGACGATGTCGATTCCCTCGGTGACCTGTCCGAAAGCCGAAGACTGGCCGTCAAGCTGAGGCTGCGGCGAAGCGCAAATGAAGAACTGCGTGCCGCCGCTGTTAGGTTTTCCAGGAATGCGAACGGCAGAGACCGTGCCACGAACGTGTTTAATGTCGCTGAACTCGTCCGAGATCTGGTTCAAGCCCCCAGTGCCCCAGCGCTCGCGAGGCGCCTGGGGATCTTTGAGCAGCGGATCCCCGCCCTGAATGACCCCACGCGGGATGACTCGGTGAAACGCCGAGCCATCGAAGAAGCCGGACCGAACCAGCTTGATGAACTGTTGTGTATGGTTGAGCGCTTTGGCGGGGAAAAACTCAAAGCGCACCATTCCCATATCGGTGCTGATAACTGCTTCCAGTTGCGTTGCCTCTTCCGCTGTTACAGTGGCCTCGGGCTGCGTGTCTCGCTTTTTTTGTTGGGCCAAGGCCGACACATCAAGCGTCGCAAGAATCAGACAAGTCAGCAGCGCAGTCAACCACCATTCAGAACTTTTCATAGTCATGTTATTTATATAAACTCAGGGGCGCTCGCACAAGCAATCAGGAGTTCGAGGGGCGGTGATGAGTGTAGTGAGGCAGCGAGATGATGCGCCGAATTCGAAGGTCATTTGCGGTCGCCGTTTGTCTTGCGCCGCTCGTTTTGGCAAGCCTGAGCCGAAACGTTAGCGCGGATACGCAAGTCCCCGGTGATTATTACCCCGACCGCTGGATGGAGAACTTCCTCGCCCCAGGATCAGCAGCTCAACAACAAGATCCTCAAGAAACTTATCAAACGCATTCGAAGAAATGAGATCAGCGGCATCGACAGTCTGCTCATCGCGCGGAACGGTTACCTTGTTACCGAGGAGTACTTCAACGGCTGGGGAGCTGACGATCTGCACACTCTTCAATCGGATTCAAAGAGCGTCACATCGTTGCTTGTCGGGATCGCTTTGAATCAGGGCAAGATCACAAGCATAGATCAGCCAGTCCTCAGCTTTTTCCCTGAGTACCTGAAGATCCGAAACCTCGACAGCCGCAAGTCGGCGATGACCCTCCGAGACCTGCTGACGATGAGGACGGGACTCGATTGGGGGGAGGATCCGTACAACGGATCCCCGCTGTTTCAGTTGAACAACTGCCGGTGCGACTGGCTGAAGTTTGTGCTTGATTGGCCGATGCGGGAAACGCCCGGGACACGTTTCGAATACAACAGCGGCGGGGTGATCTTGCTTGCCGGTGTGATTCGAAACGCATCAGGCATCGATACCTCTTTAAGAAGGATGATTCGAGCGAGATTTGCCGCGAGGTGATAATGGACACAACTACAGATCGAACTCAATCGCGCAGAAGATTCTTGAAATTTCTCGCCGGAAGCCCTCTGCTTGCGATGACGCTTCCGGCCGGCCCGATGGAGGAGTTGATCGCCGCGCTTCAGAAAACAACCGGCGAGAGCGGTGATGAACCGTCGATGCAAAAGCTCATAGCTTCACCGGATCAAGCCCTTAGCGTTTTGGATTTCGAGCCGGTCGCGCGACAGACGCTTCCGCCGGCTCATTTTGGATACATGGCGACCGGCGTGGACGACGACGCCACGCTTCACGCGAATCGAGCAGGGTTCTCAAAGTTCCAGATTCGGCCTCGACGGCTGATCGATGTGACCCGCACCGACACGTCGACGGAAATTTTTGGGGTGAAGTGGAAAACTCCGATCGTCATCTCGCCGGTAGGAAGCCAGCGTGCATTTCACTCTCAAGGTGAGATCGCTACGGCCAGGGCCGCGGCCAGCCGCGGACAGCTGCAAATTCTTTCGACGGTAACGACGACTTCAGTTGAGGACGTAATTGCCGCGCGAGGCGCACCTGTTTGGTATCAGCTTTACCCGACGGCGAGTTGGAACGTGACCCAGGCGTTGGTCAAGCGCGCCGAAGCGGCGGGCTCGCCGGTGTTGGTGTTGACGGTGGACCTCCCTGCGGGCAGAAACACGGAGACGCTGGAGCGATTCAAGCGCGTCGACTCCAGAACCTGTACAGACTGCCATCAACCCGGTTTGAAAGGGCGCCTCAAGCGGAGGCCAATGTTCGATGGCCTCGATTTGACAGGGCTGCGCGACTATTACGCGCCGAATCTGACGTGGGACTTCGTTCACCGATTGAAAGACAGCACGAAGATGAAACTGGTGCTGAAAGGTATAGTCACTCGCGAAGACGCTGCTCTTAGCGTCGAGCACGGTGTTGACGGCATCATTGTCTCGAATCACGGCGGTCGCGCGGAAGAGAGCGGGAGAAGCACGATTGAGTGCCTGCCCGAAGTGATCGAAGCCGTTGGGGGCCGCATCCCAGTCCTGATCGACGGCGGGTTTCGACGCGGAACAGACATCTTCAAGGCTCTCGCGCTTGGCGCTAAAGCAGTGTGCGTAGGCCGGCCTTACATCTGGGGGCTGGCGGCGTTCGGGCAGCCGGGCATTGAGAAAGTCCTGGATATTTTGCGCGGTGAGCTCGAGTTGATCATGAAGCAGGCGGGCGTGACGTCGCTTGATCAAGTGAAGCGAACCTATGTGGTCGAAAGCACACGCTGAGAATGGCGGCTTGCCACTCCTTTTCCTTAAGCGTCAGCGTCAATTGACCCTGGTACTAATCTCTTAACAATTGACCGCGTGATCGGCGTCGTACCGCGGCTGCAATCTACGGCCCCGCCGAAGACATGGGCAGTAACATCAGCTTAACCATCCGTAGCGGGCGTTGATATTTCCAAGGCCGATGGTTGTGTCATATGTTATGATGGCGCGACTAATACGCGTGGCTGCTCAGGTTCCCACTTCTGGATAGTTCAGTTCCTGCCCTCGAAGAATGGTTGATTTGGGAACCCTCTGACGGTTGTGGGGGAGGAGTTTAACCATGAAAAGTCTATTGGTGCTACTTCTGCTAGTTTTCTCAATGACGAGCGTCGCAGCAGACAAGGCGAAACCTTCGCCTAAGAAAGAGAAACCGTCGGCAAAGGAAGCGAAACAAGAATCGCAGGACATGACCGGCGAGAAATTCGAGGCGCAGCTAAAATATCAGCGCGGCTCAATAATGATCGGGAACGGACTCGCTACGCTAACGGTTCCTGATGGCTTCAGGTATTTGAACCCTGAGCAATCGGAACGGTTGCTGGTTGAAGCCTGGGGCAACCCTCCCGGGAGGAAAACCCTGGGTATGTTATTTCCATCCGATGTAAGCCCGCTCAGTGAAGACGGATGGGGCGTAGTCATCCGTTACGATGAGGATGGTTTCGTGAAAGATGATGATGCCGAAGCCATCGACTACAACGACCTGCTCAAACAGATGAAGCAAGATACCATCGAAGCCAACGAAGAGCGCGAGAAACAAGGCTATGAAGCCGTCGAGTTGATCGGTTGGGCCGCACCGCCGCACTACGACAAAACGAGCCATAAACTCTACTGGGCGAAAGAACTCAAATTTGCCGATCTGACGGAAAATACCCTGAACTATGACATTCGCGTGCTCGGCCGCAAAGGCGTTCTATCCTTTAATGCAGTTTCATCCATGAGGCAGCTGAGCGGGATTAGGAATCGAATGCAAGAGGTACTGGGCTTTGTTCAGTTCAACGCGGGCAATCGATATTCTGACTTCAACCCATCGGTTGATAAGTTTGCGGCATACGGGATCGGCGCGTTGATCGCCGGTAAAGTTGCAGCCAAAGCCGGACTCTTCAAATTGCTGTTAGGCGGGTTGCTGGCGCTTAAGAAATTCATCGTAATCGGGGTCGCCGTTTTGATCGCGTACCTGCGAAAACTCTTTCAACGGAGAAAGGCCATTAGTTCGGGGGATCCAGCCACGACGTCTCTGAACGTTGATTGATTCGATTGCGATTCGACTTTGCTATTCGATTTGAGACGCTCTTAAACCGGTCCTGGATTTAGCACAGGCCGGAGCGTACGTGCCTAGGGTTTAGCTTCCATCCAGTTCTTACCAATCCCAACGTCGACTACCAGCGGGACGGCGAGAGGATGGACAGTCTCCATCTCTTCCCGGACAACCTCAGTTGTAATATCGATTTCCTTTTCAGGTACTTCAAGCAGCAGCTCGTCGTGAACCTGAAGTATCATTCGCGCGCCGAGCTTGTCTCGTTTGAGTCGCGCGTCAACGTGAATCATTGCCATCTTGACAAGATCGGCCGCGGTTCCCTGAATCGGCGCGTTGATCGCTTCGCGTTCTGCCCTCGCCCTCAACGCATGACTGCGGTTGTTGATGTCCGGGATCGGGCGGATGCGCCCAAACATCGTTCGCACAATACCAGTCTCGCGCACTTGTTTGGGCAGGTCTTCCATGTAATGGCGAACTCCAGTGTACGTCTGGTAGTAATCCTCGATTACCTTTTTTGCCTGAGCGCGCGTCAGCCCGGTGCGCTGCGCGAGACCAAATGGACCGATCACGTACGGGATTGCGAAGTTGACTATCTTGGCCAGCCGCCGGGCATCGGACTCTTCCTGTTTGGTCGTCGCGCCGAACACCTCGCGCGCGGTGCGCGCGTGAATATCTTCTCCGCGTTTAAAAGCTTCGGTCATAACCGGATCGCTGGTGATGTGCGCGAAGACTCGTAACTCGATCTGTGAGTAATCAGCCGACATCAATTTATAACCGGGAGATGCGACGAACGCGGCACGTATTCGGCGGCCAAGCTCCGATCTGATTGGAATGTTCTGAAGGTTCGGATTGGTCGACGACAATCTTCCGGTAGCGGACACAGCCTGATTCAAGGTGGTGTGAACGCGTCCGGTGCGCGGATCGATCAGCCTTGGAAGGGCGTCACAATAGGTGTTCTTGAGCTTTGCTATCTCACGATAGTCGATGATCTTTTGCGGGAGTTCATATCTTGTCGCCAGCTCCTCGAGCACATCTACCGATGTGGAAATACGTCCGGTTTTTGTCTTGCGGCCAACCTCGAAGTTCAGCTTCTCGAAGATCTCCCCCAGCTGTTGCGGTGAGTTGATGTTGAACTCCTGATCGGCAAGCTTGTAAATATCGCCGGTCAGCCTGGCAAGTTCGCTTTCCATTTCACGTCCGGCTTTGTTCAGAGCCGAAAGATCGATCCGCACGCCGGTCCGCTCCATCTCAAACAGAATTTCTACAAGCGGCAGCTCGATCGCTCGGTACACACGGTCGAGCTCTTGTTCTTTGAGCTTTTGGCCGAGAACGGTTGCAAGTTGAAGCGCAAGGTCCGCGGTCTGCAGTGCTTGCGCTGCATGGGGTTCAAAGCCCACGATGTTCTCGGCCATCTCGACTCCAAGATACTCGCGCGCCAGATCGTTCGGGCGGTAATTGGCTCGATTCGGATCGAGCAAGTAAGCCGCGATCAACGTGTCATCCTCGACGCCTTCGATTCGAATCGCCGGAGTGAAACTCTGAATCCCGCCATCGCATTCCTTGGCGAAAGCCATCAGCGGAGCGAGGCGGTCATCTCGCTCGCAGATGTAGCGGTTTAGCGAAGTGAGGGTGCCCTTCCAATCATGAATTGCCTTTCGAACCAGCCCGTTTTCCAAAACCTCTTTCATCGTCGGAATGGGATCTTGCTTTGAGCTGAATTCATTGAACTCCGCAAAGGAAGCGCGCATCGCTTCCGGCGCGATAGCTACCCCACGCACGACACCCTCGTGTTCGCCGATTGCGAATCCGAATCGCTCCTTGTCCCACAGCGATTCAACCAGGCGTTCAAGCTCAGCCGTTGTGCCGATGCGCGAATACTGAGCTCTTCCCGACTCGCTGGCTGCGATTGTCGGCTTAGTTGTTTGGGCGGCATCTTGAAACTCGCGGGCAAGCTGAGCAAATTCAAGCTCAGAGAACAACTCGTAAGCCGCTCGGCGGTCGGGCGATTCATAAATCAGCCCTGCGGGGTCGAGGGTGATCGGCATTTCGCACGCGATTTTCACCAGTTCCCGGGACTGGTGAATCAGCTCGACATTGTTCTTTAGACTTTCGCGGTAGTTCTTTCTGGGGATCTCATCGGCGTGGGCGATGGCGTTTTCGATCGTGCCATACTGCTGAATAATCTGCTTTGCGCCTTTTTCGCCGATACCCGGTGCGCCGGGAATATTGTCGATCGTGTCGCCCCACAGGCCGAGCAACTCGACTACTTGATTTGGTGGCACACCCATCTTTTCCTCGACGGCTTTCGCGTCCAGCATCTTCATTTCGCCGGTCCGCTCGGTGCGCAGGATCGTGACATGGTCGGTGACCAGCTGGGTCAAGTCTTTATCGTTGGTGACGATTACTACGCACATGCCGGCGCGCTCAGCTTGAGCCGCGAGCGTTCCGATTATATCGTCGGCCTCGAAGCCCGCTTCACGAACGATGGGAACGCGCAACGCTTCGCACAGCCGCGCAATGTAGGGAATCTGGAGAGTCAAGTCATCGGGCATCGCGGTGCGTGTCGCCTTATAAGATTCAAAGGCGACGTGACGAAAAGTACGCCCGGGCGAATCGAACGCTACACCAAGATAATCAGGCTTCTCGGATGTGATCAGTTTCCGCAACATCATTGTGAAACCGTAGATCGCATTTGTGGGAAGGCCGCGCGAATTTGAGAGACTTGGAAGCGCGTAGTAAGCCCGATAGATTTGCGACATTCCGTCGACCAGGAATAGCCGCTTCCTTTCAGCGTGGGGCATAAGCGCATGCTACGGGCCGCTATTTTGGGGTGTCAAGCAACGGCTCGTGAGCAGCGTCGATGCATTAATACGATACCGAAAAAGCGAGGTTATTTCAGAGAGAATCGCAGGTGAGTTGACGGTTGCAAGGATGGCGAAGCCAGTGCTGGAGAGGCTTCACATTGAGTATGGGCTGGCCAAAATGGGAAACGTCTCGTCCTTGTACGGCTTCAGCGGATCGAGAAGTGTCTCGTGCCACGGGGATGACGCTCGCTCGATTAACTTCTCGGCATGATCTGCGGCGAGGGGCTTGGAAACCAGGAATCCCTGAATGCAGTGACACCCGAGCTCTCGAAGCAAGCCAAGCTGCCCTTCGGTCTCAACCCCCTCCGCTATCACGCCCATGCCGAGGTTTTGAGCCAGGATGATTATCGTTCGGACGATTTCCTTGTTCTCATTATTCTCGCCGATGCGGCTGACAAAAGAGCGGTCGATTTTAAGCGTGTCTATCGGCAAACGGTGCAGGTAGCTCAGGGACGAGTAGCCTGTGCCAAAATCGTCGATGCTGAGTTCGACTCCCAGGGCTCGAAGTTTCTCGAGTTTGCCGGCGGTGCTTTCCACGTTCTCCATTACGATGCTTTCGGTTATTTCCAGCTTCAGCGAGTGTGGATCCAACCCGGTCGCGTCGAGAACCTGAGTGACCTGTTCGAGGAAATTAGCGTGGGCGAACTGCCGCCCGGACAGATTTACGCTGACCGACAGCGGGTTTCCGAAAGAATATTTCTCTTGCCAGCGTTTCATCTGGAGGCAAGCCTGTAGAAGCACCCACTGTCCGATTGGGACGATTGATCCGGTCTCCTCTGCAACAGCAATGAACCTGTCGGGCGAGATCAATCCGCGTTCCGGGTGCTGCCATCGAACCAGAGCTTCGAACCCCGTAAGCCGTCCGGTCTCTATCGCCACGACCGGTTGATACTCGATGAAGAATTCTTCTCTATCGATCGCGCGGCGTAAGTCAGTCTCGAGTTGCAGAAGGTTCACTGCGCGGGCGTGCATCCCCTTATCGAAGATGACGTACCGCGCTTTGCCTAGAGATTTAGCCTGGTACATAGCAGTGTCGGCATTGCGAAGAAAGTCCTCGGGGACCTCGCAGTCCGGATCCGAAAGTGCTATGCCAATGCTAACTGTGGTAAAGGTTTCATATCCGCCGAGATTGAACGGTTGAGACAGATGCTTTTGGATTCGTTCGGCGACCTCAACTGCTTCGGCGGCATTGCGGATACCGTCCAGCAGGATGGTGAACTCATCGCCCCCAAGCCGCGCCACCTTGTCTCCCGGGCGAAGGCAGTGACGCAACCTGTTAGCGATGCCGATCAACAACTGGTCTCCGACCATATGTCCGATGCTGTCGTTGATCAGCTTGAATCGGTCGAGATCCAGGAACAGTACCGCAAAGAGGTGGTCCTTCTGACAGCGCATTCGGTCGAGTGAAATCTCAAGTTGCTCCATGAACCACGCTCTGTTGGGTAACCCCGTAAGCGCATCGTGGAAAGCGTCGTGGACCAATTGCTGTTCGGCGCGTTTCCGATCCGTTATGTCCTGGATCTGAAAGATCAGGTGAAGGCACCCGGTTTCTGAATCCCGGATCAGCGACACTCCAACCAGCACCCAAACTTCGTGGCCAAGCCTATGAAGATAGCGCTTCTCCATCTGATGCGTGAGCGTCTTTCCTTCCAGAACGTCTTTGAGAGGGTCGAGGAACTCACCAAGATCGTCCGGATGAGTGATCGCCTGGAAGGTCATTCCTTTGAACTCATTCTCAGAGTAGCCAACGATATTGCACAAACACTGGTTGACTTGGAGCCATCTGCCGTCCGGTGCGACGAGCGCCATTCCGATTGGTGCATGGTCGAACGCGCTTCGAAAGCGTTCCTCGCTCTCCTGCATTTCCGCAAGATGCCGCTTGGCCTGCTCAGCCTGAGTCGCCGAGGATTCAACGTTCTTGATGTATGTCAGATAGGTAAAGTAAACGATGACTACAATCGGGGTCGTTGCGATGAATGCATAGAACCCAACCACGCTGATCAGCTTGGCGGTGAGTGCAGCAGCGGACGCGCCGGCGAAGTATGTGATCGACGTCCATACGTAATGTTTTTTCCAGGTCGCCCAGATCGGCTCGCCAATCCTCAACGCGCCTGCAATTGCGATGATCCCGGAATTGAAAACATACTGGAGCAGCGCCATTGCGCAGGTCATGGCAATCAACTTCGGTGAGGTTCCGCCTCTGGACACGACCTGTATCGGGCCGAACCACGCTTGCAACGCCCACACCGTTATAAAAGTCGAGACCGCCATCCCGGCCGAGTTGAACATCATCGTGAGCGGCTTCTTGGTTATTCTGAGAGAGGAGCAGAATCCCTCAATAGCCGCGAGCAAAACCGCTGCTTCTCCGCCGAACAGCAGGATGGCGAGAAAAATAAAGATGTCGGAAACCGAGACCGACGAGTCGAAGCGGAAAAAATGAACTACATTGCGCGAACCGATTGCTATCGTTGCGAGCGCGAGCAGAAGAAACTGCAAACCGAGTTGCGAAAAGCTTACGGTGAACAGCGAGAGCAACACGACTTCTGCGCCGATGACGGCGATGAGCCGCATATAAGGTCTTGCATAGCGCTCTCGGTTCATTTGTTCCTTACTGGACGATTTCTGGATTCTCTTTTAAGAAGATCGTGTCGTAGTAACTCATCTGTTTGAAGCCGGCCTTGCGATAGAAACTCTGAGCGCCAATGTTTCGCTGGTTAGCTAACAGACAAATCGATGCCGTGCGCTGCAATAGGGTCCTGGTCAACTGCGAGATACAACGTAGCCCGTGGCCCTTGCCGCGCTCCTCAGGGTTAACCTCGACGCCTTCCAGATAGATGACGTTTGATGTGTCGGTTACAATCTCTGCCTTGAATATAAGCTTCCCGTTTTCGGTGAGCACCCATGTGTGACCTTGTTCGATCCGTCGCTGGCAACGCTGGAGGAACCCGGACCGGTCGGTTTCAAGCGGATTGATGCCGCTTTCCTCCACAACAGTCCTTGCATGCGATGGGACGATCAAGTCGAGATCGGCAGGCACAGCCAATCTTAAACCCGGCACCGCTTCACGCGCTTCGACGGGCCATTGCAGGGTTAAAAGCAGTTCGCGGCAGAAATGACGAGCCGCCTGTCCCCGCGGCTGGTAGTGTTTCCAAAAGGACTCAACCTTCCCTTGCTCGCCGAGCAACATATGAACGTTAGGATAGCGATGGGCCACTCGAGCAAAGGATTTGATCGCCGCTTCGCTTTGGGTCTCGAATAATATGAAATGACCCACCAGTGCGACGCCTTCAAGGCGACCATTTTGGCTGCGGCAAGAGTAGAATGTGCCGCGATTATGAGGACTCACCAACCCGTTGTCGTGTATGAACCCGGCCATTCCGAACGTATGGATTGGCCGTTCTCCCAGGAAGTCAAGGACTTCAGCTTCTTCCTCGGCTGCCAGCGGAGACGCGATCAAGTTTTTCGCTTCACGCCAGTGAAGGATTTGCGCCGTCGCCAGTCTCGAATTTTGTTGCGCCAGAGGATACACAATGCTCTCCTTTATCAGGCTTCGCTGCCAAAACGTGCAGAGGGCAATTGTCCTCTGCGATCTTGCACTTTAGTTGACCGGGTCAAGGTCTGGCTCGAGCGGCATGGTTTCCGTGAGGTCCCCTGTAAGCGCCGCCAGTGCTATCGAGAACGCGGCCGAGCCTGGGGTGTTCCACGCCAGATAGGCGTCTGACAAGACCGTTCCATCTGCCAGCAATGTACCGTCTGCAAGGAGTGTCCCGTCGGCTAGCAGCGTTCCATCTGCCAGCAGCGTCCCGTCCGCCAGCAACGTTCCATCTGCCAGCAGCGTCCCGTCCGCCAGCAGCGTTCCGTCTGACAGCAGTGACCCGTTGGCCAGCAGAGTACCGTTTGAAAACAGCACTCCATCGGTCAACAGGCTGGTCGTGCCGTAGATTGCCTGATACTTGAGAATCAAGTTGGCACCGAAGACGATGTTCCACTTCTGAACTATGCCTGTGCCCCATGCGAAAGTGACGCCGCCTATCGAAGTTGTCTGTGTCGGTGCTGCTGCAACCAGCAATGGCGATCCAACTGTAAGCCCTAGGAGGCTTTGTTTTATGAGGCCTGCCAACCGCACGGATCCTTCGACGTTCAGCTCTCCGGCTCCCTGCTCGACTCTAGAGAATCTGCTGAGAGGCTGGGCGGTGTATTCGAGAACGGCCTTGATCAGGTTCGGAGTCATTCCAGGATTTCGCTGAAGCATCAACGCCGCCGCGCCTGAAACGCAGGGAGCAGCCATCGATGTGCCGCTCATATACATCATCTCGTGACTGGTGGTGGTGCTTACATTCGCGTCAAGGGTCGGAGAAGTCTCGAGCAGATCGTTGTTTGGCGACTCCGCTTCGATGATTTTGTTTCCGGGTGCGATCAGATCAGGTTTGAAAATATTGTCGAAGTGCTTTACGCCCGCCGCGTCGGTGGTATAGCCGCGTGTCGGTCCTCTTGAGCTGTAGGTGGCTACCGTATCGTCGCTGCGATAATTTGTTCCAAAGGTGTTCGCCGCGCCCACGGTTATCGCGGAAGGCTCTATGCCTGGCGAGTGAATCGCACCGTAGACCTTCACTCCGGCACTATCTTTGCCGCTGTTGCCCGCGGCCACACAGACAACCAGACCGAAATCAAAGGCTCGTCTGACTGCCTGGCATAGGGGATCGTTTGCGTACGAATCAACAGCGGTGGCCCCGAGACTGAGATTCAGAACGCGGATGTTGTACAAGCCTCTGTTGGCAATGCACCAATCAATTCCCGCTATCGTATTGGACGTAGAACCTTGTCCCTGAGAGTCGAGAACACGGACATTGATGAGCTTCGCGGCGGGAGCGATCCCCGTATAACCGCCGTTGGCTACGTGATTATTACCAGCCGCAATCGCAGCCACGTGAGTGCCGTGGCCGAAAGGGTCGTCGGTCCTGCCCTCGCCGGTGAAATCAATGCTGGCGACTACTCTGCTGGCGGTGTTGGATGAGTTGAGGAACGAATGATGAGCGCCGTAAATGCCTGAATCCAGTATGGCGATTCCGATCCCGGAACCGTTAATGGTGCCGGTTACCGAGGTGCCGTAGCTGCGTGCCTGAGCGGCACCAGTCGTGGTCTCAAGGTGGCCGGCCACCTGAGTCGGCCTGTCCAGCCAGATAAACCTGACTGCGTTGTCCGAGGCCAGGGTATCGACGGCAGCCGCAGGCAGACTTCCGGCGAGTTGCTTGCTGCTGTTCAGGCTCCTGGCGATGTTACCGCCAAGCTCAGCCACTTTCGTCATCAGGTTTCTAACTACCTGACTGTTGCTCGAGGGCGTGGTGTCGATGATGACAGAGACCGGGCTCGTGCCATGGTTTATCGCGTTCTGGAGATCCTCGGATATCTTTGATCCGTCCTTCTGCTTCGCCAATGCTACAGGCTCAAGCTGCTGACTAAAAGGAATGGCTAGATAGGGGAGAAGCAACAGGGCCAGTACTAGAATTCTTGCGATTTGTTTTGAGAATTTCATGATCGTTCCTTTGTTTCTTTCTCTCATTATTTCAGAACCGCAGCGTGTTACTTCCAATCCGGCAATGGGAACCGGGAAGCGGGAATTGCGTCGTTCTCCAGGCCAACACTTTCTTCGCTGGCGGATGAGGAGTTAGGGGTTGAATCATCAACTGTCCAGGTCCAGGCACTGACAACGGGCGTAGTAAAGAATGGCCCTGGCTTTGAATGGCCTCGATAAGCAACACAGCCATCCGCATAGGAAATCTGGGCGCGGTCGCGAATCCACGCCTGGATCGTACCCGGCGCCGTGAACAAATTCGCCGAGAACCCCTTCATATCGGTCACTCGGATGTAAGCATCCTTAATCAAATGCCCAACAAGCGATGCTCTGCAGTTGGTAGTCACGCGCACGTTAGAGAGCAGGCGGTCGATCGAAACCGCGGGACCCGCCGGTCGCATTACATCCCAATTGCGTCCGCTGAGCAGAATCCCGGACTTGGTCGCTGCGTATTTCTCAAAAACATTGTTGTCGTCTGTGGGCAAGAGTTGCGAAGGAAGCTCTCTTGTCGCTGTACGGCTGACTTCGCTGTTGGGTGACGAAACGTTTCCGGATCGGCGAGCTCGAGTTCGTGCTTCTGCGGACTGGACTGTTGAAATAACAGCCATCAGTTGAATGGACAAGAACGCTGCAGTTAGAAACTTCACTCTTCCTCTTTTCATCTTGTCTCCCGTTCCGATCTTGTTATTGATTCTTACCGGTGATACGGATCTTCGACGTTCCCTTAGTCAACAGACGTGCCAGTATGTCCGAAGCCGCAGCGCTAGAGGTTAGCCTTTGTTTGTTTTGCCAACAGATCTCTTTTGGCGGAAGAGCCTAATGAGGCGTTTCCGTTGTTTCGTTGGGGTTTTGAAGGCTTCTTTGCGCGTCCGATTGCTGGACGCCCGCATAGAATCTTCGACACAAACCATGTGGG